>NZ_AP024235.1:3017613-3326420 GCF_016756315.1 Alteromonas sp. KC3
CAATAGATGATGCGTCTATTGCTGAATACGTACCTCAGATGATGAACGTGCATGCCCTAGAGGGCATCGATTTTGATAAAGGCTGTTACATGGGTCAAGAGGTTGTAGCACGCACCCGTTTTCTGGGGAAAAATAAACGCGCAGCGTTTAGTCTAACCCTAGATGGCACCGTTGATATTGCTCCTGGTGCATCGTTAGAAAAGCAACTTGGAGAGAATTGGCGTATAGCGGGGAAAGTCATTAATAGCGTGGCTCTCGGACAAGAAACATGGCTGCTTGCAGTACTCAATAACGATACAACTCCCTCGGATTTACACAGATTGGCTGATAATACTGCTGTGACCTGCTACCCTAATGCATTGCCGTACAATATTGAGCAACAAGCGAGCAATATTGTGAAGAGACGCCGTTAACAGTACACCAACTCAAAAGTACTGTATTACATTTTTTACTGCCCTATTTTTGTTTAGGGCCCAACTAGGATTTGTTATGACAATTACCTCTGACAGCGTTGTAACGCTGCACTACACCGTTTCTACCGAAGATGGTACAACACTTGATTCATCAGAAGGGAAGTCTCCGCTGGTAGTGCTGCTAGGACGCCGCTTTCTTATTGAGGGATTAGAAGATGCATTAATTGGCAAGTCGAAAGATGATAGCTTCAACATTGCTGTTACACCTGAAAAAGCATACGGAGAGCGCGCTGATGAACTGGTTCAAACCGTTCCTCGCTCAATGTTTGAAGGTATGGACGTAGAAGTTGGCATGTCGTTCAGAGCGACGACACCACAAGGTGAGCAATCTGTGATCATTATTGAGACCACCGATGACGAAGTGGTGGTTGATGGAAACCACCCGCTTGCAGGTATTCCACTTACCTTTGACGTGAAAGTCATTGATGTACGAGAAGCCACCGCCGAAGAGCTTGAGCATGGCCACGCACATGGCGCTGGCGGCTGTGGCCACGACCACTAATAACGCACAATAAGAAAAGGGGAGCACACTACTGTCTGCTCCCCTTTGTACTTTCTTACGATAAAATTAAATAGCGTCTTCGTTTTGTTCACCAGTGCGAATTCGCACGGCCATCTCTACGTTGTAGACAAAAATCTTTCCGTCGCCGATTTTGCCGGTTTTTGCGGATGATTGAATGGCCTCAACGGCCTGCTCTACTCGCTCATCATCCAGCACTAATTCAATTTTAATCTTCGGTAGGAAGTCGACCTGGTACTCAGCGCCGCGATATAGCTCAGTATGGCCTTTTTGACGACCAAAGCCTTTCACCTCTGACACTGTCATCCCTGCTATACCGACTTCAGCTAGCGCTTCCCTAACGTCGTCCATTTTGAACGGTTTAATGATAGCTTCAATTTTCTTCATGACTACAACTCATCGTAAATTGTTGGAATTGGCACACGTTTATGTTGTGTACGCTCATAAATATAGAGCAATTTCTCTTCCACTTCTGCAGAAACCGCTTTTCCTTCAAGGAAGTCATCTATTTGGTCATAGGTCATACCTAACGCCTGCTCGTCAGCCTTCTGCGGCGCTAAACTCTCTAGATCGGCCGTAGGCGCTTTTGTAATCACATTATGTGGTGCACCTAAATGTGCCGCTATTGCACGTACTTGGCGCTTACTTAACCCGAACAGAGGTGCTAAATCACACGCGCCATCACCGTATTTAGTGTAAAAGCCTGTAATATTTTCAGCAGAATGGTCAGTACCTAACACGAGTCCATCAACCATGCCCGCTATCTCATACTGAATTACCATGCGGGTACGCGCCTTAACATTACCTTTCACAAAGTCTTTTTTGGCGTCACTTTCTGGCAGTAAGTTAGTTTGCGCAAGTGCCTCGGTTGTAGAGACGTGAATAGCATCTGCACCTGGCTGTACATTAACCGTAACAGCATGTGTAGGTTTTATGAAATCAATAGACTGTTGCGCGTCGTCTTCATCAGCTTGAGTATCGTATGGCAGACGCACTGCAATAAACTGATAATTTTCATGATTTTCTTGATTTAGCTCATCCACGGCTAACTGGGCTAGTCGCCCTAACGTACACGAATCAATACCGCCGCTAATGCCCAACACAAGGGCGTTCAGGCCAGACGTTAATAACTGCTTTTTGATAAATGAGACTCGACGAGCAATTTCAAATTCCACGTCAATTTCAGGCAGCACTTTCATTTCTTCAATAACCGCTTGTTTTTGCATCATAATTTCCACGTAATGTTGAGGCGTCCTGTCTAATGAGTTTACGATAATATACAACGAGATGTTAGTGCTATTATGCTGTTGTTTTTGATAAGCACGTTAAGTGTATGGTCGTATATGCGCTAAGGAGTAATTACATACCCTACCGACTGAGAATTAGTTTAACCTATAATGTATTAGTGTGTTTGATCCATCGCACAATTTATTATTTGTAATCTAAGTTAAAGAGTTAATTACACCGTATGAAAAATGTCGTAGCTCGTAACTCATCATTTCATTCGCTGAAATCGCAACACGGTCTCACGTTATTGGAAATGCTAGTCGCTGTGGCTATCTTGGCAATTATCCTTACATCGGTGGCACCCAATATTCAAAGCATCCTTATCAAAAACAAAATCACTGCTGACTTAAATAGTTTAAGTGCGGTAGCACAACGCGCTAGGTTTACTGCTGTCGACGAACAAACAAATGTCGTTTTGTGCCCTACCGAAAACTATACGGCGTGTGTCAACGATTGGAAAAATGCAAAAATGGTGTTTATCGATGCCAATGGCAACGGCACTCGTGATAATACCGAAGAACTAATTGTAAGCAGTGACCCGCTAAATTCTGCAAACGCGATTTACGGTATCAGTGGCGCCATAGTATTTGACGAACAAGGTGGTATTGATACCGCAGCCACGATAACAATGTGTCCAAAAACGAACGATAATGCTTATGCTTCTGCCTTATTACTATCACTTTATGGACGTATTTCTGTTGCGGTAGATAGTAATGGTAATGGCGTTAAAGAAGACTTAAGCGGCACTGAGCTAAGTTGTAGCTAACTCTCTTCTCTAGCGTGTTCTTACATACATGACCTAGGCGTTACGCCCTGCGGCGTCAATACAAGGGTTTTACACTTATCACCGTTGGTGTAAAACCCCATGCTAAACGTAATTTCATAGGTATTTTTGCTAACGTTGTTTTCTAACACTGTAACCTCGTCAACTGGTACAGAAGGCAGTGATGATAATGGCAAGTATAATCCGGTGAGCAGCCAATGGCGTGCCTGCAATGCCTGAATTTCAATAATGTATGCCTTTGCTTTTAGCTTATTTACCTTTTGCGATGACCCAAAAACCTGACTGTGTAGTGCGACGGCGATAATGCCTACTACTGCGATAGCGCAAAGTAATTCGACTAGTGTAACCCCCTCATTTTTGGCTACAAATGCCTTTCTCTGCCAATTCCCTTCCATAGTACAGCTTCCTTCACGTGTATTCACCGATACAGTAACGCTATCAATTTACCTACTTCAGATTAACCGAACTAACGTATGGTTTTACGCGACACAACATCTCTTCTTTTCAAACAGTTAAGATATAAGGGTTATAGCTTGTTAGAAGTCATGCTCGTCGTTACCTTGGTGAGCTTTATCAGTGCGCTTTCACTTCCTTCTTTCGTTAAGTGGAAACAAGAAATTGAATTTAGGCGCGCACTAGGGGCTATTACAGAGCTTGCTACCACGGCACGCTCTGCTGCTATCTCACTAAAAGCACCTGTGCACCTGCATTTACAAATGAATAAAAGCAGCTGCGTTGCGGTGAGTGTGGACAAAAACTGCGACTGCCACACACTTCATAAATGCGCTGTTGATGACAAAGTGTGGTCGATACAATCCCATGCACTTAATGCCACTATTGTGAACAAAAAAGAAAACAAAAAGCATGTGACCTTTTCGCCACTAGGGACGGTTTTTTTTGGTGGCAACACAACACTGCAAATTGCTCACGCGTCACTAACGGGCAAAGTGACAATAAGTGTATTGGGCAGAGTAAGGGCTTGTTCAAATACTCCCCTTTCAGGCGTTGCATTATGTTGAGGTTTCAAGGGTTTACATTGGTTGAGTTGCTGATTGCAGCGACCCTAGGCGCGCTAGTCATTTCTTACGCCACAAGCAATGTTGCAATGCTGCATCACGCTTTTCTTCAGATGCAGCTCGAAATTGCCTTAAAGGACGAAATCCGAACCTTGCATCATTATTTAAAACGCAATTTGAGCCAGGCCGACTTCAACATGCCGCCAGTACTCTCACCCATTAACCTCAGCCCTACAGCAGGCAGTTCAATTAGCATCAGCAATTTCCCAAAAGAGAAAAAGCATAGTTGTGTCACCTTCTCATTCGATAAAAATCACAATGGTAAGGTAACTCAAGCTGAGGGAGAACTTATGGGTTTTCGTTTACGTGACTATGCAATTGAACAGCGAGTATCGGGAGCATCATGTAAAGCCAAAGGGTGGCACGATATTACCGATAGTCAGTCTTTGCGTATCACGCATTTTTCAATTGCCCCCATACAGCATAATGCACTAGGCGGTGTCTATGAGGTTGAAATAGATGCAAAGAGCACAAAAAATTTCGCTATCGTGTCAGCCCTGAAATTTACCATTCACATTCCTAATGCGCGTTAACAAGGGTAACTGATGAGTATCTATGGCATTTCAATTAACAATGCTATCGCTGAAAGTAGACGACAGCGCGGCATGGTAATTCTTGGTATTGTGATAATCCTTTTGACAATAACGGCCTTTCTTACGGGGGCAACATCCCGTGCAGTGCAGCATTTTTTGGATGTCGATAGGTCGATTACATCTAGTGACGATATAGAGGTCTCACTGACTCAATCACTACGCGATATTGCGGCACAGTTGCGTACCACTTCACCCCAAAATATCCCCAACATAAATGCTGATGTAACCCACTCAATTAACGCACTCTCGCTTCTTGCTAAAAATCAACAGCACCTCGAGCAGTTTCACATAACTGTGAGCTCAGTGAACCACAACATTACGTTGGGTGAACAATTTCTGCGCTACCCAGCCCTGTTAAATATTCCGACGATTGTTCAAGCAACGGCCTTTTCCCCTGCAATTACTGAGTTCTTATTCAATCGTAAAATTAAAAAACTAACAGGGCTGTATTTTCCCAATCCAGACCTTCGCAAGGCCTGTGATGATCTTGCAGAAGCAAGTGTGCATTGGGTTGTTGGTGATTGTGTTATAGATGATAACGATGTAGATCATGCCAATAGCGCGTCGCCTATGCTTATCATTGTTAAAGACGGCAACATAACATTGGCTAAAAATACGACTTTCGAGGGCCTTTTGGTGCACCTATCAACTACACCAACGAAATACACGTTGTCACTGAAAAGCGGGGCGAGTATCAATGGTGCATTCTTATCAAATACGCAATTAATCGAACATATTGCGGGAAGTATGCATTACTCCAGCAAGATATTAACGACTTTACAGCGCAAACCCTCGTTGCAAAAAATAATTCCAATCACGGGGAGTTGGTATGTGCAATGAAAAACAGCATATTCGAAACAGCGGAGTGGCTTTAGTAGAGGTACTTGTTGCCCTCTTCTTTTTCGTCAGTACTTCGGTGTTAGTTCTTGATACTTATATTCAAACAAAGTTGTTACTGATAACAATTGTTGAGTCAAAAGCGCAGCGACAAATCCAAACGAACCAAAAAGCACTCGCCTCCATTACCCCACTCTACGAACAGCATTGGGATGACATAGTGCTTTTTGGGAAATTGCAGGTTAAGCCTGTGTCTAAACTCTGATTGAGCGTTTTACACTCCAGTTAGCAAGACCAACAGTACTCGGATGACTCAAGACTACCGTTGTTATTTTGATCCCATCCTTTTCGACCGTCGCTATAATAAAATAATGCTCCGTCTGACGCCTGACTAGACCCACTAACAGGTGTCGCTTTAAGTTGGTATGACGTCGCATTTGAGGCAACGATAGTTAAGTCATAGCGCTTGTTAGCAGCAGGCTCTGACGATGGTGAGTAAGTAGCAAAAATCGTTGGTGCACCTGTGTTACCGCCGCCGCTCGCTGCCCCCTCGTAACTAAAAGAGCCGCTGTGATGACGCTCCATTGCCGCGGCTAAAGCCAATAAGTCTGCCTGTCCAGTACCGCGATAACCATCGGCAATAACTCCTTGATATGAAGGATAAGCAATTGCTGCCACAATACCGATTATCGTTACTACAATCATAAGCTCAATAAGGGAGAAACCCGCTTGTCGAACACCTTTAATCATTTTATTCTCTCTCTGTCTCTGAGTGCCAGCTTCCGCGTTGAATTCGTTCAAATCGTCCATAGATATTTTCCGCTAAGCATTCAAATGCTGAAATGCAGGCTTCATTGTTACCATCTTCATCCACCTCGATAACGGCAGATACACACTCGGTGCCCAAACACACCACAGGGCTAACAATATCTTCGATAAGAATTTTAGTTTCTGGTGCTATCCCTGTTTGCTTGAGTTCAGCAACACGATCGCCGTCGTCAAGCACACCATTATTATTGAGATCAGTGACCGCATTGCCATTAAACATGCTCACCAAATAAGCACGACTATTGCCGGTCGGTGGTGCACAAGCGCTTGTGCTACTCACAGCTGGTACGTAGGTTGTAAAGAATACTTTGTAATCAAGAATGAGCGGTGATGATAGTACTTTTTCGCCATTAGTAGTTAAGTTTAGATACCAACCTGCTTTGTTGGCAAACGTTGCAGCCGCTAATTCGCGCGCCGTTTCATCACTACTTGTTAGTGCATGGCTTGTTGCATTGTACATATCACTTTCATACACGGTGGTCATAAACGAATAGTCACCATTGATGTCTCGCTTAAACACACCAGTGTCTTTTAACATGTAGAAGTTATCTTCAACAACCGTGTCTAAAGGTGACGCTCGCCAGCCACTACCAAGAGCAACACCGTAGTACAACTCATCACCCAACGCGATCTCTGTAACATCGGGACCATAATAAAAACGACGATTCGTTTCTGCCGTGTCGCCGCCAAAATCAGCTAAACGTGCACCTTTTATAAAGTTGCTTCCTGATTTGCCGTTGTAAATATCGAGTCTGAAAAGCTGTCCACCTGTATCAGCGACATACATGTGATCGGCAAATCCATCGTTGTCTCTGTCTATCACGGAAATACGCCCAGGGATACTGTATGTCATATTCGTGAGATTAAGGTTGGCGTCAGCGTTACTGGCATGCCACAGTAAACTGCCATTATCCGCATCAAACATAAACACTGCATTGCCGATACCGTCACTCGACCTAACAATGCGATCATCTTGAGCGTCGTCGTAGCCGCCACCAACAATCATCACGTTTTTAACTTGGTCTCCCATACGCACTTTGGTAATTGTGGGTCTAGACCACGTTTGTCCAAGTTTGGCAAGCTCTCCTGTACCACCTTCAATTTTAAATTTTAAGGTTGGTGCTGTCTTATTCGTTACATCAAAAACATAGTAGTTCTGACCACCACGGCGCATTCCTACGTACAGGTATTTCTTTTCATCAACGGTGCGCAAGATGAGGTCGCCATCAATGCCGTACTTGTGCTCAAATGACGAAGCATCCTTGTAGAAGTGGTGTAAATTCTGAAGTAAGGTCTTTGGCATAATAGCGAAATTTTCCTCACCCGTTTGCGTATCAAACGAGTGCAACATACCTTGGTTTGTCGCAACAAAAATCGCTGAATCATTTAGGCCATAGTTCACGATAATAGGCTGGGAATGAATGGGGTCTCCCATTTGAGGACGGTAATCACTTGTGCTGCCGTCGCCGTTGTCATCCTTTACATCAACACCACGTGCCCATTTTAATATGGCTGCACGAAGCGCTTCTGCATCAGGTTCACTCTCAAGCGCCAAGTCTCCTATCGTTATGCTGCTATTGTCTTCGTGAAGTGAATTAGCACTTCGTACGATGCTACCAGCGTCCTCAAATACGTAGATGTGGCGGTTAGCACCTAGCTTACTGGCTGCGCCTCCGTCACTCACTTCACTACCATCGGCTAACGTAGACCAATAGCTGTGAGAATTCTCAGCAAAGAACCCCGTCACACTATCTACCGCGTTTAAACTGTTCTTATCTAAAATTTCGTCTCCGCTTAACCGATAGCGTTTCAAGTTGCCGGGCCAAATCGCACCTTCACTAGGTTTAAACAGTGCAAAATAAAGCTCATCGCGGTGAGTAAGTCGGTTTAATTGGTTAACGGCAACACCTGGCGATACAAAAGTTGCGTTGATATCTTTTACGGAGCGCAAAATCGTATTGAACGCTTCAAGTAGATCAGTACTGTTGTCTGCCTGATAGAATCCACCACCACTTTGTAACGCTAATTGATTTAAGAAATTGTTAGCCGTACTGTTGGCAGCAAAGCCAATGGTGTGGGTGATAACTCGGGGTCCGATGACGGACGTTTCTGATTTGCTGATATTTTTAACGAGATCCAAACCACATTTTTCACCACCGCTTCCTGTACACGACTTCCCTAGCAGCGTTTGAATTTTACTTACACTGTGGTTGTTGTTCGCTTCACCATCTGAAAGTAACACAATATGGTTATTGGTCTGACATTGAAGGTCAGAAACAGGCGAGATGTAAGTTGCACCGCTTGGGATAGCTTCGTTGATACAGTTACTGCTTGATAAATTATCGACGGTACAACCCGACGGCAGTATAGAGTCAGCACCCAGATACGAACTTCTGTGACTGACTCGGGTACTACGTCGTACCGAACTGCTGACATCACCCTGGCCACGTCGCAAACCGTAATCAACTGCCAATCCACCGTAATAGTTTGTCGCCTCTAGGAGCGTATCAACTATAGGGGTGAATCCATTGGCACTGAGTTCGTCAATTTTACTGATTAAATGCTCTCTTACCGTAGCAGAAGCGCCAGGCGTTGCTGAACCGTTAAACTTGACGATAAGTTTGGGCGCTTTTGATGGTGAGCCGCCATAGGTATAGGCTCCGCGATACGACACAAAATCATCTAAAACAAACGCCATATCGTTGCCAGCAACCCAGCCGCTACGATCGACTATCTCTTTAACAATACTACTAATATTTGGAGAGCGATATTCACTATTGCTGTAAAAATATGGCATAGACCAGGTAACACCTGACGTTTTTGGCAGGTTTGCTAATCGATAACGTCTATCTGGGTGAAAGTCGCTTGCATCGTCATCGGCAACACCGCGAATACGCATACTCGCATTACCATAAGTACGTGTGCTGTATGCGGTAAATTCAAGGTACGCCTCGGTTACTACCGCACCTTGAGGAATGTTAACATTGCGAAAACGAATACCAATATTGTCGTTATAGTAAGAATTGAATGTCAGCTCGTTACCGGTATTCGGGTAGCCATTAGTGTCTTCTTCAGAGTTATCTTTTGAGTTACCAACCTGATAAATTCCCTCACCTTGAATACAACCAGTAGCGGTTGAATCGTCATAGGAAATAACAAGCTGTGGCGCACCACTTTGCCCAACATCACTTGCTCTTGCTTCTCGACTACTCGCCGAGTCTGTACTACTTCCTTCAATAAGAATATTCAGTGATTTACCGCCACACCAAGCACTCAAATCGACGATTTCTTGAATAACACTACTGATGTCTGGTGTAGTGATTACTTCGCCCGATGAGGGGAAGCTATTATCTGTTGACCACTCGACACTTGCCCCCGTTTTCGTGCGTGAGGACAAGTCGTTATTGGTCGTTGAAAATGCAGCACTTGCAGCAGACGCTTCGCCTGCAATAGTAAATGATGTGCCTGCTACGTTGAATTTTTCTGAAGTAAATCGAATGCTAGCACTAACAATCGTTGCACCTTGTGGGATATTAAGGTCTGTAAAACGCAAGCCAGAGGTGACCGTTTTGGTGCCGCTACTTAGCACAAGATCGTTGCTTTGCGTGGTTACCGTGCCGTCGATTTCATGTGCATCATGGTCATCTTCACTTGTCGAAATAATGATTTCAGGTCTCACTGCCTCATCAATGTTACGCACGGGATAAAGAATGGGGCCACCGTAGTCAGAGAAGCGCATAAGACCAGCATTGATATTGGTTGCCGACTGAAGGGCCTCTTTAAGTGCGTTCTGCACTCTCAACATTCGTGTCTGCGACGTTCCATCATACCCGCCCATACTGCCTGATGAGTCCATTATAAACAGAACATTTGGGTTATAGGTCACCGCACTGTTGGCATTACCTAAATAAATATCGAGGTCATCACCAACCGCGGAAAAGCCAATACAGCTAAAAAGTGTAATGGAGGCAAGATAACTTGAGATTTTCTTCATAACGCCACCTACTGAGATGCTGGTCCGAATACAGATGCTGCGAGTGTATTAGCTACCACTGACGACTTACCAGACACCTTTCCACAACCACGAATAACAAACATATGGCAGTTGATATTACTGCCGCCTATAACATTACTTGATCCACGACACGCTTGCTCTCTCACAAACGCGGTACGCGACCAGCTTTTTGAGGAGGCAGCAGTTTGATAGGTACCGTCTGTAACATGCCTATCCCCAACGGCCAGCCCTCCCTCGGTCATATATCGGTCAGTCCACTGACCTTCATCAAAACAGCTCATAGTATCTGCTACAGGGTCAAATATATTTCCTTGGCGCGCTTCAGATAGTGGGTCAGTTTTGGTTGCATCACTTAACAACACTTCATCTTCTGATTCAAAAAATACGCCCGCGATCGCCGACTCTGCAGCGTCGAAAGCCAATCCGCTTTGTTGCATCGACACGGCCATTTTCGACTGAGATAAACTACTAGTAACGGCGCTTACTCCTAATACCGTAATGGACAAGAGTACAAGTAGTGCAAACACCATGACCAAACCTTGTTGCCTCATTGCGAACTCCTTACAAAATTCTTCATATTGCGAAGCGCCAATGTCTTAGAAAAAACTTGGTAATAATGAGAAGTACTCATTGTCCTTGCGGCTTCATTAAGCAAGGCGTATTTCTGCGCTTGCGTTTGCTGTACTTCGTTTTGATAGCTTTTCAGCATTAACGCCCACCGAAGAGATACAACTTGTTGATTTGTATTGCGCAGCCCACCAATTTCATCGGCAGTAACGTATCTAATAGCTTGACCTCTAGAAGACGTGATAGTGTCTGAAACGCCAAACTGAATTTGAAAGCTTTCAACGTTGTCAAGCAGCGTCACTGTACTGGGTGAAACAGCTTGTACTTTTAAACCTCGCAATACACGTCCGTCGTATCCGGTGCATTTCAGCGCATTGCCACTGACAAAATAGTGATTCACAACATGAAACTCAGCATCGACTGCGTAGCCATGGTTATTGCCCGTACAATCTTCTGTTCCCAGCATACTCACCACGAGTTTGTCGCTACCACCTGATGCGGTTTGCACACTACCCAGGCTAGCTATAGAGCCAAAGTCGCCAGGTATGGCAATGGGATTATTTTGTACATAAGCGGCTTCAGCAATGGTATCAACTGAATTGTCGATATTTGCCGTTACCAAATCGTAGCGCCCAACTTCGTAGAACTCAGCCGATAGGCGACCCATAATAAATCGTCCCGACTCTTGGACCTGCGCCACCGCTTGATTGAGCTTGTTAGTTACGCTACTACTCACTAACACTTGGATAACGGCAGCAGAAATCAACAAGCCCAGCGTTAGCGTTACCATTAACTCAACCAGTGAAAAACCATTTTGGTGCGCTGGAGCGTGGGGAATACGTCTCATAGCGTGATATCCTTAAACACGCAGGCGTTACTATCACCTTCTGCTGCATTGCATCGCGCATTGAGCGTATACTTTTGATTGCCCGATGACGTCACCGGCCACGTTAACAAAATCTCTACGCGAGAGCCGGCACTACAACTATACACATCAGCATTGTTGTTATCGTCGCAGCTCACTCGCACTTTTGTTTGAGGATTAGTTTGTACAGCCGAGCAAGACAATGCCCAACCATCATAAGCTGCCATTTGCACTTCGTTGCAGTCTTGACCTTCGCAATTGGGAATACCCGCCGGTCTCACTAAGCAGTAACAACGATAAGGGTGAGACGACCCAGAACAACTTAGACCAGCAAAGTTATACGTATTGGCAGAAAAGTAATTATTAGGCACCACCATGCCATCTCCCACCGAGGCAGGACGTGCTGCGGCTCGAAGCCGTTCAGCAACCTGAGAGGCCACCATTTCAGCTTGGGTGCGGCTAATGGCATCTTTGTTTGCAAACGACCCCGTAAACTGTAAAGCAGCAACACCAAGTAGCCCGACAGCGAGTATAAATAGCGTAATTAGGATTTCAATTAACCCTGCACCATGATGTTTGAAGAAGCGGTCTTGCATAATAGGCTTCGTTGTCACCTTGTTTGTTATCATCATTACTGCCATCTACGTGAGATTACATTTGGCACTACTGCCACTGTAGTATAGTAAGACAAAACGGTAAGTGACTGCGTATTCTTGGTTATTAAAACGTATAATTTTTCGATACGCGCACGCAAAGTTTGAATTAACTTACTGACTACTTGCTAACAGCAACCGTCTATTGGATGAGAACAACATAAACGATGCCACACTTCATCGCGCTTGTGATGTTATAAAATCAAGTTATTGCCATAAATACAATACGGTGGCTGTGCATATAGGTATCGGCAATTATTCCTAATACCCAATTACATTTTTTGTCTTAAAGTGGAAACAAAAACACCGCGACAATGCGCGGTGTTTTAAAAAAGTACGTATTAAGGAATGTAGGTTAAATGACTTGTTTAACTCTCAGTTCCTTAGGAACCGCGAACTCGACATTTTCCTCACGACCAGCGCGTTCAGACGCAGACACAGCGCCCCACTCTTTTAATCGGTTTACTACGCCTTGAACTAATACTTCGGGTGCCGACGCGCCAGCAGTAACTCCGATGTGCTCGACACCGTCTAACCACGCTTTTTGGATACAGTTTGCATCGGCAATAAGGTACGCTTTGGCGCCAATTTTTTCAGCAAGTTCTCTTAAGCGGTTAGAGTTAGAACTGTTTTGTGCCCCTACAACCAACAAGACTTGGCAGTCTTGGGCAAGGTCGCGTACCGCATCTTGGCGATTTTGCGTTGCATAGCAAATATCGTCTTTGCGTGGGCCATTAATTTGAGGGAACTTTGCACGTAAGGCGTCAATCACATCCGCGGTGTCATCTACCGACAGAGTAGTTTGACTACAATAGTATAAATTAGTCGGGTCTTTAACTTCTAATGTTGCAACGTCAGCCTCGGATTCCACAAGATAAATCCCGCCATCTTCATTGCTGTATTGCCCCATCGTACCTTCTACTTCTGGATGCCCAGCATGGCCTATAAGGATACACTCCGTGCCTGTTTTGCTCGCCCTTGTTACTTCCATATGCACCTTAGTCACCAATGGACAGGTCGCATCGAAAACTTTAAGTCCACGCTCATCAGCTTCTTTTCGCACCGCTTGTGATACACCATGTGCTGAAAAGATGACAATGCTATCATCAGGTACTTCATGTAACTCATCTACAAACAAGGCACCGCGCTCGCGTAAACCGTCAACCACAAACTTGTTATGAACAACTTCGTGTCGAACGTAAATAGGCGGTTCAAACATTTCTAAAGCGCGCTCTACGATGGTGATCGCTCTGTCTACGCCTGCGCAAAAACCACGGGGATTTGCCAAATGAATCTGCATGATTAATTTACCTCTTGTGCCGAAGCACCTGGCTTAACATCGACAATTTCCACATCAAAGATGACAGTTTGCCCCGCAAGAGGGTGATTGAAGTCTACTGTCACAGAGTCGCCTGCCACACTTCGAATAATACCCGGTATTTCAGAGCCATCAGGCTGAGAAAAAGCCAAGATCATCCCCTCTTCGATACTCAAATCGGCACTGAAGCGACTTCTATCCATATAATGAATATTGTTTGGGTTTGGCTCACCAAACGCGTCGTTTGCCGCTAACGTAAACGCCTTTTTGTCACCTTTCTTAAGGCCTAACAAACACGCCTCAAAGTTAGGAGTAAGGCTGCCATCACCCATTACCATTTTAGCGGGTTTGTTGTTAACTCGCGTACTATCTGCCGCAGAGCCATCTTCTAACTTTAAGTCAAAGTGAAGAATCACTTCGCTGTCAGCACTAATTACTAAAGAATCTGTCATGACTTTTCCGAAACTTACTTTAAGGTTTCACTATTTTGTACGCTTTTGTTGGCGTTATTGCTTTTATCACCATTTTTGACCATGTCGATAATCAATAGCGCTGCACCAATAAAGATGGCACTGTCAGCAATATTAAAGGCTGGCCAATGATAGTTGTTTACGTAAAAATCGAGGAAATCGATAACATAGCCGTGAACAAGACGGTCATACACATTACCTAGGGCACCACCAAGGATGAACGCAAACGCCACCGGCAACATTTTTTGCGACCGAGGAGACTGCTTTAACCACCACAATATAACGACACTAACAACAACTGCTATAGCAGTGAAAAACCAACGCTGCCAACCACCTGCACTATCTAAGAAGCTAAAAGCAGCACCGTAGTTGTGCACATAGGTCAGGTTAAAGAACGGCAATATTTGTATCGATTGATACAACGACATACTGTCAATCACCGCATACTTACTCCATTGATCAAGGATAAACGCAACTGCGCTTATCCATAAAAATCGAAGACCGGTATCGCGAAAAAGGTTAAGCATAATGACGCTCTTCTCCATCGCCATCGATATTGGTAACGCAGCGACCACATAGTTCTTCATGGCCTTCATGTGTACCTACATCGTCACGATGATGCCAGCAACGAACACACTTATCTCCGCTTGCTTTATCAACGCTTAGCCACAAACCGTCCACATCGGTTTTTGTCGCACCTTCTGGCGCACTTTCAACCTTGGTCAAGCTCACACCAGAAGTGATAAGCACAAACCGAAGTTCGTCTTCCAGTTTTGCTAATACATCGTAAAGTGACTCAGACGCATAAAGTGAAATGCTTGCCTCTAATGAACCACCTAGCTCGCCATCTTTGCGCGCTTGCTCCATTGCCTGGTTAGCAGCGTCTTTCACACTTAGTACTTGGTGCCATAGTTCATCGTTGAACGTGT
The DNA here is from genome assembly GCF_016756315.1 of Alteromonas sp. KC3. Taxonomy (NCBI): domain Bacteria; kingdom Pseudomonadati; phylum Pseudomonadota; class Gammaproteobacteria; order Alteromonadales; family Alteromonadaceae; genus Alteromonas; species Alteromonas sp. KC3. The sequence goes on from NZ_AP024235.1 coordinate 3,032,829, forward strand.
CGCTTTGTGTAAAATCACTGAAGCCTTCATACCAGGTCTCAGTGAAAACAAACTCACTGCGCTCACCTGGTAACGTTTCCCAGATTTCTTGTGCAGTAAAGCTAGTAATCGGTGCCATCCAGCGCACTAACGCTTCAATAATGTGGTACATCGCAGTTTGACAAGAACGACGTGCTACACCATCCGCTTTTGCAGTGTATTGGCGATCCTTTATCACGTCCAAGTAGAACGAACCTAGCTCGATGGAGCAGAAGTGCATAAGCTTCTGCGACACAACGAGTAAATCGTAATTGTTATACGCGTCGATTAGCTCACTTTGAAGCGCCTTGGCGCGAGCTACAATCCAGCGGTCTAACGCTACCATGTCATCTTCAGCAACTGCGTCTTCTACTTTGAACCCATTGAGGTTTGCCAGTAGGAATCGTGCCGTGTTGCGTACACGACGATACGAATCGGCGGCGCGTTTTAGAATTTCATCTGATACCGCAATTTCTCCACGATAGTCAGTTGATGCAACCCAAAGACGAAGAATATCCGCACCTAACTTGTTGGTAACTTCTTGTGGTGCAACTACGTTACCCACCGATTTAGACATTTTTCTACCGTGAGCATCAACGGTAAAGCCGTGGGTTAGTACTTCTTTATAAGGCGCATGTCCATGCATCGCAGTCGATGACATCAGTGACGACATAAACCAACCACGATGCTGGTCAGAGCCTTCAAGATAAAGATCTGCTGATGCTGGAATGTCATCGCGCTGATCAACAACAAAATAATGTGTCACACCCGAGTCAAACCATACATCTAGAGTATCCGTTACTTTCTCGTAGTGCTCTAACTCTCCGCCAAGAAGGGCCGCATCGTCAATGTCCCACCACGCTTGAATACCTTTAGCTTCAACTTCTAACGCCACTTTTTCCATAAGCGCAGCTGACTCAGGGTGAATTTCACCAGTCAACTTATGTACGTATAGTGGAATTGGCACACCCCAAGTACGTTGACGAGAAATACACCAATCTGGACGGCCTTCTACCATTTTTTCAATGCGATTTTGGCCCCAATCAGGGATCCACTTAGTCTGTTTGATTTGTTCAAGTGACTCTGCACGTAACCCTTTTTTGTCCATGCTGACAAACCACTGTGGTGTTGCACGGAAAATGATAGGTGTTTTATGACGCCAGCAGTGTGGATAGCTGTGCTCGTATTTAACGTTAAGAACAAGGTTGCCCTTTTCTTTCACAGTTTCGATGATTTCATCGTTGGCTTTAAATACAAATTGTCCGGCAAACAACGGCGTGTTTTCAAGATAAACACCGTTATTACCAACAGGGTTATACACTTCAATGTCGTATTGCTTACCTACGTTAAAGTCGTCTACACCATGTGCTGGGGCCGTATGAACACAACCAGTACCGGATTCAGTGGTTACGTGCTCGCCAAGAATAAGCGGCACTTCTAGGTCTAGGAACGGATGGTTAACCTTAAGCTTATCAAGCGCAGCACCTGTACACGTTGCTACTTCGCGGAAGTCTTCAACCCCATAGCGATTCATACAACTTTCTAGTAGGTCTTGCGCTACAACCAACCACTCTTTCGAAGGTTGAATTTCAACAATTGCATACGTCAGTTCAGGATGCAGACTGATAGCGCGGTTTGCAGGCAGTGTCCAAGGCGTCGTTGTCCAAATTACCACGCCAGCTTTGTGCGCGTGCAGATCGCTTTCTGTAACGCCGAACGCCTCAGCTATTGCGCCACTATCAGCAACAGGGAACTTTACATCGATAGCAGGTGATACTTTGTCTTTGTATTCAACTTCTGCTTCAGCTAACGCTGAACCACAGTCAGTACACCAATGAACAGGTTTGAAGCCCTTTTCAAGGTGACCAGAATCTACAATTTTTCCGAGCGCGCGAATGATGTCTGCTTCAGACTTAAAATCCATGGTTTTGTAAGGATTGTCCCACTCACCGAAAACGCCCAGGCGCTTGAAATCAGCCATTTGCCCGTCAATTTGCTTCTGCGCATATTCTCGGCATTTTTGGCGAAACTCTGCAGCCGTTACTTTCTTGCCCGGCTTACCAACTTTCTTTTCTACCATCAACTCAATTGGCAGACCGTGACAATCCCACCCTGGTACATAGGGAGAATCAAAATCGGATAAGTTCTTAGACTTTACAATAATATCTTTCAGTATTTTGTTTACTGCGTGACCAATATGAATGTCGCCGTTTGCATAAGGAGGGCCATCGTGAAGAATAAAAGGCTTTTTACCTTTTTTCGCTTCACGAATTTTGCTGTATACCCCTTTTTCCTGCCAGTCTTTAAGCATTTTTGGCTCGCGCTGAGCAAGATTACCGCGCATTGGAAACGCAGTTTCTGGAAGGTTTAATGTGGCTTTGTAATCACTCATAAAATTGTATTATCCGGTTACCTTGGGTTTCACCTATTGCCGAGTAGGCATTGTGAAGGCGTTCAATTTTGTTTTGCCGCACTGCTTATTTTATCCGCGCCATTTTTTACAAACGCCAAACAGTGCAGCAAGTAAATTTATGCGTATATTTTGCGTGACTTTATCACGAACAACTACGCTAATAACAGACGCGCTTGTGCAGCATCTGCTTGAATTTGGTCTTTTAATGCTTCAAACGAAGCAAATTTAATTTCGTCTCTTATTTTGACCATAGGAAAAACAGTTATTGGCTTTCCATACAAATCACTTGATAGGTCAAAAATATGCACTTCTAATTGATTTTGCTCGCCATTAAGGGTTGGTCTGCGACCTATGTTTGCCACACCATTGTAGTGCTTGCCCTCTATGTCAACGCGAACTGCAAAAACGCCGTGTATAGGTGTTTTCTGTCGTTTAAGCATCACATTAGCGGTAGGAAACCCGATGGTTCTCCCTTTCTTTTCGCCATGCACCACGCGGCCGTGAATGGCAAATGGTCGGCCTAGCATTTCAGTAGCCAGCCCGAACTCGCTATCAGCTAATACATCTCTTACAGCGGTTGAACTAATGCGATGTGCATGCATAGTAAAGCTTTGCGTACTTACAACTTCAAAACCATATAGGCGACCAGCAGCTTTGAGCATTTCAAAATCGCCTTTGCGTCCATTGCCAAAACGAAAATCATCACCGACAACAAGAAATTTAACGCCTAATTTGTCGACAAGGAGATCGTGTACGAAAGTGTCCGCACTTTGTTTGGCAAACTCGGCATTGAAGCGCACCGCTAGCAATCTATCGACGCCTTGCTGTTTGAGCAACTCGTATTTTTCACGAAGTGGGCTGATTCGCGCTGGCGCCCTTTCAGGCATAAAGACTTCTTCAGGTTGAGGCTCAAACACCATGACAGTTGCAGGCAGTGAAAGAGACTTTGCTTTTTCAAGCACATTAGCTAACACAGCCTGATGGCCACGGTGCACACCGTCGAACTTGCCAATAGTGAGCACACACCCCTTATGGTGCGGTTTTACATTGTTTAGCCCGCGGATAAATTCCACTTTTAGCCACTACCTTATAACTGCTAGAAAATCAAAGCTCGCGATTATAGCCGACCACGAGCACAATACCAAGCGTAAGCCAGCCACCAAAACGCTAGTCGCCGCCGCTTCTAAAATGCCGAGGTCGCATTCCCAATATCAACATTGTGATAAGGAAAAGCACAACAGACATTGAGATTGTCATTCCTACCTCAAGCATTTGAGTAGACAACGACAGTTCAAAAAATGCGAGACCTTTATCGCGGTAGTAGATAAGCCCTCCCATCGCCGCGCTCGCGATTACCACACGCAAAATAAATAATACAGAGGTACGACTAAGTACAAAAACCCCCTGTTGATGAAGCGTAATGTACAACAGTGCTGCATTTAATGTTGCAGACATGCTGGTAGCGATTGCTAGTCCAACGTAGCCAAAAGGAACCGCCAACACTAAATTGAACACCATATTGGCAACCATACACCAAATACCGAATTTAACGGGGGTCTTAGTGTCTTGCCTAGAATAAAACCCCGGTGCCAATATTTTTACCAACATAAAACTGAGTAAGCCGAATGAATACGCGGTAAGGGAATAGGACGCCATGATGGCCGTTTCTGCGGTAAACGCACCGCGTTGGAATATCACAGTAAGGATAGGACGCGCCATAACACCAAGGCCCACGGCAGCTGGAATACCTAACAGACATACCATTCTAAATGCCCAATCGATGTTGGCTGAAAAAGCCTTGGGGTTGTTGCTGACATGGTTTCGCGACAGCGTAGGCAATATTACAGTAGCAATGGCAATACCAAATAGCCCTAAAGGAAATTCCAGCAGGCGATCAGAATAATACAGCCAGCTGATTGACCCAGTAACAAGAAAACTGGCAATAAACGTATCAAACAACAAGTTAATTTGACCGACCGATACACCGAACAGTGCCGGTATCATGAGCGTGCGCACTTTAACGACATTCTCGTCGTGCCATCCCCATTTAGGTTTTACCAATAAGCCAGCCTTAAACAAAAAGGGAAGTTGAAATAAAAACTGGACAATACCACCAATAAATACCCCCCAAGCAAGCGCATAGGCGGGCTGTTCAAAGGTAGGCGCAAGAAAAATAGCACACGTTATTATACAAACATTCAGTAATACGGGCGTAAATGCCGCCACGGCAAATTTATTTAACGTGTTGAGAATGGCGCCAGCTAGCCCCGTTAATGAGATAAACGCCAGATAAGGGAATGTGATCTTTAACATAGTAGAGGCAAGCACAAACTTATCCCCTGCTTCGTCGCCTTCAAGCCATCCATAAACCAGCCCGTACCAAAAAGCGCAGCCAAAACAGGAGATGCAATCACCCCAATAATAGAGACGACGAAAACAATAGCCCCGAGTGTGCCGCTAACTTTCGCAACAAACTCTCGCAACTGCCGCTTATCATCATTTTCGTGTACTTCCGTCAGCACCGGAATAAACGCTTGAGCAAAAGCGCCTTCAGCAAATAAACGCCGCAAAAAATTAGGGATTTTGTTTGCGAAGAAAAATACATCCGCTGCCGCACCGTCGCCCATAAGACGTGCCACCACCACATCGCGAACAAGTCCTAGCACGCGTGAGACCAGTGTCATAACACTGACGATTATTCCCGATTTAATTAACTTGCGCGACACGTAATACTTCCAGGTTATAAAGTGCCGAAACGCAGAAGATGAGGTGCGCCGCACTGTGATAATAAAGAATGATTAAATCATGATAACCAAAGGTGTGTGAGGGTGAAACGATTTATTCAAAATAGTTGTGCACCTTTAGTAAGTTTCTTGCTATAATCCGCGCCCGATATGGGATGCCATGGTTGAGCGTTGCGCTCTCTTAATGTCCGCTAAAAATGTCGCAAAGAATGTGCAACGTGTTGAGCATACTTTGTGTTCAATAGCTTGCGCGTTTAACGCGGTACGATTTAAGTTTTAAATCGTTTGACATTTAGGCGTTTGCTAGGCACAATCCGCACCCTCGTTTTTGACATGAATTTATTTTGGGAGTTACACCTTGGCTAACATTAAGTCTGCTAAGAAGCGTGCAATCCAAGCCGAAAAGCGTCGCCAGCATAACGCTAGCCGCCGTTCAATGACTCGTACAAGCATCAAAAAAGTAGTTGCTGCTATCGCTAGTGGCGATAAAGAAGCTGCACAAGCTGCACTTACTGCTGCTACTCCGATTCTTGACAGAATGGCTACTAAAGGCTTGATTCACAAGAACAAAGCTGCTCGTCATAAGAGCCGTCTAGCTGCACAAATCAAAGCACTAGGTTAATCTTTAAGATTAGTAGTAAAAAAGCGCCTTACGGCGCTTTTTTTGTATCTGCTCAACTATAATTGTGCTTTTGTGTATTAGCTCATCTTTCGCATACTACTTGCAGGCGCAATTCGCATCACCCAATGCAGTAACGCCCATGGCCAGCTTGGTACGTATGCATTCGCTTTTTCTTTATTTATCGCCTTCACCATTGCTCGACAACCAACATCGGTATCAACGATAAAAGGGACTTTTTCGACTTTTTCATTTATCTCACTGCGAATAAAACCCGGGTGGATACACGTCACCTTAATGGGTGTATTCATCACATCCATTCTAATCCCTTCAGTCATAGAGGTTAATCCTGCTTTTGTTGCAGCATAAACCGTCATAGCACGTCTGAAACCACGCACTGCGCTGATCGATGAAATAGTGACAAGGTGACCACTATTTTGGGCTCTAAAGATAGCCATTGCCGCTTCGCACTGCGCCAATGCTGACACAAAATTAGTAACGGCCGTTTGTTTGTTGGCATGAAAGAAACCTGTACCTATTGAAGCCCCCTTGCCCATTCCAGCATTTACAATAACGCGGTCTAGCTGTCCCATATCGGCTTTGAAAGCATCAAATACTTCAAAGACCGCATCGTGGTCGTTGACATCTAATGCGCGAATAAACACATTGATATTAGGGTTTAAATCTAATAGTTCTTGCTTAACCTTTTCGAGGTTATCTACACGTCTTGCACACAGCGCCAAATTACAACCTTGTTTTGCAAACTCAATGGCCATTCCCTTGCCAAGTCCTGAACTTGCACCTGTGATCAGAATATTTTGTCTTGTTGTCATTATCGTTTTCCTGATGCTTTTATGGCTTTATTACATCGCCACATTAAATAATGTATAAAAATCCAAAAGTTTTTAAATGCTGGGTTGTTTGTTTGTCCGTGGTGATAGCGATAATAAATTTGCTGAGCAATACCCGCTAATCTAAACAAACCATACACCTCGTAAAACGTAAAATCTTCTACATCAACTTCCATTTCTTTACAGTAGTACGCCACTACCTGTTTGCGCGTCAACATGCCCGGCAGGTGTGTCGGTTGTCTTCGGGTTGACTGTGCTAAAAAGTCATCATCAGCTTGTACCCAGTAAGCCAATGTATTGCCTAAGTCCATCAATGGATCGCCTAGTGTGGCCAACTCCCAGTCCAACACACCTATAATTTCGGTATAGCTATTTGGGTTAAGCACCACGTTATCAAAGCGAAAATCATTGTGCGTTATACATATGCGCTCGTTAATGGGCATATGCTTTTCAAGCCAACGCATAATCTTTTTACCCGATGGCACATTCCAGGTTTTTGCTTTACTGTAACGCTCGCTCCACCCGCTTATTTGCCTTTCTATGTACCCTTGCCCTTTGCCCAAGTGCGACAACCCTGTGCTCTTAAAGTCCACTTTGTGTAATTCAATCAGGCTATCGAGAACATTGGTACACAGCAGTTTAGTTTGCGACTCGGTGGTTTCTAGCCCCTTAGGCAGATTTTTTCGGGGAATAATACCTGTGAGCTTCTCCATAACATAAAAGTCAGTTCCAATGATGCTTTCATCATCACAAAACCCCAACATTTCAGGTACATAGCGATATACAGGTTTAAGCGCTTTTTGCAGGCGATATTCTCGCCCCATATCGTGTGCACCTTTTGCTTTGGTGCCTGCAGGGGCTCTGCGCAATATTAACGACGTATTTTCATAGTCAAGACAGTAAGTCCAGTTAGACGCACCACCCGCATATTGGGTTACTTTAGGCTTACCTTCTAGCGTTAGCTTAGTATTAGGGGCTGTTAACGCCTGCTGTGACAACGACGACTTTAGCCAGTCATCGACGGCCTCAGTGTTAAGTTCTTCTCCAATTCGAACACTGTCCGCTCTATCTACTACATTATGTGACATATCATTTCCACTTAAAGAATTTAGCGTTTTTCCATTGCTCGTTTCATCGATTTTGTCTGACCAAGCATACTGTTAATGTAACGCTGGTTAGGAAGAAATTTCTTCAGCCAATAAGCGCGTTTGCCTAACTTATGGGTAAGTATCAAAAAGCGTTTCTTTTGAACCTGTTGGTAAATAGACTCTGCGACATCTTCTTTTGTAATGTCGGCTTTGCTAAAGAAGCGATTTATCATTTTATGCGCAGCGGGGTTACTACTTCTCATTGACTCGTCTAAGTTCGTTTTGAAAAAACTGGGACATACGACACTGACATTAATATTGTCGGGAGCCAGTTCGAATTTCATTGTTTCAGAAAAAGCCACAACGGCCGCCTTTACGGCATTGTAGCTTCCCATATAAGGTATGGGAGTCAATCCAGCTTGGGATGCGATGTTGACAAAATATCCGTGCCCTTGTTGTCGCATAAGTGGTACGAGTGCACGACTGACTCTTACCATACCAAGCATATTGATATCAAAAACCCACTGCCATTGTTCCAAAGTTTCATCAAGTAAGCTTCCGCCAGTAGCTACGCCCGCATTATTAAATACGTAATCTATCCCCTGCCAACGCGCTTCTATTCTTTGAACAAGTTCACGAACATCGTCGTCTGAAGTAATGTCGCAATGCACATAAAAAGCTTTTGCGCCAAGCCCTTTTAACAACTCTAGGGTTTCACTTGCTCTAGCAGTGTTTACATCAGCAATACACACTTCTATTCCCGGGTGCTTCTCGGCCCATTTTATTGCGAGCGCCTGCCCTAACCCCGTAGCGCCTCCTGTAATGACTATGCGCATACTTTTATTCTCTCTTTTTGCGTTCATTAATAACGTTGTAGTTATGGGTAACTTATAGCGCCTGATGTGTTTTTTCACTGTGCAGGTGTTTTCGCGCCTTTCTCTTAGCCCAAAGCGCAAGCAATGCCGGCCCAATATACATGGCTATGCCATAAACGCCTGGGGCGATAGCATAGTCAGGCGACTTTATAAAACTTATGCAAATTAACATTGCTAGCGCAGCATTCTGTACACCAATTTCTATCGCTAGCGTGAGCCCATCTTTTACGCTTAGACTGGCTAATCTCGATAGTAAGATACCTAGCCCTACGGACGAAATATTCAGCGTTACACATACAAGAAAAGCGTCTTCTAACGATGTGGCCAAGCTATCTTTCTCAGAAATCAGCACACCTGCAATCATCAACAACATAAAATACATTGAGAACTGCCGAAAGAACCCTTCAGTCCGCTTAGCAAACTCAGTGCTAGCTACGCGTATGGCCATGCCGACGATTACTGGCACAATTGAAACACTGACAAGCCCCACCACGGTTTGCATCATTGAAAACGATGGTGCACTGTCTTGCACAAAATAATTAATGGCAAATTGAATGATAAAAGGCGTCGTAAAGACGCAGGCAATCGTTGAAATTGCAGTAAGACTCACTGACAGGGCAAGGTTAGCCTTGGCAATATGGCTGATTAAATTACTCGTTGTCCCCCCAGGGCAAGCCGCCAGTACCATCACACCTACAGCAATATACTCAGGCAGTGAAAAAACAAGACACAACAAAAATGCCAAGATGGGTAACAGTACAATTTGCCCTACAAACCCTGATAGCACAGCCTTTGGTGCTTTAAGTAAACGCGAAAAGTCTTGAAGGGTTAGCGTTAACCCCATACCAAACATGATGAACGCCAATGCCAGAGGTAACAATACCTCAGTAAGTACTGATGCCTGCATAAACACGCCCCTTACAAAAGAAACCTTTTATTAACAATTGAAGCAGTGTACGCTGTTTTAAAATAAACAAAAATGATGTGTTATTATGGAAAGCCATAAATATGATGCATGGTAAGATCGATCTTAACCTCTTTATCGTGTTAAGAGCAGTTTATGAACAAGGTAGTATAACTAAAGCAGCAAGGCACCTTCATTTAACCCAGCCAGCCGTTAGCCATGCATTAGGCAGATTGCGAGTCAACTTCAAAGATGAACTGTTCGTCCGCCATGGCCGACAAATGGTACCAACACCTTTATGCCAGAAAATCATTACTCCAGTCAGTCAGGCCGTTGATGCATTAGAACAAACCGTACAAGGTGATGTGACCTTTGATATTACTGCTTCGGCAAGGCAGCTAAAGCTGGGTCTGAGGGATATATTAGAGTCGACGTTTCTTCCCACACTTATGCCTGACCTTATTACCCATACTCCCAATATTGCAGTATGTAGCAGACAAGTCACATGGCCTGAGATAGAGCCGTTGTTAACGAAAAAAGAGCTGGATCTTGTGATTGACGTTCTGGTTCCAACAAGTGAAGACATTCAGTCACAGTTTGTCTGCAACGAGCGCTTTGTCGTGGTGAGTGCACCAAACAATCCTTACCTGAAAAATCCAACAATAAAGGGCTACGCTGCTGCGCAACATATCTTGGTAACGCTCAAAGACTCTAAGCTAGATAGCGTGGAGCTCGCACTTGCCCAACATAACATGCATCGTAACATTGCACTTCAATGTGAACATTACTTTGCAGCTGTGCACGTCGCCAGTCAATGCTCACTTCTTCTGACAATGCCAGAGCGCTATGCCTATCAGCTTAGTGAAAAGTTCGACATTATAGTTTCTCCGCTTCCGTTTGAGGTCCCACTGCTACCGGTTTACATGTATTGGCACAAAAAGTATGCAGATGATTTAGTCAACAAATGGATGCGCAGTAAGTTGGTAGAAGTTACCGAATTATTGGGTTTGAAATAAAAAAGGCTGATATCAAATATCAGCCTTTGCGAAACAATAGTAGGTTTATAGAACAGGCAACGTCATTGTTCCTGAGCCAGTTTCACCCTCTTTTGTTTGATACTCGTAAGAGAAAGTCACGGTTACAGGATAATCAGCTGTATTGTCTTCAAGATAGATATTGATTGAACGTCTGTAGACGTGGCTACCGTCGGTAGCAGTCGTGCCGACCATAATATTTTCGCTTGAATTGTTATCAACAATCTCATTTTCTGCAACATCTAGAGCCAAATAGGGAGTCGCCGAAACATGGCCATCTCTAACAATTTCATACTGTCTTTCTCGTGTATACACATTTCCATTTTCTGAGTAACTTTGTGTATTCAAAATAAGATAGTTTAGCGATTCTATTGATGTAGGTAGTAGCACACTCACATTTCTGCTGTAAGGATATGCAGGATTGGCAACACCGGCAGTATTCTCACTAACGATCACAGCACCATTTGTGTAGTAGTTAAAGTTATCTAACACTAATGAATTAATATCAAAGTCACCAGTATCACCTGCAGGCGTGGTAAATGAGTACTCGTCTTCATACAATTCAGTTGCAAGCGTGCCTGAAGCAGGGGTAACTTCGCCAATTTCATAACGGTATGACGTGTTCCCTTGTAAAGCTTCATCAGGAGTAAAGGTATGCTTTATGCCGCCTAATGCTTGGCTTGCTGTTACACTTACTTCTCGGTCTGTGCTTCTAACATACGTATACCCTGCTGGTACAGTGTCGTCCGCTGAATCATTTCCACGTGTAACGGTAACGTCTTCATACACTAAGCTAACTTCTTCACTATCTATGCTAACCGCTTCACTGTAAAAAACAGAGTAAGCGAAGTCATCACTGTTTAAGTTAGACGTGATAAATTCAACAGTAGAACTTGGTACCACTTCACGCGCTACCAAAACAAGATTAAGGGTTTCTTCATCTGCAATGCTGTAGTAGCTATTAGAGTCATACCCAGACAAATTTACGCTAATACGCGTTTCGTTTGTTTGAGACGTTGTATACCTTGATAGCGAAATCCTACCCGTAGAATAAGTAACATCATCGCTAGTGAATGACGGCATCTCTATGTCACTATAATTGTTGAAAGGCACAGTCATTTCATGCACTTGCGCTTCGCTATCAAACGATGAATTTATTGTCTCATCTTCAATTTCAACAATAAATGCTGCTTCGTCTAACACGTTTCCTTGCGTATCGATAAGTGTGATGGAGAGTGACTTTTCTTCATCGACAATAACCTCAGGTTCACCCAGTGTAATCTCTGATGCGTCCAATTCATTGGCATTGTAGATATACATTTTATCATCAACAATGCTCACAAAATCTAAAGAGGCAGTAGCGAAATCAGCTGCGCCGTCATCATCCAAGTCAATATCTGCACGCAAAGTTACTGCCAAGTCTTTTGGTAGCGTAATGTCGTACTGTTGCGTCTCTTCGTTAAACGTGGTGCTATGAGCAAAATCAAACACGTTGCTAGTTGCCACACCAGAATATGAGAAACCAGTAAAAGAAAGACCACTAATCGCTTCCCCAGTGCTCTCATCCATAACTGAGAAAGTCACGTTGACAGGCTCAGATAGCATTAAAGTACCGATATCGTCAAACCCTTCACCGGTACTTACCGGTGCGGTTGTTATAAAGTATGCGCGACTCATGTAGCTGCCATCGGAAGTTGATGCTACAACAGTCAAATCTGAACTTGATGGCAACCCTTCAATAGTAAATTGCCCATTGTCAGCTTCGACATTCTCGGCAAGAACTGATTCCCCCTGATAAACAGTAACCAACACATTATCTACAGGTGTCTCGCTATCGACACCAATCACTAAACCAGAAAGCGTTACAGAAGTCTGACTATTTTCTAATTGTTCAGCTAAAAGGTTATTTTGCTCAGTCAGCACAGCGTTTTGTTGATTTAACGCATCGACGACGCCATCGTTACTGTCGTCATCAACTTCAATACAGCCCGTTAGCGCAAGCGAAACAAATAGAGGAATTGGAGCGAGTTTTTTGTTTAACTTCATGTTTCATCCTTATACAAGTTTATTGCAACAAAAATCATAAGGATGAAAGAAAACACGTTTAGGAAATGACAATAGAGCGAGAATATGTACTGCCATGTACATTGTCATACTTCATCCTTGATGAGAATAGACTACCTATTTCAAGATACTTTTTCACCTTAAATTTTTGAAAATGCTATTTCCATACAACAAAAAGCACGTTTCTGTGTGTCACACAATGGTCAAGCGAGCGTCACTTAACTGTCAATTACAACTTCTATAGTGGCGTTCCAAGGCATCGCTTTGGGACTTCGCTATGAAAAAGATTCACTACCGCACACTTTGGCTTTCCGATATCCATTTGGGCAATCGAGACTGCAAAGCCGAATACTTACTTTCTTTCTTAGACAGTATTACCGTCGACACACTTTACTTAGTTGGCGATATTGTTGACATGTGGCAAATGACCAAGCAATTTCGCTGGCCAAAAGCCCACAATCAAGTCATGCACAAGTTCATGCAAATGAGCCAAGAAGGTACACGGGTTGTTTATTTACCTGGCAACCATGACGAACCCATTCAATCTTATTCAGGCATGGCTTTTGGTGATATAGAAATTGAACGCGAACTTGTTCATACCACAGCGCAAGGTAAACGCTATCTAGTACTACATGGCGATCAATTTGATGGCGATGTCACTATGGGTAGGTTTCACGCATGGATTGGCGATAAAGGGTACGACCTTTTGCTATTTCTTAATCGTGAATATAACCGCTTAAGAGCATGGCGAAAGCGAGAGTATTGGTCGCTAGCAGGATATATCAAAAAGCATATTAAAGGGGCAAACGACGCTATCGCGCGTTACCGTGAAGCCTGCTGCAACAGAGCCAGAGAAATGGGCCTTGATGGCGTTGTATGCGGTCATATACATCACCCAGAAAGCAGTATGGAACAAGGGATCCATTATATTAACGACGGAGACTGGATTGAGAACTGCAGTGCATTGGGTGAAGACGAGAAAGGCAACCTGACACTCATTCACTACTTAGACTGCATTGAAAACACTAACGTGGCCACGCTGAATGTAAAACCCTCTCGTTCAAAGGCAGCGTAGTTACTGTACACAGTTATTAAAAAATCTGACGCTTATCATGCAGCTTAGCCACAATTACATTTCATTAACATTGTCAAATAACTGACATCAAACTGTGTGAAAAGCGTCATATTGGCCTGCTATTGTTCGGCAAAATCTAAAGAGATACACAGGCACTATGTTTACTGTAAACGATGTACTGAACAAACATTACCCTCAAGTCGCAAATAACCCGATTTTATTCAAGTCGCTGTCATTTGTACTACGTCATCTGTTGCACGAACAAGAAATTACCGAGTTTGGCGAAACATACCCTCACTACGAAGATATTGATTTTGTCGAGCAAGTTCTCGAGTATTTCAACATTAGTTATTCGACACGTGATGTAGAAAAAGAGCGGATCCCCAGTGAAGGACGTGTTGTAATTATTGCCAACCACCCCATTGGGTCTTTAGATGCACTAGCGCTAATCAAACTCGTCAGTGAAGTGAGACATGACTTAAAAGTAGTCGCCAATCAAATGTTAACGGCGATCGAACCCTTGCACGATATGCTGCTCCCCGTGAACAACATGCAAGGTGGCACGCCTAAACAACATTTATCGGCGATTCAATCACACTTAAATGAAGAGGGTGCAATATTAATATTCCCCGCTGGCGAGGTCTCTCGTTTACGTCCACAAGGTGTAAGAGACACTCGCTGGCATACGGGCTTTTTGCGTATTGCACGCCAAGCAAAGTCACCTATCTTGCCAGTTTATATTGATGCAAAGAATAGCCCGCTGTTTTATGGTGTGTCGATGGTGTATAAACCATTGGCCACTGCCCTACTCGTTAAGGAAATGTTTAAACAGCGTCGCAAACACCTCCCCATGCGCATTGGCGAACTTATACCCTTTGAGTCTTACAGCCAAACAACTATACCGCTTAAGGAGCAAGTCAAGCTTTTCAAGCGGCACCTTTACCGAATAGGTAGCAATAAAAAAGGTGTGTTTGATACACAAGCGTCTATCGCAATGCCAGAAGATAGAAAAGAGTTAGCAAGAGCAATACGCCAGTGCGAGCACCTTGGTCAAACCGGCGATGGTAAGTCAATTTACCTTTATCAACATAAAAATTGCTCGCCTATTATGCGCGAAATTGGCCGCCTAAGAGAGATTGCCTTTAGAGCCGTAGGTGAAGGTACGAACAAACGTCGCGATATTGACCAGTACGACTCGCATTACTACCACCTTGTCTTGTGGGACGACTCAGACCTTGAAATAGTGGGCGCTTACCGATTTGGTGATGCAGAACTTTTGACTCAGCCGGAGCACCCTACTGGGTTATATTCAGCCACGTTATTTGATTACAGTGATAACAATAAAACCTTATTCGCAGAAGGCTTGGAACTAGGCAGAAGCTTTGTGCAACCACGCTATTGGGGTAAGCGCAGCTTAGACTACCTATGGTTTGGCATTGGTGCATTCTTAAGTCGCTATCCTAAATACCGTTATTTATTCGGTGCGGTATCCCTTAGCAATGCCTATCCTCAGCCTGCAAAGGATCTCATTGTACAGTTTTATTCAACATACTTTCCCTCAAAGTTTGGAGAAGCCACATGTAAGCGCCCGTACCAAATAACCCAAGATGCACTGCATTCATTCTCTGGTACCGATTACAAAGCGGAATTCACCCAGCTTAAGCATTTGCTTGCCAATATGGGCGTTAATGTACCCACTCTGTACAAGCAATACTCTGAAGTTGCCAAAGACGGTGGCGTCGCCTTTTTAGGCTTTAATGTTGACCCAGATTTCAATGACTGTATCGATGGCTTAGTAGTTGTCGATATGCTTGCACTTACAGATAAAAAACGTAAGCGCTATCTACAACAGTGTGAATTTAAGGCGTCAGCGTAATATTACGAGTACGGCGAGCCGCGATTGACGCACTCGCTATTAGTCTTTGTAGATTACTCACTTTTCCCAATCTGTAGCAAAATATCAGTATAGATATCTTCAAGTGTGACTAAATCTGACAAATGAATGTGCTCGTTGATTTGGTGGATTGTGGTATTCGGCACACCCACTTCAACGACTTGCGTATTATCGCCCGCAAAGAACCGTCCGTCTGACGTGCCCCCGGATGTACTAACGACAGGGTATTTACCTGTCGCGCTTTTTATCGCCTTCTCTACACATGAGATTAGACAGTTGCCTTTATCAGTAGGTTTACTTAAATACGACTCACACGGACGAGAAAAGTTGATTATCGCTGTTGCATCAGCACTGTGGATTAAGCGTATTAAAAGGGTACTAAGACTTTCCTCATCAAACTGCCAAGAATACCGAACGTTGAATTCAATTCGAACGCTACTTGGGATAATATTGTCGGTGAAAATTCCCGTATCCATGTGCGTAATTTGAAGTGTAGTACCAGGAAAATCATCAGTCCCCTCATCGAATGTGTAATTTTTCAATGCTTGTACTATGTCACTTGCCTTGTGGATGGCATTGATTGCCGTCTTTGGATAGGCCACGTGGCCTTGCTTTCCGGCTACGGTAACCGTGGCAGACAGTGCCCCTCTTCGCCCTATTTTTATGGTATCGCCTGTGCTTGATGTTGCCGTAGGCTCGCCAATCAAGCACATATCCAGTGCCACATTTTGCGAATCAAGTGCTTCTTTTATCCATTTGGAACCCCATAGCGCTTCACCTTCTTCGTCACTGGTAATCAACCACCAGTAAGTCACTTTAGTTGGATCCATACCGCCAATAGCGCGCTCAGTTGCTGCAAGCATAGCGGCTATACCTGTTTTCATATCAGCAGCTCCTCTACCATAGAGTTTGTTCTGACTGATAACAGGGCTAAAGGGGTGGGACTTCCACTTCTCAAGAGGTCCAGGTGGTACTACGTCGGTATGTCCCGAAAACGCAAAGTGACAAGGACCTCTCCCCCAACGGGCAATGAGATTTTTGACGCCTTTTACGTTGTGTTTTTCACAGATAAAACCAAGTTTTTCCAGTCTGTGCATTAAATAGCTCTGACAGCCTGCATCAATAGGCGTAATCGATTCTCGCGCCATTAATACTTCAGCGAAGTGGATACTACGTGTTAGTGGAATTTGAGGTAAAGACTGAATGGACATAACACTTAACTTGCCTGTTATACGCTTTAGGCTATTAGATAAGTATAAGGTGACAATGCAATAACACTTTTACTACAAAGCAATGACAGTGAGCGTATTGGAAACGAGTTTGATATTAATAATGATGTGGCAATTCAACAGCCTGCTTGCTATAAATAGAATGTCTTAATTTTTGCGGTGCACACTGGACTCTGACGATTGGCACGCTTTAGGTATAACGTTTTAAGGTACTGATGTGATAAAGATTATTGTTCTAATTCCGCTCATCCTTTCCCTGTTATGGTTTGGTTACTTACAACTAAATAAGTACACGCTGGAACAAGGAAAGCAAGGCTTTGTTTACATCATTGTGTTATCCGGTGTTATCGCTGCTTTCTATACATTTATGCTATTCGTTACCCATTGAATTTACTAAGTGTAATTAAAACACGCTGACCGCTTTACAAGAATGCGTTCGGTATTAGTGAGACACAAAAAAGCCCCTTTCATGAATGGAAGGGGCTTTTTAGTTAGCGTATGAGTGTGATGTTTACTACAGTGCCGCCGACACTGTTACATCCGCTTTAGCACGCAATGCTTCAATATACTGTTGGTATACACGCTGACCTTGCATTTGAGCCAGACGTTGCTTCAAGCTTTCACCCAACTCTGCATCAAGCACTGGTGCGGCATTTACAGCTTCAAGCTCCACGACTGCAACATCGCCGTTTACCGTAGTCGCTACGTCTACCTTCTTCTCTCCCTCTAGGGCAAGCGAGAATAACGTATCAACAATTGCACGAGCTAACGTTCCACCGGCTCTTGGTACTGCCTGCGCAGTTTCCCAAGTGACAGACTTAGCCGCCAGTGCATCATCAACACTTTCGCCCGCACGTACTTGTTGCGCAATGTCAAACGCCCATGCTTCAGCAGCTTCTTTCGCTTTGTCTGCTTTAACAGATGCTTCAATACCCTCGCGAACTTCGTCTAAAGACTGCGTGCGCTGAGGAAGGTGCTCTGTCACGCGCACAACCACAATATTTTCGTCATCCAGTTCGATAATGTCGCTGTTAAGTCCTTCATCAACTAGCTGTGAAGAGAAGGCAGCGTCTAATACTGCAGGAGAACTTAGTTCTACCGGTGCGGTATTACGACTAAATAACACAGATTCTTGGACTGGTAAGTCAACAGCATTAGCCACGTCTTCTAACGTATCTGGAACCTCAAACGCAATTTCTGCCATGGTATTTTGAAGTTCGAAGTACTTCTCCATCGCCGCGTCATATAGTAACGTATCACGAATTTCGTCCGCCACTTCGTCAAATGACTTGATTTGCGCTTCTCTTAACTCGGTTAACTTGATGATGTGAAAACCAAACTCTGTTTCAACAACGTCAGAAACATCACCGACGTTTTCAAGTCCAAATGCAGCTTCATCAAACGCAGGATCCATCATTTCAGGCGTTATGAAATCAAGGTCACCGCCGTTTTCTGCAGAGAAAGTATCATCTGAGTTTGCCTCAGCCAACGCGGCGAAGTCCGCACCGTTGTCGAGTTCAGCTTTTAGTGCCTGTGCTTTCTCGCGAGCTGCATCGGCGTCATCACCAGCATCAATTAAGATATGTGACACACGGCGCTCTTCTTCTTTGCCATAACTATTGATGTTGTTGTCGTAATATGTGCGAACAGCTTGTTCATCGACAGACACGCGGTCTTTTAGATCGTCAACGCTAAGCTTCACATACGCCAATTTAACCTGTTCTTCAGTATCAAATGACGCAATATTGTTATTGTAAAACGCTTCAACATCAGCATCAGTTACTTCAACACTGTCAGCAAACGCTGATGAGCTTACAACAGCGTACTTAGCGTCACGTGTTTGGCGTTGAAGCGCATTTGCCAGCTCCACTTCGCCATCTAATGAAAATGCTGAGTTAGTAAGCGCCGCTGTTAGCTGATTTTGTGTCATCTGAGTGCGCAAATAGTTGCGGAAGTCAGCTACTTGGAAACCATTTTGACGCAAAATTGCTTGAAAACGCTCGTTGTCAAATTGCCCACCAAACTGGAATTCTGGCATTTGTACAATGGTTTCACGAATTTGCTCATCACTTACTCGCAGCCCCATATCCTGAGCCTGTTGCTGAATAAGTTTTTCTGCGATTAGGCGATCTAAGACGTTTCTACGAAAGTCTGCTAGGTACTGCTCGCTAGAGAAAAGCTGAGCAATGCTTTCACCAAATTGAGACTCCATTTGCGCGCGCTGATTTTGATACGCACGCTCTAGTTCTTGTGCCGAGATTTCTTCGCCATTCACAGTTGCCACTGCAGTGGTACCAGACGAGGTAAGGTAGCTACCTACACCAGCGAATACGAAACTCAAAACGATAAGCGCAATAATGGCCATCGCCCATGGGCCTTGAGAACCTTCTCTGATTCTTTCTAGCATGATTGTTCTTCAACTCCGTTGCTTACTACAGTTATCTCTCGCAGATTATTTTCGTGTACGACAGACAAAATAAGCGGTGATTATAACTCAATGCCAGTGAATATAAACGACCTAAACTCACTATTTGTATTCGTTATTGTGGGATTTCTACAACAAACAAGAGAATTAGATGTAATGTTCAATGACGAGGTGCTTCAACGTCAGTAGCTAGGCACATTTCAGCTTGTGTCGCGTTATTGCTATCTACTGTTTACAAATAAAAAAGGCGATGGACTAGCCATCGCCTTTTTCTATAATTTCTTTGCTTAGTTACAAGCGTCTTTCAGTGCTTTACCAGCTTTGAAAGAAGGAACTTTCGCTGCTGAAATCTGAATAGTCTCACCAGTTTGTGGGTTACGGCCACTGCGAGCTGAACGTTCGCGAACTGAGAAAGTACCAAAGCCTACTAGTGCAACTTGGTCGCCGTCTTTAAGCGCAGCAGTTACTGAGTCAGTGAATGCGTCAAGAGCGCGGCCAGCAGCTGCTTTAGAAATGTCTGCACCAGCAGCGATTTGGTCGATAAGTTGAGACTTGTTCACAATTATGATCCCCTTCGATTGTTATTATACTGTTTGTCCAAAACGATTTTGCTTGAACGTTATAGCAAGCTTGATCGTTAACATCAAGCTTCGGTCACAAATAATTAACTTTTTTGTTGAATCGCTGCAATCCCTTTTGTGGCAAGGCTTCAAGCGAATACCACTTAAAGGTAACACAACTTTTGTGTGTTGAAAGCCCATTTTTCAAAAAAAACGGTATTTCTTTACTTTAACGAACAATTTTTAAGCAATTATTTCAAAAAAATGGCTACACGCCTTTAAAATTAAGCAATGTAGCCATTGTAACTAGTTAGTTTTTCACCACTTGAAAGCTTTCAACCGGCTCTTGCAAAGCAATATCTAATACATCATCAATCCACTTAACGGGGTGAATTGATAAATCTTTCTTAACATTATCTGGAATTTCTTCCAAATCGCGCTCGTTATCTTTTGGAATAACAACGGTTTTTATACCACCACGATGCGCAGCCAATAGCTTTTCTTTCAAGCCGCCGATAGCTAACACTTCGCCACGAAGCGTAATTTCACCTGTCATCGCAACATCACATTTAACCGGGTTTCCAGTAAGTGACGAAACCAGTGCTGTGCACATTGCAATACCCGCACTTGGACCATCTTTAGGTGTAGCACCTTCAGGAACGTGAACATGAATATCACGTTTTTCATAAAAGTCATCGTTTATACGCAGCTTTTCAGCGCGGCTTCTTACTACCGTCATCGCAGCTTTAATCGACTCTTGCATAACGTCACCAAGCGAGCCTGTAGACGTCATTTTACCTTTACCAGGCACCGATGTGGTTTCAATTGTCAGCAAATCACCGCCTACTTGTGTCCAAGCAAGACCTGTAACTTGACCTATTTGATTGTCTTTATCAGCTTTGCCATAGTCGAAACGCTGTACACCCAAATAGTCCTTAAGGTTGTCTTGGGTAACTTCAACTTTGCCTTTACTCTTCTTAAGCAAAATGTCTTTTACCGCTTTGCGACAAACTTTTGATACTTCGCGCTCGAGGCCACGAACGCCGGCCTCGCGGGTATAGTAGCGAATCATACCGATAACTGCTGAATCGGTAATTTCGAGCTCCTTGGATTTCAGGCCATTGCGCTCCATCTGCTTACCAATTAGGTGCTTTTTAGCAATGTTAAGCTTTTCATCTTCGGTATAACCCGACAAGCGGATGACTTCCATACGATCCAGTAACGGGCCTGGAATGTTCATACTATTAGAGGTTGCCACAAACATGACATCAGATAAGTCGTAGTCAACTTCTAAATAGTGATCACTAAAGCTGTTGTTCTGTTCAGGGTCAAGTACCTCAAGTAAGGCTGACGCTGGGTCACCGCGCATATCTGAAGACATCTTGTCGATTTCATCTAACAAGAACAGTGGGTTCTTAACGCCCACCTTCGCCATTTTCTGCACTAACTTACCTGGCAGTGAACCAATGTAGGTGCGACGGTGACCACGAATTTCCGCTTCATCTCGCACACCGCCAAGCGCCATACGAACATATTTACGACCAGTAGCCTTAGCAATAGATTGCCCCAGCGAGGTTTTACCCACTCCCGGTGGCCCCACAAGACACAATATAGGACCTTTAAGCTTTTTAACACGCTGCTGTACTGCGAGGTATTCCAAGATACGCTCTTTAACTTTTTCGAGGCCGTAATGGTCTTCGTTCAACACACCTTCTGCGCGTGAAAGATCTTTTTTCACTGGCGAGCGCTTATTCCACGGCACATTGGTTAGCCACTCGATATAGCTGCGCAATACAGTTGCTTCTGCTGACATAGGCGACATCATTTTAAGCTTTTGTAATTCCGCTTTTGCCTTGTCTTCTGCCTCTTTTGGCATTTTTGCTTCAGCTATTTTCTTAGAAAGTGCTTCAAATTCATCTGGCGCGTCGTCAAGCTCGCCGAGTTCTTTTTGAATGGCCTTCATTTGCTCATTCAAATAGTACTCACGCTGACTCTTTTCCATTTGCTTTTTGACGCGGGTACGAATTTTCTTTTCGACCTGCAATAAGTCTATTTCACCTTCCATTAGCGCCATCAAATACTCAAGGCGCTCATTCACCCCTTGCATCTCAAGTACTTTCTGCTTTTCTGTCAGCTTAAGCGGCATATGCGCAGCCATCGTATCAGCAAGGCGTGCAGCGTCTTCGATACCATTGAGTGACGTAAGCACTTCAGGTGGAATCTTCTTATTAAGCTTTACGTAGCCTTCAAATTGCGACACCGCTGAGCGAATAAGCACTTCCTGCTCACTCTCGTCGATTGCTTCATCTTCGAGTTTTTCAACATTAGCGACAAAATACGGCTCTGACTGCTGGTAGCCGTCCACTTGACCTCTTACACTGCCTTCTACCAACACTTTTACTGTGCCATCTGGCAGTTTTAGTAATTGGAGAATGGTTGCAATAGTACCAACGGTATAAATGTCATCAGCCTCTGGCTCATCGACGCCAGCGTCTTTCTGCGCGACTAGAAATATTTGTTTATCGTTTTCCATTGCAGCTTCAAGGCAACGGATTGATTTTTCACGCCCAACAAATAGGGGTATGACCATATGCGGGTATACCACTACATCCCGCAAGGCAAGCACAGGAATTTCAATGCGATTTTCACGCTCAACTGTCATACTTGTTCTCAATTAGTTTGAAATGTCATTTTTATATGGGGATGCAAGAGCAAAGTTCAATCGAAACTTATTAAAGTGCGTTAATTCCTCAACCTTACCTTCCCTGCTCTACCTATAACCATTATCGATTTTTAGCCGTATGGCAACACTTAAGTCAAAAATCTGATAGAAAGAATAGGATACGTTGTACAAGTGAATAAAATTCAAACACATCAGTGATAAAAGCTACGCAACTGCCGGTTGAGAAGCTTTTTCATCAATTAGTATGACACTAACCAACGCACGATATTTAATAGTAGCTGTTGATTGTCTTTTGCTGATGGTGAATTCATTCCCATCGCCCACGACTCGTCGTCACTTTTAACAACTTGCGCAGTAAACATACCCGCTTCGCCAAATACAGCCACTTTACCCTTTCCGAATTCCATTATTGCCCCCTGATAGAGTCCAATGGCACTTTGTGAAGGCGTATCGTCTTCGATGGCCCATGATTTTGATGGCATCCAATTTATTGATTGTTGTGTAAATTGAAGTACAGGCTGTGCTTGCGGAGGTATTGTAAAACCTTGACCTAAAAAGCCCTGAATGACATCTACCACGTTTTCGCCATCTGCTGGTGTAACAGGAGATCGCAAAATACTCTGTGACTGACGGTCAAAAAACTGCTCTTGTTTATTAATTATCTCCACATAGCCATTGATGAACCCGAAGCCAAATATTTCTGCCAAGTCTGACATGGCAGCAGGCCACGGCATATGATCAGCAATAAGAAATAGTGAACCACCGTTATTTACCCAATGATAAACAGCTTCGACTTCTTCGCGAGTAAACGCCGGATAATTAGGCAAATCCCAGTTCTGAGTATTTCTTTCATTTAGCGCATTAGCCACAACCAACACGTCGATTTCAGCAAGCGACGCACGAGAAAAAGGTTTCGAATGATTTTTCAGCGTTAAACCATCGGCTTCAAGCACTTTCGCGAACGGTTTGTAGCGTCCGTCAAGGGTATGAAAATTGTGGTGCGCACTATCAACGGCGACAACCGGTGAAGATTCAAACTGACAAAAATAGCAAGCAGTGTGTTGTGGCGTAAAATCAGGGTCTACCACTTGCTGCGCAAAAGATAAAAAAGGGAAAAAAATTAATAGAGGTGCTAGATATTTAACCATATTCACGTTCCTTCGTATTTAACTGCTAGGTAGCGCATTAGTAAAACACAAACGCATCAAAATTACATTTCTACCCGATAGCCAACGAAAAACCGCATGAATCTATATAGGCTCCTCACCTAAACAAAAAACAACACTCGTCGTTTTTAAACCGCGTCAGCGAGCATGGTTTAGACAAGGCAGGAAATTTTGGGGAACCGGAGTTTACATAGGGTAAATGAGGATTTCACAGACTAAGTATAAAAAAGTGCTCCGAAAACATCATCCAGTGTTTTTGTTCAGCGTCGTGAGCGAAGTGGGTGCAAGGCGGATGTTGACGAAAAACCGCGACAACCTTTGTTTTTGTTGAATCAAACCAGAAACAACGACTGTCGTTTTTAAACCGCGTCAGCGAGCATGGTTTAGACAAGGCGGGAGATTTTGGGGAACCGGAGTTTACTTAAGGTAAATGAGGATTTCACAAAATTTACCAACGCAGTATAAACCAGCGCAGTAGCGGTTTAAAAACAAAAAAGGCCCCGAAGGGCCTTTTTTACAACCTAACAATTACTCAGAGGCTGCTTTCTTTTCGTTACTATCATATATCAAAATCGGCTTCGATTCCCCGCGAATCACGGTTTCATCAATGACGACTTTACTGACATCTTCCATCGATGGAAGGTCATACATGGTGTCGAGAAGAACAGCTTCTACGATTGAACGAAGACCACGCGCACCGGTTTTACGCTCCATTGCTTTTTTGGCAATTGCGTTAAGTGCATCGTCACGGAATTCTAGTTCTACATCTTCCATAGAGAATAGCGCACCGTATTGCTTGGTGATGGCATTCTTAGGTTCGCGTAGAATTTGAATCAGCGCTTCTTCGTTTAACTCCTCAAGACTCGTCACGACAGGAAGACGACCAATGAACTCTGGTATCAAACCATATTTCACTAAGTCTTCTGGCTCAACCTGCTTAAACAGTTCGCTTATTTGCTTGCTGTTGTCTTTCGACTTAACCGTAGCACCAAAACCGATACCGGTATCTTTTTGCGCACGCTGCTCAATCACTTTATCAAGGCCAGCAAATGCGCCGCCGCAGATAAACAAGATCTTAGAGGTATCAACCTGCAAGAATTCCTGCTGAGGATGTTTGCGACCACCTTGTGGTGGAACTGATGCGACAGTACCTTCGATTAACTTAAGCAACGCCTGCTGAACACCTTCGCCCGACACATCGCGCGTAATCGAGGGGTTATCAGACTTACGCGAAATTTTGTCGATTTCATCGATATACACAATACCACGCTGTGCTTTTTCAACGTCATAATCACATTTCTGAAGCAGCTTTTGGATTATGTTTTCAACGTCTTCACCTACGTAACCGGCTTCGGTTAGTGTAGTTGCATCTGCCATTGTAAACGGCACATCAAGTAATCGAGCCAAAGTCTCAGCAAGTAACGTTTTACCGCTACCTGTAGGACCAATTAGCAGAATGTTACTCTTACCTAATTCAACACCGTCA
The DNA here is from genome assembly GCF_016756315.1 of Alteromonas sp. KC3. Taxonomy (NCBI): domain Bacteria; kingdom Pseudomonadati; phylum Pseudomonadota; class Gammaproteobacteria; order Alteromonadales; family Alteromonadaceae; genus Alteromonas; species Alteromonas sp. KC3. The sequence goes on from NZ_AP024235.1 coordinate 3,057,957, forward strand.
TGAACATCACCGTTGCGCAAGCGCTTGTAGTGGTTGTATACCGCTACTGAAAGTACTTTTTTAGCATGCTCTTGACCAATTACGTAATCGTCAAGATGCGCATGTATTTCACTAGGTTTAGGTAAAGCGTCCTGCTTTTGCTTTGGCGCGATTTCCTTAATTTCTTCGCGAATGATATCGTTACATAACTCAACACACTCGTCGCATATAAATACCGACGGGCCTGCTATTAACTTTCTTACTTCGTGTTGGCTTTTGCCACAAAACGAACAGTACAGTAGCTTATTATCACCGTCACCGCTTTGCTTATCACTCATTACTTTTGCCTCTGCCTTGCCCGAGCCGAAAACCATAACGTGCGATGCACTGGCTCGGGTTCTCTATAACTATACTACTTAGTTGCGGCTACGTCAGATCGATTTGCTAAAACTTGGTCAACTAGGCCGTATTCTTTCGCCTCAGTTGCACTTAAGAAGTTATCACGATCGGTATCACGAGCGACTTTTTCGTAGTCTTGACCAGTATGGTCGGCCATTAGGCGATTTAGCTTCTCTTTAATAGACAGAATTTCTTTCGCATGAATTTCAAAATCTGAAGCTTGGCCTTGGAACCCACCTAATGGTTGGTGAATCATTACACGAGAATTAGGTAGGCAATAGCGCTTACCTTTGGCACCAGCAGACAACAAGAATGCGCCCATACTTGCCGCTTGCCCCATACATACGGTGCTAACATCTGGCTTTATGAAGTTCATTGTGTCGTATATTGCCATTCCCGCAGTTACTGAACCACCCGGTGAATTGATATAAAGGAAAATGTCCTTCTCTGGGTTTTCAGCTTCAAGAAACAGCATTTGAGCAACGATTAGGTTGGCCATGTGGTCTTCAACTTGCCCCACTAAGAAAATAACGTTTTCTTTCAATAGGCGCGAATAAATGTCATAAGAGCGCTCACCTTTTGAGGTTTGCTCTACAACCATTGGAACAAGTGCATTCATAGGGTCAAACGGGGTATTAGTCATAGCTACCTTGATTATCTAGCGTTAAAAACAAAAATGCTCGGAAGGCTCCGAGCATTTAAGCAGTTGCTGACAAGTATTGTCAATCAGACAGTAAAAAATTACGCCTGTTTGTTCATAACCTCGTCAAAAGCTTTAGTTACTTCAGTAACTTTTGCTTGCTCAAGAACCCACTCAATCGCTTGCTCTTCAAGTGCAACGTTTTGCATTTGCTGCATAAGCTCTTGGTTATTGTTGTAGTAATCAATAACTTCTTGCGGATCTTCATACGCAGACGCTGCAGTTTCGATCATCTCGTTAACTTTCGCTTCGTCAGCTTTAAGTTCGTTATTCTTGATAACTTCGCCAAGAAGTAGACCAATTGAAACACGACGCTTAGCGTTGTCAGTAAACAACTCAGCTGGCAGTTCAGGAAGGTTTTGACCACCGCCTTGTTGGCTGAAGCGTTGTTTAGCTTGCTCGCGAAGTGCGTTTACTTCCTGGTCGATTAGCGCTTGAGGAATATCGATTTCGTTAGCGTCAACTAGTTTAGCGATAACGTCTTCTTTAACCTGTGCTTTTAGCGTTTGGTCAAGTTCACGCTGCATGTTCTTACGAACTTCTGCTTTAAGTGCGTCTACACCGCCTTCTTCAACACCGAAAAGCTTCGCAAATTCTTCGTCAACTTTAGGTAGAGATTGACCTTCTACTTTCTTAACAGTTGCTTGGAAAACCGCGTCTTTACCTTTCAGGTTTTCTGCGTGGTAGTCTTCAGGGAAAGTTACTTCGATAGTCACTTCTTCGCCCGCTTTCGCACCTACAAGAGGCTTCTCGAAACCTGGGATCATGCGGCCTTTGCCTAACTCAAGTGCGAAATCTTCTGCTTTCCCGCCTTCAAATTCTTCACCGTCGATAGAACCAACGAAATCGATGATCACTTTGTCATCTTTTTTCGCTTTACGCTTAACTTCTTTCCAAGTTGCGTGTTGCTTCTGAAGCGTTTCCATCATGTTATCAAGATCTTCGTCAGTAATTTCTACTACTGGCTTTTCGATTTCGATATCGCTAACACCTTTCACTTCTACTTCTGGGTAAACTTCGAAAGATGCAGTAAATTCTAGGTCCTGACCGTCTTCGTCTTTAGTCAGTTCAAACTTTGGCATACCAGCAGGTTGGATTTTTTCTTGAATAACCGCTTGGTAGAAGTTTTGTTGCATTACGTCACCAGCAACTTCTTGGCGAACTGCTTGGCCGAAACGCTTTTTGATTACGCTTACAGGAACTTTGCCTGGGCGGAAGCCGTTAATGCGTTGTGTTTTTGCCAACTGCTGTAGGCGTGACTTAACTGCTGAATCAACCGCGTCTGCTGGAACGGTGATAGTAAGACGGCGTTCTAAACCCTGGGTCGTCTCGACTGAAACTTGCATTATGTTACCTCAACTATACGCCTTTACAGGCGTTTTGTTCTCAATCCCCTCTCCCGTCATGCAATGTTGCATATCACTTGCGGGGAAGAGGTCGTTATCTGACGTTTATACAATCATGGTTAGGACAATATTTATGTCAAAAAGCCAACCTGAAACAAACGTACTGGTTAAAAAAAGACGCGGTAGTATACAGCCGCAGATCACAAGAGTCGAGAGGGAAACACAAGTTTGTAACGCGCATTTGTGCAGAATACGACCAAACAAGCACTAAAATTATCGATTCAGCGATAAATGGACATTTAGATTTAAAAGGCTTTCAAGAAAAGAGAGATAAATGGTCGGTGAGACAGGATTTGAACCTGCGACCCCTTGTACCCAAAACAAGTGCGCTACCAAGCTGCGCCACTCACCGACAGAGATATCATTGAAAAGCTTTAGATAAAGCTTGAAAATATGGTGCGGAAGGAGAGACTTGAACTCTCACGCCGTGAAGCACTGGAACCTAAATCCAGCGTGTCTACCAATTCCACCACTTCCGCAAAAAGTGGGGTGGACGATGGGACTTGAACCCACGACAACCGGAATCACAATCCGGGGCTCTACCAACTGAGCTACGCCCACCATAGAGGTGCTTGCATAGTTTACATGTGAATTGTTAACCATGTAAACTTGAAAATTCTGCCATCCTGTCAGGACCTACCTGACCCGCATGGCGCGCCCGGCAGGATTCGAACCTGCGACCCACGGCTTAGAAGGCCGTTGCTCTATCCAGCTGAGCTACGGGCGCTCGGCGAATCTTCGCTGCAAAAAGTGGTCGGTGAGACAGGATTTGAACCTGCGACCCCTTGTACCCAAAACAAGTGCGCTACCAAGCTGCGCCACTCACCGACTGATGTAACTGCTTTCTGAGATGTTTTGTCTCTGTGCCGTTACGGGGTGCGAATATTACTGACATGACCCCACCTCGTCAAACACTTTTTTAAATAAATTTTCCAACCGCTCATAAAGCGCGCATTATCACGTTTTTTTGAACAAAAAGAGCAATAAACAAGCAAAAAACTACTCGGCTACACCCTTTTTTGTCAGCACAATTAGCGTGACACGTTTTCATCATTTAAGCACAAATAAGAAAAACTGCGTTTGGATAAGAAAAAAGTGGACGGATAATTTGCGTTTGTACACATCTTTAGTCTCTTTTTTCATTAAGAGAAGGCTTAGTGCTGGTTTAGCAATAGCGTTTTGTGAAACAATATAGGGCACTTGTTGACCACTATACTTTGATAAATAACACTATGACCGCTCACCTCATCGACGGCAAACTAATTGCCAAACAAGTTCGCCAACACGTTACATCCTATGTTGAATCACTGACACAAGCTGGAAAAAGACAACCTGGTCTTGCTGTTGTCCTAGTAGGAAGTGATGCAGCGTCTCAAGTTTATGTTGCTAACAAGCGTAAGGCATGTGAAGAAGTTGGTTTTGTCTCTCGCTCTTTTGATCTTCCTGCTGATACCACCGAAGAAACGCTACTTAACCTCGTTGACGAGTTGAACGAAGACAAAGAAATAGACGGCATTTTGGTTCAGCTCCCGCTACCTGCAGGATTGAACGCTGAAAAAGTGTTAGAGCGCATTCAGCCACATAAAGATGTAGATGGGTTCCACCCGTATAATATAGGTCGCCTCGCGCAGCGCATACCTGCCCTTCGTCCTTGTACGCCCAAAGGCATCATGACAATGATTGAGTCGACTAAAAGACCAGTAAAAGGCTTAGATGCAGTAATCGTAGGTGCTTCAAATATTGTAGGTCGCCCTATGAGTCTAGAGCTACTTCTTGCCGGATGTACGGTAACCACGTGTCATAAATTCACTCAAGACCTGAAAAGTCATGTTCAGCGTGCTGACTTGTTAGTTGTGGCGGTAGGTAAACCTAACTTTATCCCTGGCGATTGGGTCAAGCCTGGCGCTATCGTAATTGATGTGGGCATTAACCGCCTTAATGATGGGTCGTTAGTGGGTGATGTAGACTTTGAGAAAGCGAAAGAGCGTGCGGGATGGATCACCCCAGTACCAGGTGGTGTGGGCCCAATGACAGTAGCAAGCTTGATTGAAAATACGCTAGAAGCCTACGTTAAGTATCATTCTTAGTTCATTAGCTATTGGCACCATTGCATATGGTGCCTTTAATTCCCTTAGATTGTACACGTCCAATGCCAAACAAATACCAGCCCTCTTCTTTATCGCATTCCCATTACATCAACGCTACGCTAAATTGGGTGGATGATATTGTTATTGCGCATAACTTTTGTCCTTTTGCGAAATATGTTCGCTCTCCCAATCAAATTCGCCTTGAAGTACTCGCTGGCGATACTGGCGACATTCTCGAAAGCTTGTTTAATGAACTTCATCATTTAGACAATGACGACAAGACTGCAACCACGCTGCTGATATTAACTCATGAGGCGTTAGCTGATTTTGACGAATACCTCGACGTACTCGCGATTGCTGAGCGCATGTTACATGATTGGGGTTATAGCGGTACTTATCAGCTAGCGAGCTTCCATCCAAACTACGTATTTGATGGTAACACCGAGAACGATAGCGAGAACTATACAAACCGCTCACCCTACCCGCTTCTTCATCTGATTAGAGAAAGTGATATATCTCGTTACATGAAAAATGAAGATGATGCAGAAAAAATCTTCAGCCACAACATTGCTAAAGCAAACTCACTAGGTTGCCCATACTTTGAAGCGCAGTTAGAAAAAATGAAAACACGGAAATAAAAAAGCGGCTCACGATAGCGTGAGCCTAAATTTGATTGGATCCAGGGACCACATTTTTACAATTGCTATCAGTCAAAACTGATTAGTGCTTAAATGCGGCTCAAGTATTCACTTGAAGTGTTAACTTACCCGATGTTTATGAGAGTTATGTGACACTTCGCCCTTTTTTTCAGATTTTTAGATAAACCTGATGGTGTTCATGATGACCTCAAAGAATTACGCTTTCTCACCGATTGCGACCATTGCAACTCCCTTTAAACAGAAATTTGCCATCCCTCGCCAGCCGGGTTTAGCAAAAGCAAAAGGGACTATCAGCTTTTTACCGGGCTTTGACGACGTCAATATGCTTGAAGGTATCGACGGCTTTTCACATCTATGGTTACTTTTTGTCTTTCACCAAACTCAAGCCAGAGGCTGGAAGAGTAAAGTTAAAGCCCCTCGTTTAGGTGGCAATGCAAGTACTGGCGTATTAGCAACGAGAAGCACACATAGACCAAACAGCGTTGGCATGTCGGTAGTACTAAATAAAGGCATCGTAAAACACGGTGATTCCTATGCGCTTACCGTAGAGGGTGTCGACCTTGTAGATGGCACACCAATAATCGATATTAAACCTTACTTGCCCTATGCTGATGCGATTAGCGGCGCTACCGATAAATTGAGCTCATATCATCCAATTCCGCAAAGAACGGTTCAATTTGACAGTGTCTTATCAGCAACACTTGAGGAACTGGAAAAACAACACGGTGACTTTAAATCACTCGCCACGAGCGTGTTATCTCAAGACCCTAGACCAGCGTACAAACAACAATGTGATAATGACCCCAAAACCTATAAAGTTGCACTATACAATGTTGACCTCAGCTTCATTGTTTTAGGTGGATGCGTGAGAGTGACGCAGATAAATCCGCTTTAAGCTAACGCGTTTGTGGCGAAATTGCTCACAGTTAATTAGAATACGCCAGATCTACGATAAATAATTTTTACAGGAAACCTGCTTTACATGCGCACTAGTCAATATTTGCTTGCCACGCAGAAAGAAACCCCTGCAGATGCAGAAGTTATCAGCCACCAGCTTATGCTTCGCGCTGGTATGATCAGAAAGTTAGCATCAGGACTTTATACTTGGCTACCGTCTGGTCTTCGCGTTCTCAATAAAGTAGCCAATATTGTTCGTGAAGAAATGAACAAAGCAGGCGCCATTGAAGTGCTTATGCCTGTGGTTCAGCCCGCTGATCTCTGGGAAGAGTCTGGCCGCTGGGACGAATATGGCCCTGAACTACTTCGCGTTAAAGATCGTCATCAGCGAGACTTTGTGCTTGGTCCAACACACGAAGAGGTTATTACCGCACTTGTACGTAATGAAATCAGTAGTTACAAACAGCTTCCTTTGAACCTATACCAGGTACAAACTAAATTCCGCGACGAAGTTCGCCCCCGCTTTGGCATTATGCGCGGTCGTGAATTTACGATGAAAGACGCTTATAGCTTTCACTTGGAGGAAAGCTGTCTAGAAGAAACTTACCAGAAAATGTATGACGCATACTGCAATATTTTCTCGCGAATGGGTCTAGACTTTAGAGCAGTTATTGCCGATTCAGGTTCAATTGGTGGTAACCATTCTCATGAGTTCCACGTACTTGCCGAGTCAGGTGAAGACGACATCGCTTTCTCAAGTGATAGTGATTATGCAGCTAACGTCGAAATGGCCGCGGCAGTAGCCCCTGAGAAGTCAGTTGCTTCAGGTGCCGCAGTTGAAACCAAGGATGCTAAAGGCAAAGATTTTAATGCTATTTTAAAAAGCGTAGAAGCCGACGCAACAAACGCCGTCAAAGTTGTATTGGTAAAGGCTGCCTGTGATGTAAACAGCAAAGGCGAAGAAGTCATTGCCGACAAATGGGTAGCGCTTGTGCTTCGCGCGGACCACGAACTTAACGATGTCAAAGCAGAAAAATTGGACAACGTTGCTAGTCCACTTGTTGAAGCGTCGTTTGAGCAAGCAAAAGAAGTGCTTGGCGTTTCACCATTGTTTGCAGATGCAACTAACTTACCTGTACCAGCACTCATTGATGCCAGTGCAGCAGCCCTTGCAGACTTCACCACTGGTGCAGGCGCCGGCGGCAAAGTGAATATGAATGCTAACTGGTCTGAAGACGTCACTGGCGTTGATATTCGCAACGTGGTTGCAGGCGATGCTTCTCCTGATGGCAAAGGCACGCTTAATATCAAACGCGGCATTGAGGTTGGCCACATATTCCAGCTAGGCAGTAAGTACTCTGAAGCAATGAACTGTGGCGTATTGACAGAAACTGGCAAGCATCAAACCTTGACCATGGGCTGTTATGGTATTGGCGTTTCGCGTATTGTTGCGGCAGCCATTGAACAGAACCACGATAAATTTGGCATTAAGTGGCCAGATCCTATTGCACCATTTAAAATTGCACTTATACCTATGAATATGCACAAATCTCACCGCATCAAAGAAGCAGCGGAAAAGCTCTACCAAGAGCTTGTTGAGCTTGGCGTTGAAGTTTTGTTTGACGACAGAAAAGAACGCCCTGGTGTTATGTTCAATGACATGGAGCTTATCGGTATTCCTCACAGTATTGTTATTGGTGAAAGAAACCTAGATAATCAACAAGTTGAGTATAAGAATAGACGTACGGGCGAAAAGCAGTTATTAGATTTAAGCGCAGCGAGAGAGTTTGTCGCCGCACTCTAACATCTAAACTTGCCCAATAAGTAAGAACGAGGGGCGTATGCGGTTAACTTTTTATGGCGTAAGAGGGTCAATTCCCACACCGGGAGCCGATTTTATTCGCTATGGTGGCAACACTGCATGCGTCCACATAGAGCTTGAGGACGGTACTGATATCGTTCTCGACTCTGGAACGGGTATTCGCAAGTTAGGCGGGCAGCTCGTTAAAAAGCAAACACCCATACACCTGCTATTAAGCCACAATCACTGGGATCACATTCAGGGGTTTCCGTTTTTTACGCCTATCTATCAAGAAAATCGTGAAATTAACATCTACCCCGGACAAACCATGCTCAATGAGCCTGACCAGATTATTCGTCAAATGGAAGGCTCGCTGTTTCCAGTCCCACCTGAAGCGCTAAAGGCCAACATTACCATCGAACAATTGCCTGAAGGGCAAGATAAGTTCACTATTGGTAGCGCTGTCGTCAAGCGCTTACGTATGAATCATCCGGGCAAAGGCAGTGCGTATTGTATTGAAGCAGACGGGCTCAAAGTTGCCTATATCACAGACAATGAACTCTATCCGCCTTACAAAAAAGAAACAGATTTTTTAGAGTTTGTTATGTTTGCGCTCGATGCTGACCTTCTCATTCATGATGCACAATACATGTTGTCTGATATGCCAGCAAAAACCGGATGGGGTCATTCTGTTGCCGAAGAAGCGGTAAAACTAGCAATGGCATGTAATGCAAAAAAATTAGCGCTGTATAGTCATGATCCAGAACGCACTGACGACGATATAGATGATGTGGTGACCCACTGTAATGAATATGTCACTATTGCAGAGTCTACTTTACATGTATTTGCATCTTCGGAAGGCCAAACACTGGACTTCAGTTAAGCACAACTCAAAACCCTTATTATGGAGATTAAAAGGTGTCAGTGTTAAAGCCTTTATTGGTAGCAGTGATTGCTACCGTGTGTTCCCCTGTGTATTCGCAAACCCATCCCACCGATTACGAAGAAGAGAAGCTACCTTCAACAACCAAAGAAGCACAATCTAATCAGGAAGAGGAAAAAAGTGGAATTGAAGTTATTGATATTATCAAACGCGACACGACCACTCAAAGTGCCCTTGATGAGCGATTAGAAGGTGATAAGGAAGCGCTCGATAATGTGTTTGCAATAACCCAACATCGGCAAAATTATTTTCTTCCTTACACTTATGCATCATCACCTAACACAATAGGTAATGAAGATCTTAATGAACAGAACGTTGATAACAACGAAGCAAAATTTCAAGTGAGTGCGAAGCTGCCTCTGTATCTTGAAGAAAGTGGCTTTGATGGTGTCTATTTCGGTTTTACGCTTACTTCATTCTGGCAGTTATATAATAGCGAAGTGTCTAAACCGTTTAGAGAAACTAACTACGAACCTGAAATTTTTTGGCAAGAAACCGCCGATTATTCTGTATTAGGCTACAAATTTAATACCTTTCAAGTTGGTTTTAACCACATGTCTAATGGGCAAAGCGGCTTTCGCTCTAGAAGCTGGAATCGAATATTTGCCTCTATCGTATTTAGCGATGACGACGACATTTACTACCTAAAAACCTGGTATCGCATTCCTGAAGATGAAAAGGAGAGCCCTTCTGACCCTTCTGGCGATGACAACCCAGATATTCTAGATTACTACGGTCGTGTGGAATTAGGCTATGGCCGCAAAGTTGGCGCGTTCAAGATGCTAGCGCTGCTTCGCAACAACTTAGATTTGGACTCAAATAGAGGTAGCATACAGCTAGATCTTACTTATCCTATTTCGGATAGATACGAAGTGCTATTGCAGTACTTTAATGGTTACGGCGACTCACTTATCGATTACAACCGTTCACAAGAACGTATTGGTATCGGTTTTCAACTGCATTTCTTGTAAGTTGTCTCGCCGTTTACGTAATTACACCAGCAGCGCGATAGAGCTGAATATGCACATCAACCAGTGCGGCAATGTCGCGCTGGTATCCTCCACCAATAACTGCCGCAATAGGCACGCCGAGTCTATGCGCTAGTTCAAATACTTGCTTATCGCGCTGATAAACCCCCTCCGTCGTAATATTAAGATGACCTAAGTCGTCATTAATGTGTACGTCTACTCCAGCATCATAAATAATGGCGTCAGGTTGGAATTGTCTTAGTGCGAGTGTAAGTGCTTCTTCCAACGTCGACAGGTATTCATCATCGCCTGTGCCCTTTGCTAAACCAATATCTAAATCCGATTGCTGTTTGCGATAAGGGAAGTTCTTTTCACCATGAATCGACAGGGTAAATATGTCGGGGTCATTTTCGGCCAACTTGGCGGTACCATCACCTTGATGAACATCCAGATCAACAATAAGTACGTTTTCAATTTCGGGAGACTGTTGCATTGTTTTGGCTGCAATATATAAATCGTTAAATAGGCAAAAGCCTGAGCCGAAGTCTGAAAAAGCGTGATGGTAGCCACCAGTTAGATTTAGAGCCTTACCTGTCTCAAGGGCCAATTGCGCGGTTAAACGAGTACCTGCAACAGCAGTACGCGTGCGCTCGATGAGTTGCTCCGACCAGGGAAAGCCGATTCGACGCATTGCTTGTTTATCTAACTCTCCGGTTGTCAAAGTACGAACATAGTGCTCTGAAAAATAGGTAAGAAGGGTTTCATTGTCTATGGGGGTTGGCGCAACAAAGCGACTTGACTCAATGCCTCTTTTGACTAGCTCGTCACGTATGCCTACGTACTTCTCTATTGGAAAGCGATGTCGCTCAGGCAAGTCAAGTTGACTGTAAATCGGATGAAAAACTAACGGGGTCATTAAAACACAGTACCTTTATTGCAAAAAAAGGAGCGCGAAGCTCCTTTTGTAATACTGACAAAGCTAACTTATCGGGTCAAACTGTTGACGACCTTTTCCACGTTGTGCGACATGCTTTTCATCGAACGTGACATATCATCTTTTTGCGCAAGTTGATGATAGCGTTCAGATGACGTTACTACCTTGCTAATAATCACCTCTACTTGGTGTAATACGGCTTCTTGTTCATCCGCGGCTTCATTGAGGGCCACAACAACACTGGCCGTTTCTTGAATATCGCGAACCACATTATTAAGTGTTTCTAACGCTGTAGCGGCTTCTGAAGCGTTGGTATCTGATAGTTGCTTACCTGAGGCCATAGCAGCAACGGCACCTTTTGCTTCTGACTCAAAGCTGCTTAAAATGTCATTAATTTCTTTGGTGGATTGTTGCGTTTTTGCTGCCAGAGCGCGAACTTCGTCAGCAACAACAGCGAAACCTCTACCGTGCTCACCTGCCCTTGCAGCTTCAATAGCAGCGTTTAAGGCTAACAAGTTGGTTTGATCAGCAATTTCGTTGATTACATTAACCACTTTCAAAATATTAGTACTACGACTTTGTAACTCTGACACGATATTGCTCGACTCGGTTACTGTTTTAGCAAGCTGTTTAAACCCAAGGTTTGCCTTTTCAAATGTCGTATAGCAACTGGCGACATTTTGTTCAGAGTTATTTGTCGCCACTGCAACCTGATCAGTAATAGCCACCAGATTTTGCACAATTTCTCTAAGCTTATCGGTGCTATTATCAAGAGAGCGAGAAGCGTCACGCTGTTCGTTAGCGCCTTCCATTATTGATTGACCCACATGATTCAGCGTACCAAACGCGCGCTCCATCTCACGTTCAGCCTCTCGAAGCTGAACCACAGACTCATTGAGTTTGCTTTGTAGTGCTCTTGCAGAGTCTGCTAGTACACCTAATTCATGTTGACTGGTGTAATTTAACGCATAGTCATATTGGCTATTGGCCAAATTGGCAATACATGCAGCCACTTGTTTAGTGGGCTTGATAACCTGCGAACGCAATCTGGAAATAACATAAGCTACCGATGCGATAGATAGTATTATTGCTGCTAGCAAGATCATCCACAGCATACTGCGCGTTGTCGCTTTTAGCGTTGCAATTGCATTGGCGGACTCGCTTGCAATGTCATCAGCGATACTAGAGAGTAACTTTGCTGGCTCACGGTCAATTCCACGTACATAACTATCTCCCACTTTCGGGTCAAAGCCAGATGCCACAAACGCCTCATAGCCCTCTCGATATTTTGCCGCCATCAATGCATGCGCTTTTTGAAATTGGCGTATTTCTGATTTCGCTTTATCGCTAATGACATCATTGGTAAGCATCAACTCGAACTGTTGGGTAATTTCAGTCTCGCGTTGCTTGAAGCGGTTCCAGTACTTTTCTCTATCCTCTTGTTTATGGCCACGAAGTAATACATTTTTCCATTCTTGTACCTGTGTCTTGAATGTACTTAGTACACTATTTACATCGCGTTCAGATTGCACCAACGTATTTTCTAGTTCATCAAACGAACTGAGTACCGAAAAAGATTTTAAGATTGAGGCGCCATTGAGCAAAACAAGTAAACATAAACTGGCGAGAACGGGCGTCATTACTAAACGGCTAATGCTAGTGTAATTGAACACAATATAACCTTTTGGGAGGTGTCGAAAACTGATGCCGCTATTAAATGTTATTTTTATGACAATACTGTTACACAGCAGCAAACAAGTCGCGAATTTAGATTAATCTTGCTCAAGGTATTTTGCACCACGTCCTTTATTGTGACGATATACGAGCATACCGTTGTCCGTTGCATTTTTACTATTTTTCATAACGCCAAACCACACCCTATGAAGTAACAAGATAAAAATACCAATTGCCCAGGGTACAACCTCGTTACTCCCTTGTTTCTCGCTAAGCATGAAGTGACACAGTACGATAATTGCCAATAGGTAAATACTACGATGAATCTGGCGCCACCTGCGCTTTAGCGCCCTTTGAGCAATATCAGGACTCGTTATAGCCAATACCGTCAATATCGACCAGCCTAACCACCCAAAGGCTACAAAATATCGATTACGCGCATCCCATACAATCTCTTGCCAATACCATGCAAGGTCAAGCCATAGGTAAATTAATAGATGCGTGAAGGCAAACCACGTGCTTACCAACCCTAGACTACGGCGTAGCTTTATTAGCCAATTCCAGTCACTCAAACGTTTGCCGTAAGAAAGGTGCCAGTACTGACATACTATAACGAACCACCTTCGCAGAGGCGTAATGAGCAATACGAGAATGAGGTACGCAAGTGAGTATTGCCCAGTAAGTGCCATTAACGTTTGATATACGTTGTGCTGAGTATCGATATAGTTCCAGACCAAGAAACCACTTAGCAAGAAACCAGAGACATAGATTGCATAACGGAGAAAAGCGCAATGGCGCCCTAAAAAGCGTAGTGTTCTTTCCACATTACTACTCGCTATACATTTGAGCTACCTGCTTGGCGAACCCATTGAAACGCTGTGTGGGTCGCTTTTGCTTTTCTCCAAGTAACAGTTCCCTTCTCTGACTCCATCTTGGATGAGGCTTCTTAGGATCTACATTGGCGTAGAAAGAATACTCGCTGGGACTTGCTTGCTCCCAAGAACCGATTGGTTGTGAGCTTGTGAACTCTATGCGCGTTACGGCTTTTATACTTTTATAACCGTATTTCCAAGGCACTACCAAGCGCACTGGCGCTCCGTTTTGTTTTGTTAGTGGTTTGTCGTACATCCCCAAAGCAAGCATGGTAAGAGGATGCATTGCTTCGTCTAGCCTCAACCCCTCAACATAGGGCCAAGAAAAATGTTCACGCCTTTGCATTGGCATTTCAGACGGTCTGTAAACGCTATAGAACTTAACGTATTTAGCGCTGCTTTTAGGGGTAACTAGCGTCAATAAGTCGCGCAGTTGGATACCTTGCCACGGAATAACTGCTGTCCACCCTTCAACACAACGCATGGGATAGACTCGAGAAACCGTTGGCGTAATGTGGTCAACATTTAAAACCGTGGGCTCTTCTACCTCGCCGTCTATAGTTATAGTCCAAGGTGAAATAGCGAGTGCTTTAGCAAGATGGTGAATGACTTTTTTGTTATCTGAAAACTCGTAGTAATTGCAGTAAGTAGAAGCGGTTTTCATAGGGGTTACCAGGTGGCTACCACTTGTTTGAGAAAACACGTAGTTAGGCATAGACGCCAATAAACCGGTACAAAAGGCCTGCTTAATAAAATGGCGTCTATTTAAAAATAATGCTTCTTGCGTAATGGGCAAAGATGTAAAGCGTTGCATCACTTCCTCAACGACATCACATAATTAACTACGTGCTCAATCTCTTCCTTATTGAGCTGATCGCCCCACGGGGGCATTTGACCAGACCGTTGCATGGCTTCCCCTCCTTTTGTAACAATACTCACAATGTACTCTTTTGGAAGCCTTGAAAGTGTGAGGTTATAAGGAGGTGGAGATTTAATGATTTTACTCATTCTCCCATTTCCCTCGCCAGTTGTCCCGTGGCACAAAACGCACCGTGTTTCATAGATATCTCTGCCAGCAAACGAGTCCATAGTGTCTATCACACTCGGGCTTTTGTTCTTTAGCATAGCTAAGCCTTGCTGTGTGTCACGCTTGAGCAACATGAGGAAATCAACAACACTTTCTAATTCTGTCCACGTTAATTCAGCCCCCATCGGAGGCATAAAATCAGAGATATGTTCAAGCGATGCACCATGGGTTACCACATCATGTATCTCGCCACGGCTTTTAGTTCGAATACGTTTAAGTAGATTCGTATTCGGGTAGTTTTTAAGCTTCATTGGGAGAACGCCTTCTCCCATCGCTTGCATTCCATGGCAAAGTACACAACGTTCTTGATAAACTTTGGCACCGATTTCGACAGTTGGCTCAGTTTCTTGTTGCTGAGCCCCTATCGCTAAGGTTGGCAAAAGTAATAGCAAACTACTCAACACGGATAGTGAGAAAGTTTTCATTTTTTAGCCCTCAGGCTCTTCAACATGAATAACCATTCGCATTGAGGGGTGAATCGCACACTCAACCTCCACTTCTCCTGCTGTGTCGAATTGAATATCACGGTGCTCCCCCTGTGGAAATGAGCCTAAATCAAAAAGGGCCGCATCCGACAGTGAAAAGACGTTGTGAAAAAACGAATCTTCATTTACAAAGCGCACGGTATCTCCCACTTTTATCGATACTTCACTTACGGTGAACGCTTTATCTTTCTGCCCCACTACTATGGGGTCATTTGCTAATACGGTGGTTGAACTGAAAAAAACAAGAGCAGTGAAAAATCTATACATAAACGTAATCCTTAAAGAGGCAATATAGGTAAAACAAATGCTTCTGGTGGTGTCGTTAGCGACTCCATAAAAGCGACAATGTCTTCTTTTTCTTGCTGAGATAAGTTGAGCGTTTTCATATTTGGAGAGCGATTTTCTTTTACCACGCCACCAATGGCGTAGTGCTCAACAACTTCCATCAATGTTTCGGCGCTACCGTCGTGAAAGTACGGGGCAGAAAGCGTTATGTCACGAATAGTGGGTGTTTTAAAGGCGCCTTTCATCAGTCGCAAAGGCCGCTGAGTATAGCGACCCAAGTCAGGGTTATCTTCACCAAAGGACGCGAGTCCCAAATTATGAAAGCCGTTATCGGTAAAATTTGGTGCGCTATGGCAAACGGCGCAATTTCCTTTATCTGGGTCAACAAATAGCCTAAAACCTCTGATTTGCTGTGCAGTCAATGCGCTTTCATCGCCCCTTACCCAGTTATCAAACGGGGAATCTCGGCTGACAATGGTGCGTTCAAAAGACGCAAGTGCTTTGGCTATTTGCTCCACGCCTATGGACTCGCCGGGGAATGCCTCTTCAAAGTGCTCCTTATATTCAGACTTACTCAGAAAATCGATGAGCTTTGGGATATCCATATTCATTTCTGCGGTATTACGCATAGGCCCGATAGACTGGTCTTCCAATGTTTTTTCGCGTCCATCCCACATTTGAATGTCGTTATACCCAGTATTAACAACAACCGGTGATGCACGGCCCAACACCATACTCTTATGACCTCTCGCCGTTTTCTGACCATCTGACCAGCCAAACAAAGGCGAGTGACACGAAGCACAAGACATATTGCCGTCTCCGCTTAATCGAGGATCAAAAAACAGCATTTTTCCAAGCTCTACTTTAGCGGGTGTGAGGGGATTATCTTTGGGCGTTGGAACATTCTCAGGCAGGAGCCATTCTTGTAACGATGGATGCCCTGCTTTATAAACATAATCGTTTGCAAGAGCGTGCGAGGACACAGCTAAAAGCACAACTAATACAAGTCGTTTCACTTGGGATCTCCTATCAATTTGAAATAAGAAACAAGCGACTGCAACCTGCTTGATGATTTGGTTAAGCTGTCGGATAACCCTTCCATGTCTGCAACAGAAAGCGTAGTTGAATCGATAACGCCTTTTAACTTTTCCATCGCGGTAATAATCGCACGTGTTTCCTCAAGCTGTTTATCCCCCAATAAGGATGTTTCTTCTATGCGCTCCTCACTGTTGCGTATAAGTGACTCCGCATTGAGGATATTGTCTAACGTCGACTCAAACTCATGCCCCTGACGTTCAACTTTGTTGCTGGTTTCACTCATCTGCGTAACCATCGTTGTCACGCTAGATGTTAGTTGTTGAGCAAGTGCGGCAATTTCGTCAACCGACTCATTAGAGCGCGACGCAAGGTTTCTGACTTCATCCGCAACGACCGCAAAACCTCTACCGCTCTCCCCTGCTCTTGCTGCTTCTATTGCAGCATTCAACGCAAGTAAGTTGGTTTGTTCAGAGATGGCCGCAATGTTTTCAGAAATAGAAGTGATATTCTGAACGGCAAGCCCCATTTGCTCAGCACATTGATTTGATACGTTTATCGCATCAATCACCTCTGCGATGTTACGCTTGGTCACCTTCGCTTGCTCCAGTGCTCGCAAAGCCGTAGCGCTCGCTTCTGCGCTCTTCGTTTGGGCAATGTGCAATTGCTCTGCAGTTTGTTCACTTATGTCGATATTTGTTTTAGCGCTTATATCAATACGTTCATAAGTTGTGGTTAATGCGTTTACATTCTCAATTGACTGGTGTGTAGCGTCTTTTACAACTGATACGTTTCTAAATAGGCTTGCTGCTCTGTCTGATATCTGATGAACCGTTTTTTCAAGTTTGTCGATGGTGACAGAAATAGCGTCATTTACTTCGCCTATTTCACACTTACTGCGCTTTTCTACTCGACTTGTTAAATCGCCTTCACTGACCTTATTTAATACTTTTCGCACGTAATTAAGTCTGTCTTTCAACGTTTTACCGAAGTAGAGTGCAATTCCCAGAGACACCAAGCCACCCACGCAGCAAAATATTATCAACGTATAAACCAAACGCGTGTTTTGTGAAGAATTTGCCTCTTTAAGTTGTGTAAGCTGTTGAGACTCTCGCTTTACAAGTTCTAAGCTTATTTTTTCAAGGCTTGATATCAGCGGCTTCATTTCATTAGCGATAATCATTGCCTCTGCATCTAGATTTCGCTTTGCCTTGCTAATAACTTGCATTTGTCTGGGCTTAATCTCATCAAATAAACTGCGCATTTCAACCAGTTTAGGATCATTTCCAAGAGCATTATTTAGATGTGTTAGCTCTTCCTCAACCGTAGACGTAGCCTTGATAGTTGCAATGGCGCTTTGCCTGATATCATCCTGAGAAGACGCGGCTATCAACGACTTTACTTCGGCATTGAGCGCTAGATTCGCTACCATGAATGTTAACGCCATATCTTGCCGACTTTTGAGGTCATCGATAGCGTCCTGAAGCGACTCACTTTGAGAAAAAAGTGTATTTGTTGCTAACCCGACAATAGACAAGCACACAAGAATTGGCACCGCACCAACGAGGTAGAGCTTAAACTGCCAACTTGCCATGTTTAGGTTTGAAAACATCCTGTCAATTCTTCTTAAGTTTAATTTTCAATAATACTTAACGAAAGAATAGACGAGTTCACACAACCTGCAAAAAATTTGAGATTTTAGAGCGTGTTGTGGGTTTCTGGACTTTTAATACTTCTAAGTAAGTTACAGGTAATAGGAGGAGTAAGTAGTTTTCTAGTAGATAATTTTAAGCACTATTATCGGTGACGATCGTGGAGCTAGAAGAGGCGCCTAAGGTGCGGCAAACACGCATTATTATCGCTATTGCAAATCCGTTTTTGTGACGAAATTAGTTCCGGAACGGAACATTATTCCGGTGATAATTATGTGTTTTTTCGTGATGCGGGAATACTGACTCGGCGTCAAATGTATAGCTGTTGGTATGAATTGATGCTGAGAATGACGTTAGTATTGTGATAGACCTGAATAAGAAGATGGTGCGTAAATGTTTTACGCACCTAAAATAGAATTCAGTTACTTTTTGGTTCTGCGGCGAACCACTAGTCCAGCCAAACCTAGTCCAATCATTACAATTGAGCCTGGCTCTGGAGCCGGGGTAGGACCTTGCTGTGGAGCATCAATTAAAAGAACGTATCTTTGCCAAGTACTATCAGAGTTAAGGTTTGTAGTTAAACCAGATCTCCAGCCTCCAAAAACATTGTCATTACTACTCATATGCCAAGACAAACGCTCAGAACCATCATCACCGGCACAACCAGGATCGCCGAAAAGGGATGTATTACAAACATCTGCGCTATTTTGGAAAATTCCAGATGTTGGTGAAAAACCTACAGAGCCACTTCCTGAACTTCTGTACCAATACGCCCCATTGAACAATTGAGTCTCATTGAGAGCAGTGGAAAGTACTAAAAAGTCAGACACTTTTATCGCAGCAAATAAATCATATGTAGTAGCACCATCACTAGAAGATGATGCCAAAGCCATATATTTCGATGAATCAACTCCAGCTAATAGTGAACTCCAAGAAAAAGAGCCAGAGTAAGCGCCTTGGTATTGTATCGTCCAACCGTCATTGCTAACGTCCGTTTTGAGTAAATCATTAGCAATACCTGTGATAATAGCGGAATGAGTTACAAAACTCATCAGACTTAAAATTACAAAACAGATTATTTTTTTCATTACATTGACACCTATTTTATATTAAATATTCGATGCGACATGCATAACAGGGTTATAAGCATTAGACGTACCAATCTATAAGAGCCTAATATTTCGAATAATATTTTTTATTCTGTTTTTGTATGTAAAGTATACTGACAGATTGAGTGTTTCAATCAACTACTGTTAATGAGGGGTAAAGTTTCAAAAGAGGTTATATTTTTCAATATCTGCCCTAGCTGAGCAAACCAAGTTCGACATACCGTTGTTGACTGGCTAGATGTATCTGAACGCTCTCCACGACTGTGATTCAAAAAACCTTTTTTGCCCGAGTTGATCATTGCAGTAATATCAGACAACTTGTTTTTAGCTTTAGCTATAGCCGTACCAACATGTTTTGTGCTTAAAGGCTTTGGATAGTAAGCACCTTCGCAGGCCATATATAAAAGGCTACTTTACAAAAATAAAGTAGCCTTATAAATCAATCCATTATTATTGATTAATTATTCCCATTCGATAGTCGCAGGCGGCTTACCAGAAATATCGTAAACCACGCGGCTAATACCGTCGATTTCATTGATAATACGGTTCGACACTTTGCCTAAGAAATCGTATGGCAAGTGGGCCCAATGCGCCGTCATAAAGTCGATGGTTTCAACAGCGCGCAGACTCACTACCCAATCGTATTTACGTGCATCACCCATTACGCCTACTGAGCGCACTGGTAGAAATACGGTAAATGCCTGACTTACTTTCTGATAAAGGTCGGCTGCATAAAGCTCTTCAATAAAGATAGCGTCAGCACGACGTAGTAAATCGCAATATTCTTTCTTTATTTCGCCAAGTACACGAACACCAAGACCTGGCCCAGGGAACGGGTGACGGTAAAGCATGTCATACGGCAAACCTAGCTCGAGACCAATTTTGCGTACTTCGTCTTTAAATAGTTCGCGCAGCGGCTCAACAAGACCTAGTTCCATATCTTCTGGAAGGCCGCCCACGTTGTGGTGCGACTTAATGACATGCGCTTTGCCCGTTGCAGAGCCAGCAGACTCAATCACGTCAGGGTAAATCGTACCTTGTGCTAGCCATTTCGCGTTCTCACGCTTGCCTGCTTCTTCATCGAATACACGAACGAACTCATTACCAATGGCTTTACGCTTAAGTTCAGGGTCTTCAATGCCTTTAAGACGCTCAAGGAATCTGTCCTCAGCATCAACGCGAATGATGTTAAGTCCAAAATGATCGCCGAACATTTCCATTACTTGGTCAGCTTCATTTAAACGCAATAGGCCGTTATCGACGAAAACACACGTCAGATTTTTGCCGATTGCACGGTGAAGAAGCATAGCCGTAACTGATGAATCAACACCACCAGAGAGGCCAAGAATAACTTCTTCATCACCCACTTTTTCTTTAATGCGTTCAATAGCATCATCAATAATGGCACCAGCGGTCCAAAGCTTCTCGCACTTACAGATATCCATAATGAAATGGGTAAGTAAGCGCATACCTTGGCGTGTATGTGTTACTTCAGGGTGGAATTGTACGCCGTAGAACTGTTTTTCTTCGTTATACATTGCCGCGTGCGGGCACGATGGTGTTTGTGCAACAGTTTCAAACCCGGCTGGAATAGACGCGACTTTATCGCCATGGCTCATCCACACATCAAGTAATGCCGAGCCATTGTCACTAATGGCGTCTTCAATTTTGTCCAACAGCGGGCTTGGCTTGATAACTTCAACTTGCGCATAACCAAACTCGCGCTTGTCAGAACCCTGCACCGCGCCACCTAATTGCTCAGCCATAGTTTGCATGCCATAGCACACACCTAGTACGGGTACGCCCGCTTCAAAAACGTATTGCGGCGCACGCGGAGAACCTGCTTCCGTCACTGACTCTGGGCCACCTGACAAAATAATGCCTTGCGGATTAAATTCACGGATTTGCTCTTCGGTCACATCCCAAGCCCAAAGCTCACAGTAAACACCGATTTCGCGAACACGACGTGCTATCAACTGTGTGTATTGCGAGCCAAAATCCAAAATAAGTATGCGTTGGTCGTGGATATTTGTGGTCATGTTTTATTTTTACCCGTTAAATAAAAGAACAAAGGCTGGTGTATTACCAGCCTCGCAGTCGTCGGTCGCCTTAACCTAAACGGTAGTTCGGCGCTTCTTTGGTAATGCTTACATCGTGCACGTGGCTCTCGCCCATACCGGCTGATGTTACACGTACAAACTGTGCTTTGGTGTTGAGCTCTTCAATAGTTGCACACCCCGTTAACCCCATTGCTGAACGCAAGCCACCCATCTGCTGGTGAATAATATTCGCAATTGGGCCTTTGTATGCAACGCGACCTTCAATACCTTCAGGCACGAGCTTTTCTGCATTATTAGATTCTTGGAAATAACGGTCTGATGAGCCATGACTTTGGTTCATTGCACCAAGTGAGCCCATTCCGCGATAAGACTTGTAGTAACGACCTTGGTAAAGTTCCACTTCACCTGGCGCTTCTTCTGTACCGGCTAACATGCTGCCCACCATTACACAGCTCGCGCCTGCGGCTAGGGCTTTAGCGATGTCACCTGAGAAACGAATACCACCGTCAGCAATGACAGGTATATCGGTGTCTTTTAGCGCTTCAACAGCGTCTGACACTGCTGTAATTTGTGGTACACCGCATCCTGTAACAATACGCGTAGTACAAATTGAGCCAGGGCCAATACCCACTTTAACCGCATCAACACCAGCCTCTGCCAGCGCTTTCGCACCATCGCCTGTTGCTACGTTACCCGCAATAATTTGTACATCTGGGAAGTCAGCGCGCACTTTCTTAACGCGATCGATAACACCTTGTGAGTGACCGTGTGATGTATCGATAAGCAACACATCAACACCAGCATCGACTAATAGCGCGATACGCTCGTCAGTACCTGGACCTACACTCACTGCTGCACCCACGCGAAGACGACCTAGTGAGTCTTTACATGCGTTTGGCTTGTTTTCAGCTTTTTGGAAGTCTTTAACCGTAATAAGACCTGTTAATTTGAACGCATCGTCAACCACGAGGATTTTTTCAATTCGATGCTCATGCATAAGGTCTAGTACTTGGTCTGAACTTGCGCCTTCTTTTACAGTGACCAGATCATCCTTACCGGTCATCACGTTGCTGATTGGCAATTCGAGACGTTTTTCAAAACGTAGGTCACGACCTGTAACAATACCGATAAGGTTATTAGCTTCATCAGTTACAGGGAAACCTGAGTAACCAAGGCGCTTGGAAAGTGCAATGACTTCGCCAATAGTCGCGTCCTGTGACACAGTTACCGGATCAGACACCACACCACTTTCGTACTTTTTCACTTCACGTACGTGCTTAGCTTGCTCTTCTGGCTTCATGTTTTTATGAATAAAACCAATACCACCCTCTTGCGCTAGCGCAATAGCTAGACGGGCTTCAGAAACCGTGTCCATGGCTGCAGACACCATTGGAATATTTAACGTTACGCCACGCGTAAGGCGTGTTTGTAAGTTGGCTGTGTGAGGGAGGACGGTCGAGTGGCCGGGAACCAGCAACACATCGTCGAACGTCAGGGCTTCTTGGATGATACGTAGCATGCAACAACACCTATTCAGTTGAGGGTTAATTGCGGCGCAATTGTAGTGTTTTTTAGTTTTCAGGTAAACTCTAAATGTATTAAACCCAGTGATTTTTTTTATGTTTACAAATTCGCCATCTACCTCTCGACAAATTTTAACAGTTACTAAGCTAAATCGCTTAGCCAGAACCGTGCTAGAAGGTGAAATTGGCCTTATCTGGCTATCCGCAGAAATCTCCAATTTTGTTGCCGCAGCGTCAGGGCATTGGTACTTCACGCTTAAAGATAATAAAGCGCAAGTTCGCGCAGCAATGTTTAAAGGCGCAAATCGCAATGTGCGTATTCGCCCGAAAGAAGGTGACAAAATATTAGTTCGCGCCTCTGTCGGCTTATATGAGGCACGTGGCGACTATCAGCTTGTTGTTGAACATATGGAAAGCGATGGCGAAGGGGCACTGAAACAAGCCTTTGAAGCACTAAAATTTAAGTTAAATAATGAAGGCTTATTTGATACTGCTCGCAAGCGCCCGCTTCCTGAAAAAATCAATCGAATTGGTGTCATTACGTCTTCTAGCGGCGCTGCGCTTCACGATGTACTAAGCGTTTTAAAACGCAGAAGCCCGCAGACGGAAGTCATTGTCTACCCCTCAATGGTCCAAGGTGATACTGCACCGACACAGCTTATTCATGCACTTCAAACTGCAAACCAGCGCAATGAAGTTGACGTTATCTTGCTCACGCGTGGTGGTGGCTCACTTGAAGATTTGTGGTGTTTCAATGATGAACGACTGGCCCGCGAAATAGCCCTTAGTGAGCTTCCTGTGGTAAGTGCTGTAGGGCATGAGGTAGACTTTACCATATCTGATTTTGTGGCAGATGTAAGAGCCCCTACCCCATCCGCAGCTGCCGAGATTTTAAGCCAAGATGCCAAAGCGCTGTATGCATTAATTGCACAACATCAACAGCGTTTAGGTCGCGCTATTCATCACGTCATTGAAACAAATAAACAGGGATTGAAGTTACAGAATCAACGACTAAATGCCCTGCATCCACAAAGTAAAATACAACATCAGTGGCAAACCCTAGATAGGTTGCAATTGAGACTACAACATCAGATTCAACGTGACTTTTCTCAATGTGACAGACAGTTGCATTCACTTGTCTCCAGACTAACTCAGCAATCACCTGCATCAAAGCTTGCCGCAGCACAAAACAAATTATCGAGCGAGCAAAGCCGTCTTAATAGCGCGATGCAGGCATTTATAAAAGCGAAAAAAAGTGAACTTGGAGGCAAAGTGTCACTCTTACAGTCGGTAAGCCCACTCTCTACGCTAGCAAGAGGCTACTCAATTACATTGTCAGATAAAGATACGGTTAACAAAGTAGCTACTGTAAATATTGGCGATGAGATAAAAACGCGAGTGACTGACGGCGAAATAACCAGTACAGTAACAGGTATTCACCAGCAATAGGAATGCTGCGACAACATGGCACCATACACCACTGACTCGAGCTCATCACGTGATTATCACGTAATGAGTGCAGCAGAAAACAGACAGAGGGTTAAACCTCGCACTAAACATGCATTTAATGCCGTGCTACTGTTGTCTGTTGGTACATTGTTCGGACATCAGGCGAACAGTCAGCAGATAAATAATTCAGTGTCCGTGTTTTCAACATACCCCAGTGAAGCGCTTGAATCGTTGTGCTCACAATCTACGCTAACAGCGTCATGTAGCGAAGATGCAATTGCGCCCACAACGTTGATTAATGCAATTCAAACCACTCGGGTTTTTAGTGCATTAACACCGTTTGCCGAAGGAAGTGATTACGAACTACTTATAGCGAATGTGGGCCACAGCGAGATTGACTTAAGCTCGCAATTTGTTGAGTTTACATTGCAGTGGCGCGGAATCGAAATTGACAGTGCAATGTTTAACACTGCACAACGCGCTTCTTCAAAAGACCAGCTTGCTCGCGAATTAGTTATGCAGTGGGTTGAACACATAAAGGTTCGCGATATATTTTCGACGCGATACCTTTACTCGGCTTTAGATGCAAGCAACTACGAAAGTAGCCTTACTGTTCCAGAAAGAGTCGGAGATTTCACCAAACTTGATACCCAGCTTTATGCAGACCCGTTTAGTGGAGCAATCACTCGATACACGCATCCATCTTACGAAGATGCCTTAGTCGACGTAACGGTTTATCCAATTTTAGATTCTCTAGATACAGAAGTGAATTTATTACTAAACAGCCAGCTAGATCAGGATTACGAGAAAGCAAACTCGGTGGCATCTGCGCAACAGCTAACCTTGAGTTTATCAGATCCTGCGTCACCTTATTCGGTAAATCCGACCATTCAAGGATGGCGTTTGGGGCTAAAGGCTGAATCTGAGACGGCAGATCCAATTTATGCATCCACCTACGTTTTTCGCAAAGAAGACAAATTTGTTAAGGTCGCGACTACTTTTCCCACACATTTTTCAGACCCACTCGTCAATGAGCTGATAACACACGTCCAGGTGCCAAAAGAGTCGCCCTTAATGAAGAATATTCGCGAGATGTTATCAAAGCAAATCAATTAGTACTCATCAACTGTACGTTTCACAAACCGTTGCACAAAGCTTTCTTTGGGCTTAACGTCATTTCTAATGGTGTAAATTTTAGTTTCGCTTTGCGGCTTATATCTATCAAACCAATTATAAACTTGGTCTTTCTTAAGCGGCGTAGTTGATTGGTGAATCCTTCTTACTGACATTCTAGTACCTTAAAGTGTGGTGCCGCAAAACGCTACTGACCAGTAGAGATAGCCTACAAGTGGTTAGCTTACAGAATGCGGAATTTAAGTATTGATGTTGAACCAGAGCCAGACTAGTACTGCTAATGGCTAGTCCGTACCCTAATTTCTGATACAGCAGTGTTTATTGCTTGCGTTGTTTTCTTCTATTAGAAAGAAGCAATACTAGGCCAGCACCAAATAGGCTGAACGCTGCAGGCTCAGACACGCTGACAGCATTAGGCGTGTAATCAAATTCAACCGCAACTTTCCCCCACGAACCAGTCGAGAAGTCATTTGCAAAGCTTCCTGTTCCACCTTGAACTTGATTGAAGATATTAGTTCTTGCGTCTGTGGTAAATAAGAATTCAACTTGTGAACCTTGCAAGAATGCAGATATATCCACATTTGACAACATGCCGTTACGTTCACCTGATGAAACATCAAACATGAAAGACGCAGATGGATCATTAGGTAGCATTGTAAATGTACCTGGCGCAGAACTTTGCGCTGATACAAAAGGATTTACAAAATTTGCTGATGCAAAAGTAAATGTATCAGCGGCTGCACTTGACACCTGCCAATCAGAGGCAAGGAAAATCTCAACATCTGTTCTGCCAGGCTCTGCGCTACCATTCACCGATGTTCCTTCACTATCTATCTGCCCAAACACCATAATATTAACGGCGTTTAGCACTCCCAGAGTCTGGTCAAATGCATCCAAAAATAAACTTTGTGAAAGCGGTGACACATCAGCAACATCAAACGGGCTGCCCTGTTGCCCAAATGAAACTTCTTGCGTGATAATTGCGGCATTTGATGACATGGCGGTGCATGCTAAAATGGCTGCAGCTAAAGCTTGCTTCTTCATAATTTTCTTCCTAATCGTTTTATAGTGTTGTGTCCTAATACTTCACCGTCTGTAAAAGACGTCACCTCAAACTGCAAGAAAGACACCATCAACTGCGCCTAACGCAAACGCACGTCACCAGTGCGATACAAAGGTTAAGAATAATTAATTACATTTTTTAAAATTTATACTTTTGGGTAATACTTACACTTGATTGTAAATAAGGAGCAACTGAAGTGTTGCCAATTGATAACGTGCGGCCTTCTATTTCTAAAAATTTTATAGTCTAAGTTTCAAATACTTAAATTGAGGATACAAAAAAGCCGCTTGCGCGGCTTTTAGAAATGTCTTTTTGTTCACTAATTGCGACACAACACAAACGTATTTGCAAAATGGCTATTTTTTCTCTTTATAATACGACATCATTCTGCGACGTTTGCGTTGCTGTGCAAGCGTTAGGTTGTTTTTCTTACCCTCAAACGGGTTGTTGCCTTCTCTAAATTCAATTTTTATGGGTGTCCCCATTATCTCTAATGCTTTTCTGAAGTAATTCATCAAAAAGCGTTTGTAAGAGCTTGGCAAGTCGTCCACTTGGTTTCCGTGAATAACAATAACCGGAGGGTTATAACCGCCGGCATGGGCATACTTCATTTTAACGCGACGACCTCTCACCAACGGAGGTTGGTGATCATCTTGAGCCATTTCCATTATTTGCGTAAGTAAGGCTGTGTTAATACGCTTAGTTGCACTTAGGTATGCTTCTTGGACAGACTCAAATAAATTACCCACGCCAGAACCGTGAAGTGCTGAGATAAAGTGAATTCGGGCAAAGTCGATAAAGCCTAGGCGTCTATCCATTTCGCGTTTTATTTCATCTTTAATGTCAGTGCTAAGCCCGTCCCACTTATTAACCGCTACCACCAAAGAGCGACCTGAGTTTAGGACAAAGCCAAGTAGACTCAAATCCTGATCGGTAATTCCTTCCCTTGCATCAATCACAAGAAGGACCACATTCGCTTCTTCAATCGCTTGTAGCGTTTTAACGATTGAGAACTTCTCAACGGCTTCACTGATTTTCTTACGCTTTCTAACGCCTGCGGTATCAATCAAGATATACTCGCGCTCGTCGCGTTCCATAGGAATATATACACTGTCACGGGTGGTACCTGGCATGTCGTAAACCACCACGCGTTCCTCACCTAAGATTCGATTAGTGAGAGTAGACTTACCTACATTAGGCTTACCCACGATCGCAAGCTTTATTGGCAACTCTTGCAGTCGTTGACGCTGCGTTTCAGCGTCTTCATCTTCTTGTGGTGTTTCTTCTACCACTTCCATATCGGGAAATTCAGATTCCAATGGCGCGAGGGCATCCTGCAATAATTGGCTAACACCACGACCATGGGCAGCGGCGATCTGCTTAATTTCACCCAAACCTAGGGAATAAAACTCGGCACTTTCGCTGTCGCCATCAATACCGTCCACTTTATTGGCAACCACAAACACCTTTTTATTAATACGGCGTAGGTGATCGGCAATACCTTGGTCAGCAGCTAACAAACCTGCGCGCGCATCAACCAGGAACATCACGACATCAGCTTCTTCGATAGCAAGCAAAGACTGTTGTGCCATTTCCGCATCAATGCCCTCTTCGTCACCCGTAATCCCGCCAGTGTCTACTACAATAAATTGGCGTCTATCAAATTTCGCCTGGCCGTATTTGCGGTCACGCGTTAGGCCCGGGTAGTCCGCAACAAGTGCATCTCGGGTATTGGTAAGACGATTAAACAAGGTCGACTTGCCAACATTGGGGCGGCCGACCAAAGCAACAACGGGTAACATTTATCAGATCCTAAAGGTCATGAAAGCTAAAAGCATAAGCCGCAAATTGACCGAATTAACGCTTTAGTAAATCGGTAATGTGATATGCAGCTTTTGAGAATGGGCGCATTATACCCTGTTCACTTTCTAATACCAATCGGCAAGAAAGCGATTGCCCAGGATCTTAAAAACAACTGAAACTGCGCGTAAAAACAAAAACGGCGACACAACCGTTAGGTTACATCGCCGCTTTAATAAAGTGCTAGGTAATTTATTTCGAAATACTTACCGAGGCTACAGTACCTGTTCTAGTTACCGCTACCACGGTATTGTCAACTTCTAGTGGCGCAGCAAAAATAGCGTCATCTTCATCGTCACCGCCAACATCTAGGCGAGCAACTATTTGACCACTTTCTTGTTCTATCCAATGTAGGAAGCCCCAGTTATCACCCACAACTACGTGTTCGCCTACTGGTGTTGCTGCTGTAAGTGAACGAAGCTTCAACCCACTTTGCGACCATAACTCAACACCGTTACGTCTATCTAGTGCATACACATTCGAGTTGTTATCAACAACGAAAATCTTGTTGCCATCTAGTGTGAGGTTTCTAAACGACGCATATTCACGTTTCCAGATAACACGCCCTGTACGCAATTCAACCGCAGCCAAAGTACCATTGTAACTAACGGTGTAAATCGTACCGCCAAACAAAATTGGTGTGGTGTCTATATCTACAATACGCTCTAGTTCTGTTGCGCCTGTTGGCGTAGCAATAACGGTTTCCCACGCAAGCACACCTGAGTCGATTAGATTTACCTGTATTTTACCTGTAGGCGTACCAATAATCGCACCGCCGTTTGACGCGATAGGCCCAGAGATTCCGCGAAGCGTTAGCGGAGGCGTATCCCCTTCATGGCGCCACAACTGCTCACCATCACGGGTTCTAAAGCCAAACAAGCTGCCTGCGCCCGTATTCACTACAAGAATACCTTCGTCTATTGCAGGAGCTGCAAGCACTTCACCAGGCACAGTCGCATCCCACACCAACTCGCCAGACTCCGCATCAAGCGCTGCAACATAACCATTCTCAGTACCAATGAACACAAGCTTTTCAGCAACAGCAATACCGCCGATACGCGCCGTTTCGCCACTGCGCCATAAACGCGTTACTGAACTCATCATGCCTTCGTCGCGAAACTGTGCGAAGTTTTTCTGCCAAATGACTTTACCTGTAGTAGGGTCCATTGCAACTACAGCACCGTGGCGGTCAGCAGCATAAAGTTTGTCGTACGCATAAACTGGACGTAAGCGAGAGAAATAATGTTCTACACCGTCACCGATGTCGCGCTCCCAGTTAAGCTTAGGTTGAAATTTCGCTTCAATCGGCTTTAGTTGACGTATTTCTAACTCTTCTTCATCCGCAAACCAGTCTGAAACCGTCGAACAGCCTGACATAGTAATCGACACAGCAAGCGCCATACCTATTGTGCGAACAAATCGACCTCTGCGGCCACACGTATTGTGAAACAAATTGCGTACCTCTTTATTTTTTATCCTTGCCTATCGGCCCGCGTCTTACTGTGGTTGTGCCACGGAAAGATTATCTAGCTTCATTTCTAAAAGCGGGTTGTTGGCATTTTTTTCTAACGCACTTGAGTAAGCTAAGCGAGCGTCATCAAATTTACTTTGCTTTTGATACACATCGCCTTTTAATTCAGAAACTTCTGCTGAGAATGCGTCGTTTGTTACATTGCTAAGCGTAGACAACGCAGCGTCAAGCTGGTTCATTTCAATTTGAACTCGAGCAAGACGAAGTGACGCCAATGCTTTTAATTCATCGCTTTGTGCAAACGTAACAACCGTATTTAGGTGAGAAGCTGCGCTATCTAGATCACCTGCATCAACAGCTTGCTTTGCTGCAAGAAGGCTTGCTGCACTAGCATATCCGCTGTCTTTATTTTCTTCGATAAACGCTTTCACTTTCGCGTCGCTGCCTTCATTACCGAAAGTCTCTACTGCGTCCTGATAAGCAACTGATGCCGCTTCTTTACTTTCAATCTGGGCTTCTGAATAGGCACGCCAGCCATAAAGACCACCTAGGCCAAGCAGTGCGCCTACTATAATTGCGGTGCCATGCTCTTTCCAAAAACGCTTAATCGCTTCTACTTGTTGTTCTTCTGTTGCGAACTGTTCCATGATGTCCTCTTAATATTACGCGCTTAGCATCTCTGACACTTTTTCTACTAACGTGTCGAAGCTTGCGGTTATCTGCTCTTGCCCATCGCGAAGTGGTTTAATGCCCACCACACGTGACTGCATTTCGTCTGAGCCTAATAGCAGCGCTAGACGAGCGCCGGTTTTATCCGCACGCTTAAGTTGTTTCTTAAAGTTACCACCGCCGCAGTGCATCATGATGCGCACAGTTGGCAATGTATTGCGAAGGTGCTCAGCAACTTCAATGGCATAGGATTGTGCGTCATCCCCCATTGCCGTTACGTAGACATCAGCAAAACTGGTATCTTGCCCTTCTTCTGTCAATGTGGTTAGCAACAGTACCAGACGTTCTATGCCCATGGCAAAACCAACTGCTGGGGTTGCTTTACCCCCCAATTGCTCCACAAGGCCGTCGTAACGACCGCCAGCACACACAGTGCCTTGTGCACCTAAGCTATCAGTCACCCATTCAAAAACAGTACGGTTGTAGTAATCGAGTCCACGTACTAGACGAGGGTTCACTTCAAACTCAATGCCAGCCTGTGTTAGTCGATTACACAATGTATCGAAATGCACTTTTGATTCTTCATCTAAATGGTCAATAAGTGCTGGTGCGTCAGCAATGGCTGCTTGCACATCAGGATTTTTGCTATCTAATACACGAAGTGGGTTTGTTTCTAGACGACGTAAAGAATCTTCATCTAGTTGGTCAGCTCTTTCCTTGAGGAACGCCACCAAGGTATCGCGATATGCAGCACGCGCTTCGTTTGAGCCTAACGTGTTAATTTCTAACTTTACGTGTTGCTCAATACCAAACGCCTTCCATAAACGAGCACTCAGTAAAATGACTTCCAGGTCGATATCTGGGCCATCCATACCATAGGTTTCAACACCGAATTGGTGAAACTGACGATAGCGACCTTTTTGAGGACGTTCATGACGGAACATGGGCCCCATGTACCATAAGCGCTGTTGTTGATTATAAAGAAGGCCGTGCTCGTTACCCGCACGTACACAACTTGCCGTGCCTTCAGGGCGCAAAGTCAAGCTATCGCCGTTACGGTCTTCAAAAGTGTACATTTCTTTTTCAACGATATCGGTTACTTCACCGATTGAACGTTTAAATAAATCTGTGCTTTCAACAATGGGAGTGCGTATTTCTTGGTAGCCGTAGTTCGCCACAACTTGACGAAGTACAGATTCTACCTTTTGCCATGTGCCGGAAATCTCCGGTAGGCAGTCATTCATGCCTCGAATTGCCTGAATAGTCTTAGCCACGTGAAATTCTCATACTGCTAAATGGGGAAAAGCCCCGCATTATAGGGGCTTTGGAAGTAAACAACAATGAACAAAAACTGGCTTATTCTTTTACAGAAACCTGAATTTTGTTTTCATCGCTCATTCGCGCAGCTTTGGCGCGGATCTTCGCTTCTAATTTGTCGACTAGGTCATCATTAGCAAGACGTTCTTTTACACGTTTGCCGTCTTCATACAGGCCGCTCATATTACGCGCTCCCGTAAGCCCTAGATCTGAAACCTCAGCCTCGCCGGGACCGTTAACTACGCAACCAATTATCGAAACATCCATAGGCGTTAGAATATCTTCTAAGCGCTGCTCCAACGCATTGACCGTACCGATAACATCGAACTCTTGTCTTGAGCAACTAGGACAAGCAATAAAGTTGATACCGCGAGAGCGAATACGCAGCGACTTTAAGATATCAAAGCCTACTTTAATTTCTTCTACTGGGTCGGCAGCAAGTGATACGCGTAATGTATCGCCAATACCTTCAGCCAATAACATCCCTAACCCAACCGCACTTTTTACGGCACCTGCTCGCTGCCCACCGGCCTCAGTGATGCCAAGGTGCAACGGCTGGTCTATTTTTTGTGCCAATAAACGATATGCACCCACTGCCAAAAAGACATCTGATGCTTTTACGCTTACTTTAAATTGGTCAAAATTAAGCTTATCGAGAATATCTACGTGTCGCATAGCCGATTCAACTAGCGCTTCGGGTGTTGGCTCGCCATACTTCTCTTGTAAGTCTTTCTCTAACGAGCCACCGTTTACCCCAATACGAATAGGAATGTTTTTGTCTTTGGCACAATCAACAACAGAGCGAACACGCTCCATATTTCCTATGTTACCTGGGTTTATGCGCAAGCAATCCACACCATATTCGGCAACCTTAAGCGCTATGCGGTAATCAAAATGAATGTCGGCCACAAGTGGCACACTCACCTGCTTTTTAATCTCTTTAAATGCTTCAGCCGCTTCCATGGTAGGCACAGATACACGAACGATCTCACCACCTACAGCAACTATACGGTTTATTTGATCGACAGTCGCAGCCACATCTGTGGTACGCGTGTTTGTCATTGATTGAACAGCAATGGGGGCACCATCGCCAATGGGAACATTTCCTACATTAATACGCGTAGACTTTCTGCGCTTAATAGGGCTTTCTGCAAACATCTATTTACCTACATGGGAAGTGTGAAACGAGCTGTTCTACCGTTTTGGTATGAAGAAATATCAACAGACTCGCCATTAACTGATATGCGCACATTATCCGGTGCGCCGAGCGTAACTTCAACAGGAGGTACGCCCTGAATTTCCATTACTCGACCTTTTTGCTTAACACCATAGGCAATTGCCTCGCCCGTGGCATCTTTAATATTCACCCAGCAATCATCATCAAAGGTGAATGACATTGAAATCGGCGCTGCATCGCTAGACAACTCAAGCGAAGGTTCTGATTCTACAGCATCACTATTCAGTAAGTTTGTCAGATTATTGCTATCATTCACCGCTGTATCAGGTGATGATATCGCACCGTCATCCAAGTCACCTTCTTGTGTGAACCCATCATTATCCAAACTCGATAAATTCGTTGATGGCTGCGCACCTTCAGTCACTTCATTTTCTGAAGATAAATCACTCTCGCTAGGCTCATCATCTATCGCGCTTTCAGCAAACTCAATATTGTCGTCAGCGGGTTGTGAAGGAATGGGTGTATTAGCGGCTTCGCGCTTAACGGCTTCAGGCAATGTGAGATCGGAAACAGTGTCATCACTTGGTTGCTGGTACCACCATGCAACCACGCCTGCAATGATAAGCAGCAGTATAATATAAGTCACCATCATCCAACGGTCGTCATGTGTCTGTTTTGCGACACGTTTCGAAAAGCTCTGAAGCTTCTCCGATGAAGGTACCGACGTTTGATTATGATAACGCTCAAAGGCTTCAATGACGGCTTGAGAATCGAGTCCTAATTGTTTGGCATAATTTCTTACATAGCCTTTGGTAAAGGTGACTGACGACTTTTCGTCAATAACATCACACTCTAAATCATTGATTTGGTTTACTTTTAAAAATAGCTTATCAGCGATATCCTGTTGAGAAAGGCCAAGCGTTTCGCGTCGCGCTTTCAGCATGGCCCCTGGACTTGGCGTGCTTTCTTGTTGTTGCGAATTTACATCATGTTTCGCGTTTTCTTCTGACACCATTAAATCTTATTCCTCCTGCATATTAGGTGGTACTAACCAAAGCGACTGACCAGCAATTATAGCGCCAGTATTGTCTAGGTTATTCCACTCTCGCAGCGTCGCCATTTTGATATTGTGTAATAGAGAAATACGATATAAGTTTTCGCCGGGTTTTACTACATGGATTTTAGCTGTTTGTTCAGATAATTCAGTATTTTGATCATTAGAGGTATCTGTGTCTGTCGCAAATGTGCTTTGAGAGGTGGATTCAGGTTCCGTTGATTCAGTTTGCGTTGATTCTGGCGCTTGCTCATCACTTTTTGCAACAATGGCTGTTTTAACTTCAGCTACATTCGCTTTTTGACCCGAACTAAATACATTTTCAGATTGAGTAGACTTTACGGTTTTCACAACTTTGCGTTGAAGCGACTTGCTATCTTCCACGTAGCGTTTCGTCAATGCATTATCTGGGTACACCGATACCATCATGTCGCCGTAACCTTTGGCTGTTTCAAAATCCCCCTGCCCTTTAGCTATTTCATACGCTAACCACAGTGAATCAGGAGTGACTCGCGCCACCTTTTCATATTTATCTAAGGTCGCTTTCGCTAAATCATACTGCTCAGAGACAACATAAAGTTCAGTAAGTAAGAATAGGCTTTTTCCACGCGCGGGCTGGTGTTTAAGCGCCTCGTTGAAATAACCTATCGCCTCTTCTAATTGCCCTTGGCTTTGTGCGCACAACGCCAAGTTTTCATAGGTTTGCGCAGCGTTCGAGTAAAGGCGGTTATTGATGGCGTCGAAAAAGTAAGTTTTGGCCTGCTCGTATTGACCATTTTGGCATTTAAACGCGCCATAGCTGTTGGCGATATCCCCATTATTGGGCGCCAAATCAATAGCCGCTTCATAAAAAGATTCTGCGCGCTGGTTGTCGCCAACGAGTTGGTAGTAATACGCCATCGCATATTGAACGTCTGCAGAACGGGGATTGAATTCAAGCGCTTTATCGAGATTTTTCTTGGCCTGAGAATAGTTGTTGTTTTGTAGGTAGGTAAGACCAAGCGACATGCGTGTTTTGGCTGCCTCTTCCCTATCGAAATTACCACCGTAGACACCCGATGGATCATTACTGACACAACCTGTACTGGCAAGTGCCGCCACTAAGGCAGCACCGAGTAATGTATTCTTTAGCCCTGTTTGCAATCCCGCTAGCATAGTCTTACCCTAATATCTTAATGATTATTGGGCCATTTTTACCGAAATTGCTTCACCCTTCATCTGTTTTTTTAATAATCTTTTCGTTCTATCGACGACATCACCCACTAATTGACCACAAGCAGCGTCGATATCGTCACCCCGTGTTTTGCGCACAACGGTGGTAAACCCATATTCCATAAGCACTTTTGCAAACCTATCGATGCGTGAGTTACTTGAGCAAGTGTAAGGTGAACCCGGGTATGGGTTAAAAGGTATTAAGTTTATTTTACTCGGTGTGTCTTTTAATACTTTTGCCAACTGATGCGCCTGTTCAGTACTGTCATTGATGTTTGACAGCATAACGTATTCAACAGTAACACGACCTTGGTTTGCTTTTGACTTCTCTAGATAGCGACGCACGCCAGCCAAGAATGCTTCAATGTTGTATTTTTTATTGATAGGCACAATTTCATTGCGTAATTCGTCAGTTGGCGCATGAAGCGATATTGCTAACGCCACATCAATTTGGTCGCCTAACATATCAAGTGCAGGCACAACACCTGATGTACTTAAGGTAACGCGACGTTTTGACAAACCAAAGCCAAAGTCGTCTAACATGATGTCCATAGCCGGCACTACGTTTTTAAGGTTCAGCAACGGCTCACCCATGCCCATCATCACTACGTTAGTAATTGGGCGTTTGCTAGAATCTTTTGATAATCCAAGGAAGGTAGCAACACGCCAAACCTGACCAATAATTTCGCTAACGCTTAGGTTACGGTTAAAACCTTGCTGCGCAGTCGAGCAGAATGTGCATTCTAGTGCACAACCAACCTGTGATGATACGCAAAGCGTTGCGCGGTCTGTTTCAGGGATCCACACAGATTCAACTTCCTGACCACCTTCAAGGGTAAGCGCAAACTTAATAGTACCGTCGCTCGCTTCTTGGAAGTACGCAATTTCAGGCGCTTTAATTTCGCAGTTTTCAATGAGCATCGCGCGAAGGTTTTTATTTAGGTTACTCATTTCCTCGAAATCGCTAATACCGTGCTGGTAAATCCACTTCATTACCTGGTCGGCACGAAATGGTTTCTCGCCCATTTCCTTAAAGAAATTGCGCAAGCCTTCGCGATTTAAGTTTAATAAGTTAGTTTTTGCCATGAATAAGATGACCCTTTTACCTTCGAGGGATACCCCTCTTACTACTGAATATGGTGTAAAAAACAGCGATTCGACTATGTCTTGAGCGACATTTAAGAAAAAGAAAAGCGCTGATTAAAATTTGCGCGGATTTTACCACAGATGAGATTTGAGAAAAAGCCGATTTAACGCAGAGAAAGGTTAAGTTTGGCTATGCCCGAGAAGCGTAGCTTAGTACGCCTAAATAGAAACAAAAACGG
This sequence comes from Alteromonas sp. KC3, assembly GCF_016756315.1. NCBI lineage: Bacteria > Pseudomonadati > Pseudomonadota > Gammaproteobacteria > Alteromonadales > Alteromonadaceae > Alteromonas > Alteromonas sp. KC3. The sequence goes on from NZ_AP024235.1 coordinate 3,094,243, forward strand.
GGCCCTTAGGCCCCGTTTCTCTGCTTCTGTAATCTTAGCGAGTACGTGGGCAGATCTCTTCTTCAGAGAAGAAGTATGCAATTTCGCGTGCTGCTGACTCAGGTGCGTCAGAACCGTGAACTGCGTTTTCGTCGATAGACGCTGCGTAGTCAGAGCGAAGTGTACCTGCAGCTGCATCAGCTGGGTTAGTCGCGCCCATGATTTCACGGTTAGCTAGAACAGCATTTTCGCCTTCTAGTACTTGAACCATAACTGGACCAGAGGTCATGAAGTCTACAAGTGCGCCGAAGAAAGGACGCTCTTTGTGTTCTGCATAGAAACCTTCTGCTTGCTCTTTGCTCATGTGGATCATCTTAGATGCCACAATGCGAAGACCTGCAGATTCGAAACGGTTGTAAATTGCACCGATAACGTTTTTAGCTACCGCATCAGGCTTGATAATCGAAAAAGTACGCTCAAGAGCCATGTTCTCTCTCCAAACAAATAGTGTGTATCTTTAAAAATTTTGGTCGCGAATTATAGGCAATAAATACCAGCTTGACTAGAGCCTATGTGAAATGAAACTTAAAGTATTGTTTTTAGGGGCAAAGCTAGCGATAGAGTAGCGCATGATATATGACAATATGATGACAATGTACACATTACATTGCGCTGACAGGCACTTAGTTAGAAATACCTGTCAGGCGAATATCGGTGTTTACAACTTATGCGTTGGCTTTTGCAAGCTCTTGAATTTTACCCACGATGGCGCGTAAACCGTTACCGCGTGTTGGAGTAATATGGCGCTCTAGGTCTAAAGCTTCGAAATAACCATCAATATCAAATGCGATGATATCGCTGGGTGTTTTATCGTTGTAGGCAGCCAACACCAGCGCTAAAAGACCTTGAACAATAACTGCGTCGCTGTCGACATCGAAGGTAATTTTGTTGCCATCGTATGATTCAACGAGCCACACACTGCTCTGACACCCTTTTACTAAACGCTCTGGCGTTTTTGCCTCTTCAGATAAACCAGGAATAGATTTACCTAAGTCGATAATGTACTGATAACGCTGTTCCCAATCGTCGAAGAACGCTAAATCATCAATAATTTCATCACTGCTAGGTAATTGCATGGTTATTTCCGTTTAATATGTCAAAAGGTAAATTGAAAATGTTGTGAGAATACAACTTAGAAAAACAGCCCGGCTTCAAGCTGCGCCTCTTCACTCATCATTTCGCGTGACCATGCTGGGTCGAAGACCAACTCAACATTCACATTCTTAACGTGAGGCACCATAGCAACACGATATTCCACATCACCAACAAGTACTGGCCCCATACCGCAGCCTGGCGCAGTGAGCGTCATATCAATGTTCACATCGCCCGAGGCTTGGTCGATGTCTACTTTGTAAATAAGGCCGAGCGACACCAAGTTAATGGGTATTTCTGGGTCAAAGATGGTCTCTAACGCATCCCACACCTGCTGTTCGCTAATGTTACCGTCTTCTGGTACATCGAAGCTCAGCGTCATAGCTTTGCGGCCAATGGCGCCCGCGTCCGTACCATCAATACGATACATATTTCCACGCCACGTAACCGTGTAATTACCGCCGAGCTCTTGCGTGATATTCACAAACTCGCCTTCAGGAATAACAGTTGGGTTACCCGCGGGTACTAAACGCGCTTTACAGTCGCGCTCAGTAGTCACCATCTTCTGCTTCATATACTACTTAGTGCCTATTTTATTGCTGGCCTTAACCATTAACCTACGTTAAAGCTCTCGCCACAACCGCATTCGTCAACCACGTTAGGGTTGTTGTATTTGATCACGCCGTTAACGCCTTCCATTACGTAATCAATTTCTGTATTACGTAAAAGCTCTGTCGCGTCTGATGCTACCGCGACATTTAGCATTGGTGATATCTCGATGATTTCATCATCCGCTTGTGCGCTGTCTGCGAAATCAAGTACATAAGCGTAACCTGTGCAGCCGCTTACTTTTGTTGATAAACGAATTAACTGACCAGGCTTGTCTTTAAGCTTACTTTCGAAATGCTTAACGGCACTGTCAGTTAGCGAAATGAGTTTTGTACTTGGTACAAAGGTTTCTACACTCATAATGCCTCCTTAGGCCAACATCATTTTTGCTTTCTTAAGTGCAGCAAATAAGCTGTCGACTTCTTCAAGCGTGTTATAAATTGAAAACGACGCACGCGCCGTGCCCGGAATACCAAAACGCTTCATTAATGGCTGCGCGCAGTTATCACCTGTGCGGATCGCCACGCCCTGACGGTCAAGAATAAAGCCGACATCTGCCGGGTGCGCGCCGTCGAGCAAAAAGCTTAGTACCCCAACTTTATTAGGAGCAGTACCAATAATGCGCATTCCCTCGAGGGCCTGTGCTTGCTCGGTCGCGTAGGCAAGTAGCTGTTGCTCATGTGCATGTAGCGCTTGTACATCAAGTGCACTAAACCAATCTACCGCTGCCCCCATGCCAATGGCTCCAGCAATATTTGGCGTACCAGCCTCTAGGCGGTTTGGCAATGCACCCCATGTGGCTTCATGATAGGTAACGTCTTTAATCATTTCGCCGCCTACCTGCCATACAGGCCATGTTTCAAGCACGTCTTTTTTGCCCCACAAGCAACCAATGCCCGTTGGACCAAATAGCTTGTGCCCTGAAAACGCATAAAAATCACAGCCGATGTCTTGTACGTCAACGTCGCCGTGAGCAATACCTTGTGCGCCATCAACCAACACCCAAGCACCAACCGCTTTAGCTTTTTGAGTAAGCTGTTTAATAGGGTTTACCGTCCCCAATGCATTAGATACATGCGGGAACGCCACCATTTTGGTGTTGTCAGACAGCAGTCTATCGAAAGCGTCAACATCAAGCTCACCACTGTCAAAAATAGGCACAACGTTTAGCGTTGCACCAGAGCGGCGACATGCCTGCTGCCATGTAACCAAGTTGGCGTGGTGCTCAAGTTCAGTCACCATCACTTCGTCACCTTCACTAAGAAGTTGACCAATGCCATTAGCAACAATATTAATGGCTTCAGTGGTACCTGAAGTCCAGATAACCTCTTCGCGGGCACCTGCGTTGATAAAACTCGCAACGCTGCTACGTGCATTTTCATAGCGACGCGTAGCTTCATCAGATAAATGGTGCGCACCGCGGTGCACGTTTGCATTCGTACCCGTGTAAAAATCCATTAACGCGTCAATCACAGCTTGAGGCTTTTGTGTAGTAGCCGCGTTATCAAGGTATACCAGCGGCTTGCCGTCTACCGTTTTAGATAAAATGGGAAACTGGGCACGAAGTGCTGCAACGTCTAAGCTCATTTCACCTCCATTTGGGCGAAACGCTCACTTAAAATTGGCGCTAGCCATTCACGTACCGCAGTGTTTGGTACGTCGTTAATAAGCTCTTGAATAAAGCCAAAGTTAAGCATTACCAATGCCTTGCTGCGAGAAACACCGCGAGTTAGCAAGTAATACAAGGCTTCTTCTTCAATTTCTGCCACCGTTGCACCGTGGGCACATTTTACGTCGTCAGCATAAATTTCAAGCTCTGGCTTAGTGTTAATCACACCGCGGCGAGATAGCAGCAAGTTTCGGTTGTTAAGTTCAGCCAATGTCTTTTGGGCATCGCGATGAATATGGATACGACCATTAAATACAGCGCGCGCCTTATCACCCACGATACCGCGCGCATTTTCTTCTGTCGTGCCATTTGGCATAGCGTGCTCAATGGTTGAGTGAAGGTCGAATAGCTCGCCTTCAGCCAGAAGATAAATGGCATTCATTTTCGCATCGGCAAATTCGCCAGCGTGGTGAATATCTACATCTAAACGCGAAAGCTCACTTCCGTAACCTACCATGGTGCTGTTTAGCGTGGTGCGGTTATGAAGCTTAAAGTGGCTACCACCTAGCTGCTTTGCTTTACCAGTAAACATAGCAAAACGGTAGTGCTCAAGGTGCGCATCATCAGCCAAGTCGTATTCAGCAAAAGCAGTAGTTAGGCTTTCGGTATCACCAAAGCCTTGCTCAATAACCGTGGCGCTTGCGCCTTCAGCTAGCTTTACTACAACACGCGTGTGAGCATCTACATCTTGTGATGTCATGTTCACAATGCGAACTGGCGTGTCAATTTTCGCACCAGCTTCTACATTGATGAATATACCGTGTTGGCATAGTGCATCGTTCACTAGGCCAAACATATGACGTGTAGGCTTAACCTGACCGTATACGCTGCTAATAGCTTGCTGGGTAGCCGTGTCATCGCTGTTTAGTGATGTAATAGTCATGCCAGCTGGCACGTCTAGGGTATTAACCTGCGTTACCAAGACACCATCAACAAAGACAAGGTCGATAGCATTTAAATTGTCAATTGCCGGCACTGGCAAATTGTCTGCCTGAACGGCTTGCTTCGCATCACGCTTTTCAAGTGACGTAAGTGGCGTAAACCGCCAGCTTTCGTTACGGCGTGCGGGCCAGCCATCGGCTTTTAACTGCGTTAAGGCCTGTTGACGCACGGGCGCTAAATAATCGGAGATTTGCGCCGCATCAATGACCTGGTCTAGCCATTGACTCATGCCTCAGCCTCCTCATAGCCTTTACCTAGGAAAGCATAACCGCTCTTCTCTACTTCTAGCGCAAGTGACGCGTCACCGCTTTTCACAATTTTGCCGTCAGCAAGGATATGTACGAAGTCAGGCTTAATGTAGTCTAGAAGGCGCTGATAGTGAGTAACAACGATGAAACTGCGCTCACCGTCGCGTTGGCTGTTTACACCGTCTGCAACAACTTGTAGAGCGTCAACGTCAAGGCCAGAGTCTGATTCGTCAAGAATACAAAGCTTTGGCTCTAGCAAAATCATTTGCATAATTTCGTTACGCTTTTTCTCACCACCAGAGAAACCTTCGTTAACACCACGCTTTAAGAAATCCAAAGGAAGCTGTACTTGTTTGCACGCTTCTTTTGCTTTCTTTAAAAATTCTGCAGCGCTTAACGGCTCTTCGCCACGTTGTTCACGCATAGCGTTAACCGACTCTTTCATGAATTCCATGTTGCTAACACCTGGAATTTCTACCGGGTATTGGAAAGCAAGGAAAAGGCCTTCACGAGCGCGCTCTTCTACTTCAAGCTCAAGCAGGTCTTTACCGTTTAGCGTGGCATCGCCTTCGCTTACTTCGTAACCGTCGCGGCCAGATAGCACGTAACCTAATGTACTTTTACCGGCACCGTTGGGGCCCATGATAGCGTGTACTTCACCAGGTTTAACTTCAAGGTTAAGACCTTTAATGATGTTTTTCTCTTCCACGCTGGCATGTAAATTCTTGATACTAAGCATTGATTACCCCACTGAACCTTCAAGACTAATTTCGAGCAGTTTGCCGGCTTCTACGGCAAATTCCATTGGTAGCTCTTTGAATACTTCTTTACAGAAACCGTTAACAATCATAGAAACGGCCTTTTCTGTGTCTAAGCCACGTTGCTGACACAGGAATAATTGTTCGTCGCTCACCTTCGATGTTGTTGCTTCATGCTCAACAATGGCTGAAGGGTTACGGCTTTCGATATACGGGAAAGTGTGTGCGCCGCACTTGTCACCAATCAGTAGCGAGTCGCACTCGGTGAAATTACGTGCACCATCTGCGCGCGGCCCCATTTGAACCAGCCCGCGATAAGCGTTGTTGCTGTTACCTGCTGATATACCTTTGGAGATAATGGTCGACTTGGTATTTTTACCCACGTGGATCATCTTAGTTCCGGTATCTGCTTGTTGACGACCGCGTGTTAGTGCTACTGAGTAGAACTCACCTACACTGTTATCGCCTTTAAGAACACAGCTTGGGTATTTCCACGTAACCGCAGAACCCGTTTCTACCTGTGTCCATGAAATTTTGGCGTTGGTGTGCGCTACACCACGTTTAGTAACGAAGTTGTAGATACCGCCTTTTCCATTTTCATCACCCGGGTACCAGTTTTGTACCGTTGAGTATTTGATTTGCGCGTCATCCATCGCCACTAGCTCAACGACTGCCGCGTGCAGCTGGTTTTCGTCACGCTGAGGTGCTGTACAGCCTTCAAGATAACTCACGTAGCTGCCTTCATCTGCAACAATCAATGTACGCTCGAACTGACCGGTGTTCATTTCGTTAATACGGAAATACGTAGAAAGCTCCATTGGGCAGCGTGTGCCTTTTGGAATGTAAACAAATGAACCGTCAGTAAATACAGCGCTATTGAGTGCAGCAAAGTAGTTGTCTGTGCGCGGAACTACCGAGCCAATGTATTTTTTAACAAGGTCTGGGTACTTCTGAAGCGCTTCAGAAATTGGGCAAAAGATAACGCCCGCTTCTTCCAGCTTTTCACGGAAAGTAGTCACAACAGAGACCGAGTCGAATACTGCGTCTACCGCAACACCTGCTAGCATTTCCTGCTCATGAAGCGGGATACCAAGCTTTTCGTAGGTGCGAAGAAGTTCTGGGTCTACTTCGTCAAGTGACTTAGGCTTGTCTTTCATACTCTTTGGTGCCGAGTAATAGGAAATGGCCTGATAGTCAATTTTTGGATAGTCGACGTGCGCCCAGTCTGGCTCTTCCATTTCTAGCCAAGCATGATAAGACTTCAAACGCCATTCAAGCATCCATTCAGGCTCGTTTTTCATTGCTGATATGCGGCGGATAACCGACTCGTCCAGGCCGCTTTCAAACGTTTCCGATTCGATTTCAGAGTAGAAACCGGCTTCGTACTTTCTTTCTAACGCCTGTTCGATCTGTTCACTCATGTTGGGATCTCACTTGTTTGCCTGCATTTGCTGCCATTTGCTGTCTACGCAGCACAGTAGCCACCCCACGGTCTTGGTGATTACTGGGTTTCTGTGTATTTGAGTGCGTTTACATTCAAAGAATTCACCACGCAAATCTCATACAAACCACTCGCTACAAAAAGGGCAGCCTAAAAAATTGGTGCGGTATTATATAATACCCGACTATTTCACTCAAATATTCAGCCGTTTATTTACCGCCGCCAAGCTTAAAATTTCTTTAACGCGCTATAACGTTTACTTATGCGATTGCTGCTTCTCGTAATCGAGTAACAACATCCGTCACTTTCGTTATTACGTAATCAATATCGTCTTGGGTTGTAAATCTACCCACACTAAAGCGTATACCTGCGTGTGCGAGTTCATTACTTCGACCGATGGCCTTTAGCACATAAGACGGCTCAAGGCTTGCTGATGTGCATGCTGATCCCGATGACACGGCGATATCATTAAGCCCCATCATCAAGCTTTCACCATCTACGCCCGCAAAACTGACATTTAAAATACCTGGAATACGTTGGGTTTCATGCCCGTTTAAATACACATCACCTACCTGCTCTATTCCCTTCCACAACGCTTCCCGCAAAGCCATTATGCGTTTACCCTCGTCGGCTAAATTTGTCACTGCAAGCGAAATTGCTTCTCCCATGCCTACAATTTGATGGGTGGCTAACGTACCAGAGCGCATACCACGCTCATGGCCACCGCCGTGAATTTGAGCAACCAGATTAATTTTAGGACGACGACGAACGAAAAGCGCTCCCATGCCCTTTGGCCCATACATTTTATGAGCGGAAATAGACAGTAAATCCACGGGAAGTTCAGCAAGGTCAATCGCTATCTTGCCAACACTTTGTGCGCCATCGACATGGAACAAAATCCCTTTGTCTCGACATAACTCACCGATAGTTTGAATATCTTGGATAACACCTAGTTCATTATTTACATGCATCACAGAGACTAAGATAGTGTCGTCACGCATGGCGCTTTTTAAATCGTCAAGATTCACTAATCCGTCTTGCTGTACACAAAGGTAGGTTACCTCGAACCCTTGCTCTTCAAGGTATTCACAGGTATCGAGCACAGCTTTGTGCTCTGTATTAACCGTAATAATGTGTTTGCCTTTACTTGCGTAACCCTGCGCCACTCCCTTGATAGCAAGGTTGTTAGACTCGGTGGCCCCTGAAGTAAAAACAATTTCGCGAGGATCGCAATTTAAGGCATCACTAATTTGATTGCGCGCTACGTCTACCGCTTCTTCCGCCATCCAGCCAAAGCGGTAGCTTCGTGATGCTGGGTTACCAAAGTTTCCGTCGAGTGTCAGACACTTGGCCATAACATCTGCAACAGTTGGGTCTACCGGCGTGGTAGCAGCATAATCGAGGTAAATGGGTGTTGATAAAGCCATGGGTTATTCAAAACCTATTTAAAGTTGAATACTAACTTCAATGTCGTTAGCGATATTGCGCAATGACGCTGCAGAGTCTTGGCGTCCAGCGACTTCTTGCACATCGCGTTTCGCCATTAACTCGCCTAAAGTGATTGAGTCTAAAAACACTGAAATACGATCGCTTAAGTCTTGCCATAAGCTATGAGTTAAGCAACGGTCGCCACCTTGGCAATCGGCTTGCCCCTGGCATCGAGTAGCGTCGATAGACTCATCTACCGCCCGAATAACTTCACCTATGGCAATTTCACATGCTTCACGTCCAAGCAAGTAACCACCGCCAGGACCGCGTACACTGTCTACAAGTTGCTCTTTGCGCAGTCTAGAAAAGAGCTGTTCTAAATATGATAGGGATATTTCTTGTCGTTCTGATATATCGGCAAGAGGCACTGGACCACGCTTAGAGTGCAAAGCTACATCAAGCATCGCAGTTACTGCATAGCGCCCTTTAGAAGTGAGTTTCATTGAATTCTCCCGCCGTTTTTGATGGCGGGAATTTTCACATACCCGACTAAATTGGTCAAGTATAAGACCTAGTAATTTAGTCAGGTATTATAGATTAACCCAATTACATTCTTAGATTGCAGGGTCAAACGAGGAATGGGCTTTTTCTCTCTGCTGAGAATCTGTAAGCTCTATACCGGTATTAGCGAAGTCTTCAGCACTAATATTATGCAGATTATCGGTACAAACATCGCCACCCAGTGACTGGATAACTTTGCACATTTCTTCCACTTTCGTGTCCATCTGATGCATATGTTCCAACATAATGCCCATTGCATTGGCCACCGGGTCTGGATTGTCTGGCGCTACTGCATACGCATCGAAGCCGTATTTTTGTGCTATCTTGTCACGCTGTGGATTTGTACTGGCTGTCAATTCTTTCTGCTTAGATATGATAATACGACCAGGTATGCCAACGGCGGTAGCGCCATCTGGAATATCCTTAACAACCACTGAATTAGAGCCTACTTTGGCATTTTCTCCAATGATAATCGGCCCTAAGACTTTTGCACCTGCCCCTACTACTGCACCATTTTTCAACGTAGGGTGACGTTTGCCCGCTTTCCAACTTGTGCCGCCAAGTGTGACGCCGTGATAAAGAGTAACATCGTCACCTATTTCCGCGGTTTCCCCGATAACAACGCCCATTCCATGGTCAATGAAAACCCGCCTGCCCAACGTTGCGCCGGGATGAATTTCAATCCCGGTTAACCAACGACTGAAGGTCGATAATGTGCGAGCTAACCACTTCCACTCAGCTTTCCACAATTTGTGGCTAAGGCGGTGTAACCATACCGCGTGAAGTCCAGGGTAATTGGTTAATACTTCAAACGTATTTCGAGCGGCCGGATCGCGATGAAATACCCCTTGTATATCGTCTTTTATACGGGCAAACATAGGTGATTACTCTTTTTCAGAACCAGTGCCAGACGCGCTCTCGTCCTCACCGTTTTGCTTAACAGACTTGTCAATTGACGCCAATATGCCACGAAGAATGTTTAACTCTTGTGACTCAGGGCGGGCACGGTTGAATAAGCGACGTAGCTTTGTCATCACCACACCTGGGTGACTTTTACGAATAAACGAAGTACTTTCTAGCGTTGACTCCAAGTGCACGTAAAAACGCTCTAGGTCTTCATTAAGTGGGTATTCTTCTTCCACACTCGGATAAGTTTCACGATTCAAAAATGCCATACGAATTTCATAACACAGGGTTTGAACAGCCGCCGCCAAGTTTAGCGAGCTATATTCTGGGTTAGCAGGAATACACATATGAAAATGACACTGTTGCAACTCTTCATTAGTTAACCCACTGTTTTCACGACCAAATACTAATGCAACCGGGTACTTTTCGACTTCTTGAACCAACTTCTCGCCACAATCGCGCGGGCCAAGCATTGGCCAAGAATGCGTGCGGGAGCGAGCAGAAGTTCCAACCACTAACCCACAGTCTTTTACCGCTTCTTCCAATGTGCTCACAATTTTCGCGTTTGCCAACACATCACCTGCACCAGCAGCAAGTGCACTGGCTTGCCCATCTGGTTCATTTACCGGGTCCACAAGATACAGACTACTTAGCCCCATCGTTTTCATGGCACGCGCCGTTGAGCCGATGTTGCCAGTGTGTGAGGTGTTAACCAAAATAATGCGAATATTTTCGAGCATGCCTGCGATACCTACGTACTTTCTAAAACAAGACACCAGCGACTAATCACGCTGAATCTTACTACTTCATTTGTGAGCGAGTGTAGCACAGTAGCAGTATAGATGGCTATTTAAGGGAAATGGTTTTAAGCACATCATATCTACCGATGGTAATTTCATTTGCATCACAGAATGATTCTGGTAGACTCCGCCCGTTTTCGAAAACAACTAGCTATTTTTTGTACAGCTGGTTAGTTTCATTGGTCTTTTACAATTGGTGGTTTATCTATGCATCCTATGCTGAATATTGCGGTGCGCGCTGCGCGTGCGGCTGGAACAGTTATTGTTCGTGGTTTTGAAAAACATAATGAAGTTGCTACTGAGTCTAAGGGCTTGAACGACTTTGTTACACAAGTTGATAAAGAAGCAGAACAAGCTATTGTTTACAAAATTCAGCAATCGTACCCAGAGCACTGCTTCTTGGGCGAAGAAATGGGTGAAATTCACGGGAAAGAAACTGACTATCAGTGGATTATCGACCCGCTAGATGGCACCACCAATTTTGTTAAAGGCATTCCTCACTTTGCCGTTTCTATTGCACTTCTACACAAAGGTCGTTTAGACCAAGCTGTAGTATTCGACCCTATCCGTAGCGAACTTTTTACTGCGAGCCGTGGTCAAGGCGCACAGCTAAACGGTTACCGTATTCGTGCTTCTAAGCCTCGCGATCTCACTGAAACTATTATTGCAACGGGTCTACCGTTTAAGAACAAATCTCAATTTGGTGAGTATGCGCTAAGCCTTAATAAGATTTTCCACGAAGTGGGCGACATTCGCCGTGCAGGTAGTGCGGCACTTGATCTTGCCTACGTTGCAGCAGGTCGTCACGACGGTTACTGGGAGCGCGGTATCAAATCTTGGGACATCGCAGCGGGCGAACTTATTGTTCGTGAAGCTGGCGGCCTAGTAACAGACTTTAAAGGTGGTAACGATCCATTGCACAAAGGCGAAATTGTCGCAGGTAGTGTGAAAGTGGTTCAAGGGCTTGTTAAGCACCTTAAATAAGTGACCTAGCTCACCTGGCTATTACTCACAGCCATAAACACTGCTACGAATCGAAAGGCGCTATCAAATTTAGCGCCTTTTTTTGTATGTATCAGCGTGTTGTCGCAAGGCAAATACATTCACTTACCCACGGCCATTTAACGGATTTATTTTTATTCACTCTTTTGAGCACCCTTTAGCTTCAAGCCAAACAAAAATCGTAACACTAAAAATCGCTTTGCAATCTCATACGTTATTGCACACCCAACAAGTGTGATTAGCGTGATACCCAAAAACTCTGCCATTGTAGAAGAAACGCGAGAGCTCAAATAAAATGCGGCTACCACGATAAGTGTTTGATGAACCATGTAATAAGGCAGCACGCCACGGTTTAAGTAGCTAATAACTTTGCTCGGTTTAGATAAGTACTTTTGGCCAAACCCCAAAATTGCCGCAAGCCAAGCCCAATGATTGAGCACAACAATAACGCCCACTAATACGCGAAAGCTAAAAGAGGACTCCATTAATTCTCCTGTCGCGCCAAGCATGTCATGTCGGTCTAGTATAATCACGCTATAAAGCGTTATCGCGAAAGTAAGACTTATATAGCGCGCTCTCATCACCGCCGTGTATAACGCAGGTCGAAGCACGATTACCATGCCCACAAGCATCACCCAAAAATACTTAGCATGGCTGTACCAGTCGCTGACAAGATCATGAGTTGTTGGGTAAGCCGTACGTAGTTCAAGCCAGATATAAGTCATCAATGTCACTACAATGATGCTAAACAATGGCAAGCTATCGAGTAAGGTAGATTTAACTATCCCAACCCAGCGTATAAGTGGAAACAGAAGCAAGATAAGTACGCTATAAACAAAAAGGTAAGGCAAAAACCACAGGTGGTTCCACGTAAGTAACCCAATAATCGATTGTTTCTCTTTAAATAAATCGGTATTGGGGTTGATATAGGCAAGGTAGAAATCGATAAACGGCATTTCGAGTTTTCCACTTACCGTCCACTCAACAAAGACTTGTGGCGCCACAATGACAAACATCCCAAATATCAGTGGCACTAGTATTCTCAGAGTTCGCTTTCCTAGAATGCTCAGTGAAAACAACCAACGAGAAGGATGTTGTTCATATCCCCGGCGCAATACAACAGTGAACACCATTGCTGAGATTAAAAACAAGAGTGACATACGCCATTGATTGGTTAAGATCATGACGTCTTGCAGCAACGAAAACTGTATATCGCTTTTTATATGCCATCCCCAATCAAGAACGTAAAACATGCCTATGTGATACAGAATCAATACACCAAATGCGATAACGCGCAACGCATCCAGTTCAAAATAGCGCTGGGTTAACTGCGCATTTGTTATTTCCCTTCCTAGCGAAAACGCGTCTACTTCTTCAGAAACTAATCGTGGCTCATTAACAACATATGCTTGCGTCAATGCCTTCACTCCTATTCAATAGTGACAAATCAACTTGGTATATCTACTGTGTTGCGTTGCTGACCAACAAGGCCTAAGTGACGAAAAACAAAGGATTTAGGGATAAGCGGTGAATAGTTGGGATGAAAAATGGAGCCAGTATCTTCGAGATACTGAGCCAAAACATAAATACGCGGCATTTCTTTTACTCGTCGTGTATCTATTTATTAATAACTCAATAAATGCTGCATCTAGTTGGACGGAGTTTTCGCGAAGTGAAACTAATAACGTGGCACTGTGGGAGCCTTATGTATGGGAATACAGCAGTGCACTAAGTACTGCGATATTGGTTATTCCCCTAATCTTAGCCATACGTGTTCTTGATAAAAGTAAAAAGTCCAGCGCCGTTTGGTTGGGATGGCATTTTGTATTTGCCAGCGTATTTTCAGTTTCCCATGTCGTTTTCATGGTTGCCCTGCGCAAGCTCGCCTATTTGATGTCTGAACGTAGTTACGACTTTGGGGTTTGGATTAGTGAGTTTGTCTACGAATACCGAAAAGATGTCTGGGGTTATATTACTCTTGTAACCTTTTACTACGTTGCGCGATTTGGCTACCAGCGACTAATAGGTGAAGCGTCACTGATTAAACGTGATACCTCGCTTCCCGAAGTTGAAAGTGAAGCACTTGCACTACCTGACTATTTACTAGTAAAAAAACTCAATAAAGAATTCTTAGTTAAAGTCAGTGATGTTCAGCGAGTGGAAGCCTCAGGTAACTATATCAACTTACACACCCACGTTGGTGTTTATCCGCTTCGGTATACCTTAAGCCGATTTTGCGAAGAAGGTGCGGTGCACGGGTTCGTACGTGTCCATCGATCACATGCCGTAAGAATTCCTTCCATTCAATCTATCACGTATGACGATACAGGAGACGGCCTTATCACCCTTAACAACGGCCAAACCGTGTTGCTCTCAAGACGCTACAAAGACAGCTTAAAGCAAGTTTTAGCGCCATAAACTTCTAGTGAGAGCTCTTATCCGTATATAAAAAAACCGCATCACAGATGCGGTTTTTGTTTTTACGAATCAAATTCGATTAAGGCATGGGATCTAAGTCTGCACCTTCTTTTTCCACTTGAGGTGGCATCAAATCTTCTTTGCTGATACCTAACGCAAGCGCAACTGAACTCGCAATATAGACAGACGAGTAAGTACCTACTACTACACCAAATAACAATGCAGTAGCAAACCCGTGAATTAACGCACCGCCCTTGTAAAACAAGGCTACCAATACCAACACAGTAGTTAATGAAGTGATGATGGTACGGTTTAAGGTTTGCGTCAGTGAGATGTTGATAATCTCTACCGGTTCACCCTTACGAATTTTACGGAAGTTTTCACGAATACGGTCCGACACAACGATAGTATCGTTCAGTGAGTAACCAATAACAGCTAACACTGCCGCTAGTACCGTTAAGTCGAATTCAATCTGTAGTACAGAGAATAAACCCAAAGTAAGAATAACGTCATGAGCAAGGGCAGATACTGAGCCCAGTGCAAAGCGCCATTCAAAACGCATTGCTACATAAACCAAGATACACAGTAAAGCGACTAGCATTGCTAGACCACCCTGCTCGGTAAGCTCTTCACCTACGTTGGGCCCTACGAACTCGATACGACGCATATCTACTGCGGTGCCATCTGCACGCAAAGCTGCAAGGACTTGCTCACCAATGGTAACAGCTTTTACGCCGTCACGCGGTGCAATGCGAATAAGCACATCTTGGCTACTGCCAAAGTTCTGTACAATAGCGTCTTCAAACTCTGCGTTATTTAGCTGCTTACGAATAGATTCAAGATTCGCAGCATCTTCGTAACCGACTTCAATCAAAGTCCCGCCAGTAAAATCAAGGCCCCAGTTGAGGCTATTTACGCCTAGCGATATGAATGAGCCTAAAATAAGCACCGTTGACAGCACCATCGCAGGAATGCGAAGGCGCATGAAATTGACGGTATCGGAAAGTTTTAATAATTGCATGTTACGCTCCTTAAATCGCCAATTTCTCTACGCGCTTGCCGCCCCATACTGCGTTAACAATAACGCGAGTAACTAAAATAGCGGTAAACATCGACGTAGCAATACCAATCATAAGCGTAATTGAGAAGCCTTTAATTGGGCCTGTACCCACAGCAAACAAAATAAGGCCTGCAATGAACGTAGTAATGTTTGCATCCAAAATAGTTGAGAATGCACTGTCGTAGCCATGGTGAATTGCTTGCTGTGGACTGCGTCCGTCACGAAGCTCTTCCCTAATACGCTCAAATATGAGCACGTTTGCATCTACCGCCATACCAACGGTTAATACAATACCTGCCATACCCGGTAGTGTAAGCGTTGCACCAGGGATCATAGACATAATGCCAACAATCATGACCAAGTTAGTAACAAGTGCAATATTCGCTACCACGCCAAACGCTTTGTAGTAAATAAGCATGAAGATAAGTACTGCGGCCAAACCATAGATAATGGCCTGCATGCCCAGCTCAATATTCTCTTTACCTAAGCTTGGACCGACTGTGCGTTCTTCAACAATTTGGATTGGCGCAATAAGCGCACCAGCGCGAAGTAATAGTGCCAAGTCGCGGGCTTCTTTTGGAGAGTCTAGGCCTGTGATTTGGAACTTACTGCCAAGCTGTGCACGAATAGTTGCAACAGAAATAACCTGCTCGTGCTTCTCAAAAACAAGTTTACCGTCTTTGTTGCGCTCGCCAGTCGATTTATATTCGATAAACACCGTCGCCATTGGCTTACCAATATTGCCACGCGTTGAACGCGACATCTTGTTACCACCTTCTGAGTCAAGCGAGATATTTACATTAGGCAGACCGTATTCATCAACGCCACTGTTCGCATCAATGATATGACTTCCCGTTAGCATTATGCGCTTCTCGAGAAGTTGCGGAATACCTTGCTGATCTTCAATAACTTGAGAACCAGGAGGCACGCGACCATTTAACGCGTCGCGAATATCGTTTTTCTGGTCTACCATGCGGAATTCAAGCGTTGCGGTAGCGTTTAGAATTTCTTTAGCGCGTGCAGTGTCTTGAATACCTGGTAGTTGAACCACAATGCGATCAGCACCTTGCTTTTGTACAAGTGGCTCGGCAACACCTAGTTGATTTACACGGTTACGAATAATGGTGATGTTTTGCTTCACGGCATTCTCGCGAATTTCTTGCAATTTGCTTTCTGCAAATACGGCGCGAAGCGTAAGGTCATCAATTTGATTAAAGGTTAAGTCACGGCTTTGATTACGCAAAAAGAACTCAGCTTTATCAAGGGCGTCTTCGTCGCGGAACGTGATGTCAATATGGTCATCTACCTGCTTAACGCCACGGTAACGAATTCCTTCTTCACGCAATGAAGTACGAAAGCCGCTTTCAGCATCTTCTAGTGATTTAGCGATAACTTCTGTCATATCCACTTCCATTAAGAAGTGAACACCACCGCGTAAATCAAGGCCTAACTTCATCGGCGCGCCACCTAGCCCTTCTAGCCACTCAGGCGTATCGGGCGCAAGGTTCATAGCAACGAAATAGTCGTCACCCAGCTCTTTTTCTAGCGCTTCTCGCGTGACTAGTTGAGTATCAGAATCTGATACGCGCACAAGTATTTGTTCGTTTTCAAATTCAACGCGTTTAGGTGAAATGTTTTTCGCAGCAAGTGTCGCTTTAACTTGTTCAACCGTAGCATCAGTGACTACAGCGTCGCGACCCGCAGAAATTTGTACAGCGTGATCTTCGCCGTAAATGTTCGGAAGCGCATAAAGCGCGCACATTGCAACAACAATGAGCGCACTAAGCACTTTCCAGATTGAGTTTTTGTTTAGCACTGGATAATCCTTTCGTGCCAGCACCGGGTAGCATCCCGGCCCCGGCGGTTGTTACTTACAGTGACTTCATAGTGCCTTTAGGCAGCACTGCAGTCACAGAAGACTTCTGAACAACAATATTGTTAGCATCGTTAAGTGCCACTTCGATGAAGTCTTTCTCTTCAGACACTTTTGTGATTTTACCTACTAAACCACCTTGAGTTAGTACCTCGTCGCCTTTGCTAAGCGAAGACACTAAGTTCTTATGCTCTTTTACGCGTTTCGCTTGCGGACGGTAAAGTAAGAAGTAAAAAATCAAACCGAAAACCGCCAACATGATCAGCATTTCCATGCCACCGCCTTGTTGAGCACCGCCAGCAGATTGCGCGTATGCGTTTGAGATAAATAGGCTCATAAAATTCCCCAAATATTATCGTTGTTATAGTGCCGGAACCGGCAACCCTTTTTGTTCATAGAATTCTTGTACAAACTCATCGAGCGTGCCTGCATCAATCGCATCGCGAAGACCTTGCATAACACGTTGATAGTAACGAAGGTTGTGAATGGTGTTCAAACGCGCACCCAAAATTTCGTTACACTTGTCCAAATGATGTAAGTATGAGCGAGAATAGTTTTTACAAGTGTAACAATCACAATTCTCGTCAAGTGGTGAAGTGTCGTTTCGATGCTTAGCATTGCGAATCTTGATGACACCTTCGGTGACAAACAAATGCCCATTTCGCGCATTACGCGTTGGCATTACGCAGTCAAACATATCAATACCGCGGCGAACCGATTCAACTAAATCTTCCGGCTTACCAACACCCATTAGATAGCGTGGCTTATCTTCCGGAATTTTTGGCGCTGTATGATCGATAATGCGGATCATATCTTCTTTTGGCTCACCTACCGACAAACCGCCGATGGCATAACCGTCAAAGCCAATAGCTTCAAGACCGGCTAATGACACATCGCGAAGCCCTTCGTACATACCGCCTTGGATAATACCAAACAGTGCAGCTGGGTTGTCACCGTGTGCGTCTTTACTGCGCTTTGCCCAACGTAAAGACATTTCCATTGATACACGCGCTTCCTGCTCCGTTGCCGGATATGGCGTGCACTCATCGAAAATCATCACGATGTCAGAGCCAAGGTCGCGCTGAACCTCCATCGACTTTTCAGGCGTAAGAAGTATTTTCTCACCATTAATTGGCGAGCGGAACGTTACGCCTTCTTCCGTTATCTTGCGTAAATCACCAAGACTGAATACTTGGAAACCGCCTGAGTCGGTAAGAATGGGTTTATCCCAATTCATAAAATCATGCAGATCGCCATGCTGACGAATAATGCCAGTCCCAGGACGTAGCATTAGGTGAAATGTATTACCAAGACAAATGTGTGCACCACTGTCTTCAAGTTCTTCTGGGGTCATCCCCTTAACGGTACCGTACGTACCTACTGGCATAAACGCTGGCGTTTCAACTACACCACGTTCGAATACCAAACGACCGCGTCGTGCACGACCTTCGGTTTTTAACAACTCAAATTGCATGTGAAAGCATTCCCACTTTAGTGCGCCATTGCGCCGGGTATAAAAATAAATTGGCGGCGATTATACCAGTAATTCAGCTGAGATCATGCCCCGTATCTATGTTTATCTGTAACTAAACCTGAATAAAACGATACGAGGCCAATTCGCGGTTAATCAACTAGGCACGTTCAATGAACATTGAGTCGCCATAACTGAAAAAGCGATACTCATTTTCAATGGCTTGTTGGTAAGCGTTCATCACATTATCTTTACCCGCAAATGCGCTGATTAGCATCATCAATGTAGATTCTGGTAGGTGGAAGTTTGTGAACATGGCATCCACAACTTTAAATTCAAAACCAGGGTAAATAAATATTTCAGTATCTTCGTAAAAGGGCGCAATAATAGCGTCGTGGCTGCGTTCACTACTTGCTTTAGCAGCTGACTCTAGTGAGCGAACCGATGTGGTCCCAACCGCTATTACACGCTTGCCGTTGGCTTTGGTTTGCAATACAGCATCTACTACTTCCTGCGGCACTTCTGCGTATTCTGCATGCATTTTGTGCTCTTGAATATTGTCAACACGTACCGGTTGAAATGTACCTGCTCCAACGTGCAGCGTAACAAACGCCAAGTTTACACCCTTTTCTTTGAGTGCCGCCAAAATGGCGTCATCAAAATGAAGACCCGCGGTAGGTGCTGCCACCGCCCCCGGCTTTTCATTGTAGACAGTTTGATAGCGCTCTTTATCAGAATTTTCGTCTGGACGGTCGATATAAGGAGGTAATGGCATGTGACCGTGTGCCTCAAGCAGCGACAACACAGTCTCTTCGTGATCAAACTGTAGAATAAACAGCGCATCATCTCGACCCGTAACGGTCACATTAACTTTATCTTCTAAAATTAGCTTAGTGCCAGGCTTAGGCGCTTTACTTGCTCTAACGTGCGCCAGCGCACTATTGTCGGAGGTAATGCGTTCAATCAGCACTTCAACCTGTCCGCCGGTTTCTTTCTTGCCTAGCAAGCGAGCTGGAATAACCCGCGTGTTGTTAAAGACTAACAAGTCACCTTCGTCTACCAGTGACAGCATTTCTGCAAACATGCTGTGTGTTACTTTGCCGGTTTTGCCGTCTAAATGAAGCAAACGGCTCGCAGCTCGCTGCTCCGTTGGATATTTTGCAATTAATTTTTCGGGAAGCTCAAAGCTAAAATCAGATAGTTTCATAAATACAGTACTGCTTTACTAACTCGGTTAACAAAATAATAGGATTAAGTCTCATGTTGTGAAACGATCTAGCTGTACGACACCGAACTTCCATTGAAGTTAAGCGAGAACAAATACAAAAAAGCACAACATATTTAGTCATTTAACTTTAAAGGTATTAAATAAAATAACGCATTATAAGGTCGCATACTTTTGACAGGGATTTATAAATAGCGCCCACCATCTTAAACGGTTAAGATACGTACAGATAGTGATGATGTTCTCCCATAACATTCCTTATCTTTTGATACCCAGCTAGGTGCTGGGTATTTTTTTGCCTGATTAAAGCGTTGCGGTACTCATCTCAGGCTGCATGCCGACGCTTTAAACCGACATTTTACGCGGTTTATTCATTAAGGTCAGTTAAGATTTCTTCTAAAAGTGCACTATCTAGCGGTCTTGCCTTTAGTACGTACAATATTTGTAGAAGCAAGTCCGCCCCCATTATCCCTTTGTTAACCTTATTTCTAAGGTTATCTGCACTTTGCTCTACGCCTATTTCTTCTAAGCGCTGGCTTAATGCTTGATATTTAACCCCTCGCACTGACATTTCAGATTTTACAACCCTTGCGACGGTTTGACGCCATGCATTTTTAGCACTCAATTGCCACTCCAAAACCACCCATTTGTGATATATAATTTACAAAAACACACTTTTTTACACTTAAAAAGCAAATTTGTTATTGACGATTATGGCACAGTGAGTCTACACTGCAAGTCAAGATATTGGCGTAGATGAAAATAGTCGCTACAGTGGAACGGTTGAAATCACGCAACGCGACATTCATATACGACATTATCGCTTCAATAATTAAAGGAGAAAGGTATGAGCTGGGAACTAGAAAGCATCGAAGCCTTATTTACAGAGCACGATGACTTTGTGGTAACACGAGAGGAAAACTGCTTACTAATTGCTAATCAAGACGGCATTGATGCATGGCTTGCCATTAGCGGTGAGCAAATATTAGTGGAAAGCTTGTTGTTTTCAGCGTCGGAGGTTAAGGATAAGCCTGCGCTAGATCATGAAATTTTGTCATCTCATATGGTGTTCCCATTAACAACTGTGGGCATATCGAATATTGGAGGTGAAGAATACTACACCGCGTTCGGTGCGCTAAGCGCGCAGTCTAAAGCGGAAAGTATTGTTATTGAAGTCGAAACCCTGTTTCAGAATGTTGCATCATTCCTTGATGCTTACGAAACACACCTTAACTAAAATTTACTTCTAAGGAGAAGCGAATGTCAGTGTGGAAAAAATTAGTAACTGCAGTAAAAGGTGGTGCGACCGAGGCTGCGCAGTCAGTAGTAGACAGTCAGGCTATTCGAATTCTGGAACAAGAAATTAGAGAAGCCAAAGAAGAATTGCGCAAGTCAGATCATGCCCGTACGCAAATTTTGGCGAAGTGCAAACTATCACAACAAAAAGTCGATAGCTTTGACTCTTCCATCGCAGAATACGAAGCGCATGCGCGAAAAGCAATTGACACAGACCGTCAGCTAGCGCTTGATTGTGCCCAGAAAGTTTCAGAACTGAAAGAAGAGCGCGACCAAGAACAAGCCTATCTTGATCAGTTCCAACAGTCTGAAAAACAGCTTGCTCAGAACATTCAGCAGGCAAAAGCTAACTTGCGCCGATTAGAGCAGCAAGTTGATATGGTGAAAGCAACTGAAAGCGTGCAAAAAGCGCAAGTTGCCGTGTCATCTCGCCATATGGGGGCTAACAGCAAAATGAAAACGGCGACAGAATCGCTGTCTCGTATTCAAGAAAAACAGAAAATGCGTAATGCAGAGCTTCAGGCTGCTGAAGAACTTGCTGGTGATGAATCAAGCAGTGATTTGGAAAAGCGCCTAGCAGAAGCTGGTATCAAAGGCGGAAAGACCTCTGCTGATGATGAACTGGCACGCATCTTAGGTAAGTAGTACCAAAGGGAGCTCACCGCTCCCTTTCTTTTTGAACATGGTTTTCAATGCTTTGTTACACATAAACCATAGACAATTTTCACGCATAAAGGCAGAGTACTAGCACGCATAACAAGGGCTGTTTGTTTTATGTCTCCATGGATTAAACTGCGTAAAATTATGCTGCAATATTTTGCAGAATCTCGATGGTACACCATTTTAGGTGCTACTGCGTTTTACGCCGTTTCAAGTTACTGGTTACTTTTCGCTGCAGGTGAAGTTGACCTCATTGCCGATGTTGATTTTCTCTACTGGCTTGCAGTTACCGCCTCCACCGTGGGTTACGGTGATCTTTCCCCTGTCACATCTGCAGGTAAGTTAGTAGTCGCACTTTACGTAATTCCACTGGGTTTAAGTATTTTTGCAATGGTCATCGGCCGTATTGCCGCGTGGGTCTCTCAGCAATGGAAAAAAGGGTTATTGGGAATGAATAACTTACATCTTGATAAACATATATTGGTTATTGGCTGGAATGGTCAGCGCACTATGCTGCTGTTAGATTTATTATTGCGAGAGCGCGATGCCATGCCCGATCGACCAGACATTGTGTTGTGTGTAAAAGCCGATATCACTAACCCACTTCCTGGCGTAATTGAATTTGTAAAAGTTGACTCGTTCAACAAGGACGAAGATATGGATCGCGCCTGCATTGCCAATGCCAGAACTATCCTTATTGACAATCCGCAAGACGATATCACTATGACTACCGCACTTTACTGTGCCAAACGAAACCCAGATGCCCATCAAGTGGCTTACTTTGAAGATGAAAGCCTAGTAGGACTGCTGCAGGACCACTGCCCTAAGGTAGAATGTACTCCGAGTGTGGCAGTCGAGATGCTTGCGAAAGCGGCATTTGACCCTGGTTCAAGTATGCTGCATCACGATTTACTCAGTGTTGATGAGGGCCAAGCCCAATTTTCGGTGAAAATTCCAGACGACAGTGCCACTATTTCAGTAGCAAAACTCTTTGTTAATTTAAAACGCAAACACAACGCCATTTTCATCGGCTATGCGCCGAATAGCCAAGTAAAAGAAATGGTTGTCAATCCACCACTTGAAGCCACGCTGAATGCGGGTGATACATTATTCTACATTGCCGAGCGACGCATCAATGCTATTAATTGGTCGTCGCTTGACGCCGACTAAAGGGCATTGAGTATGTTCAGCAAACTATTTAAAAAATCAGCGCCAAAAAAACCTAAAGCACCTGAAGTAATGGGGCTTTATTTAGGTGGCTCGTTTGAATTGGATAACTTAAAGCTCTCTTTACTTGAGCCTGAATTAACCATAGAAGGGGCCGCTCGTTCGCAACTCATTCAAGCGGTAGGCGAAGCTGCGCTTGATACAGGCGGCACGCTGTTGCGCTTTTACACCGATGACGACGCCTTCCTTCAGGTTATATTAGATGGTGGCATGACGGAAAATCATATTACTGATGTAAAGCTGTGGCATTTCTACGATACGAAAACTATTGGCAGTACCGCCCAATGGGATGAGTGCTTGAAGAATATCATCAGCCAACCTACCTACGAATTGGATGGCAAGATATTTACCCGTGTTTGGGAAGCTGTGGGCGAAGAGTCTCCACCTGTTGCGGTAACTGAAACTACCTACGAAGAAGATGGCGATATTAGTAAAACTGATCAATTCATGATGCTTTATGAGCGCCCTCTGGATAATGATAGAGTGGAAACACTTTTAGTTGTCGGTGAAGAGAAGCAAGTGGGTTCTAACTTAGACAGATGCTTAGTGATTTCAACAGGCTTTGATATTCAACCTACTGATATAACAATAAACGGATAAAAAAGGATTAACTATGGATACAATTATGCATTCTCTGGCGGGCCTTGATAACTTCGCGTTGTACTTTGGCCTATCAATCGTTTTCTTATTTATTTTCAAGTTAGTTTACGCATTAGTCACGCCCCATGACGAATGGAAGCTAGTTAAAGAAGAAAAGAATGTAGCGGCCGCGATTGGTTTTGGCGGCGCGATTATTGGCTTTGCCATTGCGCTGGGAAGCGCAGCTTCAAATTCTGTCGCCATTGTCGATTTCGCGATTTGGGCGTTGGTTGCAGTGGTCGCACAGTCACTGGCGTTCGCCATTTTGCGATTTAGCTTTATGCCAAAAATTGCAGAGCGCATAAACAACAACGAAGTATCAGCAGGCGTTATGTTGGCAAGTATGTCAATTGCAGTGGGTCTGTTAAACGCAGCTTGCATGACCTATTAAGGGGGCTGTGATGACAACGAATAACGACAAGCTCAGGACAAAGCGCACCAAGCACATTGACTTAACACGCATGCGCAAAGCGTTCAGTGTGAAGCCTATTGCATTAGGTGTTGCCAGCGTCATGTTAAGTGCTTGTGGCTCAGAGCGTGAAGATGCCACTATTTATACATCGCTTGAAGACTGCAAACAGGATTTCCCTGATGCAGTTGAGCGATGCGAAGCAGCCTATCAAACGGCACTAGACGAAGCTATGCGCACTAGTCCGCGCTTTAATTCGGAATATGACTGCGAGTATGAATTTGGTCCTAATCAGTGCCAATACGTCAACAATAACAGTGGCAGCTTTTTTATGCCGTTCATGGCAGGCTACATGGTAAGCTCATTGCTTTCGCCCAATCGCTACTACTCTCAACCACTATATACGTCGTACTCTTATAATTCTCCCTTTCGCTCACGCTGGATAACGGCTGATGGTTACGTGTTTGATGGTGATATTCGCAAACGAAACTATCGCGTAAATAAGGACGTTTACAAACCAAAACCAACGGTAAATCGCACGATGAAACGCGGTGGTTTTGGTAGTAGCGTACGCGCCAAATCTTCGTGGGGAAGCAGCAGCCGTAAAGGCGGCTGGGGCGGTTAACCATGTTTAGAATGCCATGCCAGCCACGCAAGGGCTGGCAGCAGTTGGCCAACGAGTTTGGCTTTCACTTTCACACTATGTATGGCGAGCCTTATTGGGATGAAAGTGCTTACTATCAGTTCACGCTTCAACAAATAGAAAAGGATATTGAAGACCCCACTGCCGAGCTACATCAAATGTGTTTAGCCGTAGCGGATGAAGTGGTCAACAGCGAAGCGTTGCTCTCACGTTTTTGTATTCCTGAACACCACTGGGATTTAGTAAGAGACAGTTGGCTACAACGAGATCCTAGCTTGTACTCCAGACTAGACCTTGTCTATAACGGAAAAGGGCCGGCAAAACTACTGGAAAACAATGCTGATACCCCCACTAGCCTATACGAATCAGGCTTCTGGCAATGGCTATGGCTAGAGCAAAATGTCGACAATGGGAAACTCGCTCGTCATGCAGATCAGTTCAATAGCTTGCAAGAAAAGTTGGTGCACCGGTTTCGCGAAATAGCCCTGCATTACAATATCAACCAGCTTCACATGGCGTGCTGTAAAGACACAGCAGAAGACAGAGGCACAGTGCAATACTTGCAAGATTGTGCCCGTGAAGCTGGCCTTCATACTGATTTTGTCTTTATTGAAGATATTGGCATTGCAGATACGGGTGTGTTTACTGATCTGCACAATAGCCCTATTACCGACTGCTTCAAGCTGTACCCATGGGAGTTTATGTTGCGCGAAGAATTTGGTAGCGAGTTAGTAGATGCTGGCGTGAATTGGCTTGAGCCTCCTTGGAAGGCCGTAATTTCAAATAAAGCGTTACTCCCCCAATTGTGGAAACAATTTGAAGGGCACCCTAATTTATTGCCCTCTTTCTTTTCGGATGAAATTGGTTCTCAAACACAATCGGGTAAATGGATTAAAAAGCCATTATTTTCAAGGGAAGGGGCCAACGTGTCACTGATTGAGCGTGGCCACGAAAAAGAACTCAGCAGTGGCCCTTACGGCGAAGAAGGCTTTATAATTCAAGCTTTTGAACCATTACCCGTATTTGAAGGTAACCATACACTTATAGGCAGTTGGTTAGTTGATGATATGCCCGCTGGCATTTCGGTAAGGGAAGATGCATCTGCAATTACGCAAGACTTATCTCGGTATTTGCCGCATATCATCCTGTAAAGGGATTAAGGAGTCTCTATGAAGCCCCTTTCTTTTCAAATACGTGTTCTTTTAACTCTGGGTGCGTTACTTATTGCGATAGAGGTGGCCAACCTACTTACTGGCAATGCACTTAACCAGTTTGGTGTAGTACCGCGCTCATTAGCACACTTACCTTACATTTTTACAGCGCCTTTTCTTCACGGCACACCCACCCATTTAATGGCAAATCTAGTACCGCTGCTGTTGTTCATGTGGCTCACCATGCAGTGGGGCAAACGCTCATTTATTATCGCGACGGTCAGTGCATTACTCATTGGTGGGTTAGGCGTGTGGCTATTTGGACGCAGTGCTACGCACATTGGAGCCAGTGGCATGGTGTACGGATACTTCGGCTTTTTAGTGCTCGCAGGCTTTCGAGGCAACAAAGTACGCTATTTATTAATATCCTTAGTGGTTGCAGCTCTATAC
Organism: Alteromonas sp. KC3; assembly: GCF_016756315.1. Lineage (NCBI taxonomy): Bacteria > Pseudomonadati > Pseudomonadota > Gammaproteobacteria > Alteromonadales > Alteromonadaceae > Alteromonas > Alteromonas sp. KC3. Next base: position 3,120,260 of record NZ_AP024235.1, read on the forward strand.
GGCGGAATGTTAGTGGGTGTATTGCCCACATCTAAATTTATTTCCTTTGAATATCATTTGTTTGGCTTTATTGGTGGCTTATTTGCCGCATGGCACTGGGCACGCTAATTTGTTTTTGTATAATTAGCGTCACGATAAGACGTTGAAAGTAACTATGTCAGCAGTACAACAACCTACGCAAAAAAATCAAGGTTTCTTTGGAAATCTTGCCTTTAACATCATCATTCCTGTCGTTTTGATGAGCTACGCAAGTTCCGAAGATTACTTAGGCCCCGAATGGAGCATTGTCGCGGCACTGAGTTTCCCAATTGGCTATGGCTTATGGGATTTAAAAGCGTCGGGTAAAGTCAATGGCTTTTCTATATTAGGTATTATCAGTGTTTTACTGACAGGCGGGTTTAGTCTTCTTAAATTACCTGCTGATTACATCGCTATTAAAGAGGCCGCTATTCCTGGTCTTATTGGCATTGCTATTCTTGTCACGCAATACTCAAATAAACCACTGGTTAAGATGTTGGTGCTAAACGATCAAATTATTAATTGGCCCCACTTAAATGCTGTGCTTGATGCAAAAGGTAAACAGGCTGAGTTCAAAAAGAAAATAGCGGTAAGCTCTTACATTGTAGCAAGTTCATTCTTCTTATCATCGGCGCTTAACTACATATTGGCAAAAGTGATTTTAGTGAGCGAACCAGGCACTACTGCCTACACAGAAGAGCTTGGCCGAATGACAGCCCTCAGCTATCCCGTCATTGTTATTCCAAGCATGGTGCTACTTATTGCAGCGCTATGGTATTTATTTGCTCAGATAAAAAAGGTTACTGGCGAAGAGCTTGACGACTTCATCAATCAATAAGTACATCTGCGCTACCTGATTACAATACGAGTTTACAAAAGCGGCACTGACAAGTAGTGCGCTTTTGTTTTTATCATTTGGTTTTTAACCAAAATGCCATTCTGTTGCGTATACTGAAGACACTGTTTTGTTAGCGTTTTTTTGAGTTTACGCATTTATGCTTACCATCAATGGTCTGTCTAAGTCCTTTTCTTCTGATGTACTGCTTTTAGACCGTTTGTCACTAACGGTCAAGGCAGGTGAATCAGTGAGCATTCAAGGTGCATCAGGGTGTGGAAAATCTACCCTACTCTCACTTATTGCCGGTTTCGATGCACCTGACGAGGGTCAAATCTATGTAGGAAACGAGCGCATTTTTGATAGCCACGTAACTGCCAGCAAAAGCGCATCTATTAAAGGGCCTGCTACCACGGGCAAACTTGATGATTTTCGCAAGCAATACCTTGGCATTGTATTTCAAAGCTATAACCTTTTTGACTGTTTCAACGCTTATGACAACATTGCCTTTACGTCTCGGTTAAAAGGCAATTTTGATGCAGAGTATCAGCAGCATTTAATGCAAGAGTTGGGGATCGCCCATCTTGCCAAAAAGCCAATTCACCTGCTATCTGGTGGCGAGCAACAGCGCTGCGCCATTGCTCGCGCATTGGTACACCGCCCTGCTTTGGTACTTGCTGATGAACCCACGGGAAACTTAGACGAAGCAACCAGTGATGTAGTCTCAACATTATTGTTTGATGTTTGTCGCAGCACTAACACAGCGCTTGTCGTAGTAACCCATAGCCAAGAAGTGGCAGAAAAAGCCGTTATGAAAACCAAACTTCACGGTGGAAAGCTGGTTTCACTTACCAATAACCAAAGTGCATGCGGATGAAAAGCGACCTGCACACTTTCGGATTAACATTAAAAACGCTTTTTGCAATGGCAAAAAAGCGATGGCTGGAGCCGCTTCTCATTATTGCTGCTATTGCAGTAGCCAATGCAGGTCTTATAACAGTATTGCTTATCAATGAAGGCGCAGAACAAGGCGAGTTATTAGAAAGCAAAGACAAGCTATTTACTGACAATGTATTGGTCCCCATCAACAGCGACCTGTCGCTAACTAAAGAAGATTATGTAAAAGCGCGATTGGCGGGATTTACTCAACTTGCCGCGCTGGCTCAGCGCACTGTGCGCGTATCATGTGGCGACACGTCATCAAGAACATTCAATGTCAACGTCATGGGCGTAGACACCCAAGTACTGATGAGTCACTTTGCTAGCGTATCGACTTTACAAAACGGCGGCGCATGGCTTAGCACAGAAATGCAGGGGCAGAAAAATACCTCTGTGAGAGGCCTCATGCACCCTGCTACATTGGGCGAAATAGCATGTAAAAACCTTGTGTCGTCAGACGTAAAATGGCCATCGATTATCAATCCTGTTGTGAGTGCTGCTGTTCCCCAAGATACTATAGTTATCGCTATTGCCGACTTTTATCGGCACCAAGTTTCACCACAAAATACACCGCTTTCTGGTTTGTTATCGTTAACGCCGTTGTCCAGTCAGGACATAGAAGCGCTAAACAGCATTACGTCAGTCCCATTAGTTAAACCTCAAAATACGCTTGCTCAAGAAACAGGGTCACTCCCAGATAGCTTTAAACTGAACCTTTGGGCAATGAGCGCACTTATGGGGGTTGTTGCGCTGTTCATTGTGTTAAACGCGCTTAACCTGATGTACCGCACGCGTTTGCCCAATATGATTCGACTAAGACAGCTAGGCATTCAAAGCTATATTCTATCCTTAGCACTTGTTGCTGAGCTTCTGATCTACTGTGTCTTTGGCATCCCCCTTGGCATGATAGCTGGTTTTAATGCGGCCTCCTGGCTATCCCCAGTGATTAGCGGTACGTTTTCTTCTTTGTTTAGCGCTGTCTTTGTTACGCCAGACGTCAATTTGCTTTCGATATTTTTATTTGCACTTATTGTGACCTTTACTTCGCTGGTTGTGTTTTCACTGTTGCCAGTTACCCAACTAGCCAATGCCCTCTCGCACCATAAAATAAAGCAAGAAAACCAGGCTTCTTTAGCGCAAGCTAGTGTGATTTCATGCATAGTGCTTTTGGTACTTTATCTGTTGTCACACTTCGTTTCTTCCACAACACTCGCACTTGGCTATGTTGCCGCATTACTGCTGTGTAGCTGCGCGTTGATCTTACTTTGGTTGCCTATTTTGACCAAATGGCTTGCTACAGTTACGCCAAAGCGTTGGGTGGTGTTATTTTTTGTTGTTTCAAATATGCAGTCGCTTTCATCTAAGTCGCGATTGGCCGTTTGCGCGTTTTTTATCGCACTTACCGCCAATATTGGTATGAATACCATGACAAGCAGTTTCCGAGACGCGACTGTTGACTGGTTAAAGCAACGCCTTTATGCCCCTGCATACCTTTATACTGATATGCTGTATTCAGATATCGTGTTGCCAGACAGCCTCGATGCAACCCCCTTGATGAGGTTGAAAGCCACCTTGAATGAGCAGACCATTTCTGTCTCTAGCTACCCTCTTCATACCGAGGGACAAATCGCATTGCTACTTGATAATGCTGTGAATGATGCGTGGGAGCAGTTTTCAAAAGGCCAAGGGGTTTTTATTAATCAACAATTGGCACTGATGAACAACGTACGCATTGGTGACACACTTTCTTTGTCGAACTATTCATTGGCAACAAACAGAAGCGGTTTAGACAAGAACATCACTACCCTTACGGTTGATAGCGACACCCTAGACGATACCCTGTTTAGTAAAAAGCAAGCGTGGCGTGTACTGGGTATATACCCTGACTACGGCAATACACAAGGGCAAGTATTTGTCCCCCTTCCCCGTTTATTGTCAGCTCGTAAGGAAAACAGTGGACTAAATAACATGTTGTTTTCTGGGGCTATGGCACTGTATCCAGCCACTCAAAATTCAGCGTCTCCAAGCAACCTAACAGACAGCACACTAACAGACAGCGCGATAACCGCGTTGGCGGCACCATTTGGCAATGCCTATTCAAAAACACACCTACTTAACCAGTCGCTTAAGGTTTTTGATCGCACGTTTTTGCTAACCGATGGACTGAATATCACCACGCTTGTCGTCGCCGGCATTGCCTTTGCGGTATCGTTAACGGTTTTAGCTTTAGGTAACGCTCCGCAATTGAATACATTACGGGCACTGGGTGTCAGTCGCCTACAAGTGAAAAGCGCGCTGTTTACGCAATATTTTTTGCTTTGCCTTGTCACCGCGATATTGGCCATTCCCTTTGGTATTTTCTTAGCTTACGTGTTTATTGTTATGGTAAACAGGTACGCATTTAACTGGGTGTACCCCATCGTTATTCAGACTGACGTAATCATGTCCAGCGTGATGCTATCGCTTGCCATTGTGTCACTGGTTTTACTTTTGCCACTTGGGAAACTTAAACCAAAGGTAGACCTTCGTCAGGAGGTACAGCTATGAATAAGCCATTGAAACACATAGGTCTATTCTTAGTTGTCGCAGGCATTACCGTGTTTTTTAGCTTTTTGCTGATACCAGAAACAAAGAACACACCTAATAAAGACAGTGCGCCTTTAGCCCAAAACGACAGGCCTCGACAATTTTTCGGTGGCATAACAGCACAAGATGCAGACACCGCCGCACGAAGTTTCGCGCAGGTAACAAAAGATAAGCCTTTAACCTTGCCTAACGATCACAAAAGCCATCCAGATTATCAGTTAGAGTGGTGGTATCTCACGTTTGTGTTAGAAGATGACCACAAAAATGAGTACGGCCTTCAGTATACGCTGTTTAGATTTAAGTCCCCTAGCAGTAATAAAGCCAGTGAAAGCAATTGGGCAAATACACAACAATGGATGGGGCATGTTTCACTACACACCAACACACAGCACTATTTTGAAGAAAGGTTTGCAGCAGGTGGTGTGGGTAATGCTTATGTTAATGGCAGTCCGTTCGAAGCTATTATAGACGACTGGTTATGGAGTACCTCGGCTTCAAACAATATTCAATCCATGTTCCCGTCATCCCTAAACCTATCACTGAAAAGCAAAAATGCCACGGGAAAAAGTTCGCCATCACGAGACCAAGCACTTGCATTGGGCGAATCAGTGTCTATTGATTTATCGCTAGATACTTCAGGCCCATTTGTAAAGCAAGGCGATAATGGATATAGCCGAAAAACGCAAGATGAACGACTTCGCTCATACTATTACAGCCAACCGTTTATCAACGCAAAAGGAAGCCTACTTATTAATGGAAAGTCAATTGGTGTAAAAGGACTTGGGTGGTTTGACCATGAATGGACCAGTCATCTTGCCAACAGCGATGCCATGGGCTGGGATTGGTTTTCGCTGCATTTAGACAATGGAGACAAACTCATGGCATTTCGTATGCACTCTGCTCCATCGAATTCTGCAACTGCCCTGTCAGATATTTTTACTACTGGTACTTATATAACCTCAAGCGGCCTTAAAAAGACGTTGTCAGATGAACAATTATCAATAATACCTGTAGAAAGCGAAACTATTGCAACTCGAACTGGGCCGCACGATGTCCCCACGTCATGGCGTATAGTGCTTAAAGACACGGCCAGTGATCTTGCACTTGATCTTAATATAAGCCCCTTTAAAGCCAATCAATGGAACGAAAGCGCATTTCCCTACTACGAGGGACGCGTTAATGTATCGGGTACTCATACTGGAACAGGCTTTTTAGAGCTAACCGGCTACTAATGCGTAAGGCCTAGTAAATTGACCAATTAATACGCTCACTAAGCGATGTTAATGCCGCCACACCCAGTTGTGAATTACCCACACTATTAAGCGCTGGCGAGAATACGCATATAGAAAAACGACTAGGCACTACAGCAACAATGCCACCGCCTACGCCACTTTTACCTGGAAGACCTACCTTAAAAGCAAAACTTCCTGCCTCATCATACATACCACTTGTTGCCAATAACGCATTAACCTGCTTGGTTTGGTATGGCGTGAGTACTTGCTCATTGGCACATGAAGACATGCCCGCATTCGCTAAAAAGCTGGTCGCACGCGCTAAGTCTTCACAGCTCATTTCAAGGGCACAGTTATGGAAATAATTGCGAAGTACATCTTCAACCTCATTCTCAAAGTTGCCGTATGCTTTCATCAAGTAAGCCATAGCGGCATTTCGAGAACGGTGTTCAAACTCAGACTCTGCCACCACTTTGTTTACAACAATGTCGCCATTGCATGACAATCTTCGTACGAAGTCACGCATAGCAATATGGGGGGAGGCAAACCGCGACTGAACCATGTCGCTCACCACCAGTGCGCCTGCATTGATAAATGGATTGCGTGGAATACCATTCTCATATTCAAGCTGTACCAGTGAATTAAAGGGCAAACCAGAAGGTTCACACCCTACCCGTTCCCACATACTTTCACCATAGTGATTAATGGCAAGAACAAGGTTAAACACCTTCGAAATACTTTGAATTGAAAAAGGGACGCCAGCATCACCTATAGACGTAATTTGACCTTGAGTATCACAAATAGCAATACCAAACTGACGAGGGTTTACAGACGCTAATGCGGGTATATAGTCGGCGACCTTACCCATTCCCAGCATGGGTTCGACTTCGTCAAAAATGTCCTGTAGCAAGTTGTGCATGTCGTTATTCATCAATACCACTTCTGTTATTGGTGTGTATAAAAATAAAGCGCCTCTAGGGCGCTTTACCAATACAAATCGTTTGTGTTAGTTGCAGTGCCAATCTTCTTTGAAGTTACATGCATCATCGTCATCGGTAAGCTCGATATTGGTTTCTACTTTAGTTTCAGCAGGAACGTTCTTTTTAAACGGCTTTTTATCTAAAAAACTGAAAATCTTTTTCGCAATATCAGTGTTATCAATTTGGCCCATAAAGCTGGTGTATCCAGCACCGAATGCAAATACTTCTACGTCTACACCCGTGTGGCCACCGGTAGTCCATCCAGTATTGGTTTTGGTGTCTAAAAACGCCTTAACCGCCATAAAGCGGGATTTGTCATCTTGGTTAGCTACGCTTTCAAGGGTAGCAAGTTCTTCTTCCGTTAACGACAAGCCAAGATTCTGAGCGACATACTCACCTGGTTTTTCTTCGTTAGGCATTGCCATAGCAATTGTCATTACTGATGCCTGCATATTTTTTAGGTGCTCTGGGCTCCAGCGATAATCACCATTTGCACCAATGGTAAGTCCACCCGTGCTGTGGTCAGCAGTGAGTATTACCAAGGTGTCAGGGTTAGCTTTAACATAGTCGCGCAAATACTCCATAGTTTGCGCAAGGTCGTGCATTTCTGCCATAGCAGATGCGATGTCATTTGCATGGCCCGCCCAATCAACTTGGCTCGCCTCTACCAGCAAGAAAAAGCCATTGTCGTTCTCAAGATGCTTGATCGCATTTTTCGTTAGGTACTGAAGGCGATTTTTACGCTTGTCATCGAGTACTGCTGGCAACGCTACAGGCGCAAACAAACCAAGTACATTACTACCAGCAGGAATTGATGCTAGACGATTATAAGAATCGGCATATTCATATCCTGCATCGATAAATTGCGCGAGAATATCGCGATCTTCACGCTCGAAATAAGACGTTCCACCACCTAACATGACGTCGGCAACAAATTTGCCGTCTACACGGACGTCATAAAAATCTTCAGCAATTTCGTTGTAGTTTTTACGGCTTTCATTGTGTGCAATATAAGAGGCAGGCGTTGCATGAACAATTTGCGAAGTCACTGCAAGTCCAGTACGCATGCCTTTACTTTTGGCATAATGCATTACGGATTTAACAGGTTTCTTATTAACGTCTACGCCAATAGCGCCATTATAAGATTTTACGCCCGTGGCCAATGCAGTCGCAGCCGCAGCAGAATCAGTTACATAACCAGAGACTTTTGCAGGATACGTTGAGGCATTGCCCACTAAAATGTCGTCAAACACAACCGTTTCAATATTGTCAGTGGCAGGGTCATCAACATAGTTGCGATAGGCTGTGGTATACGCGGGCCCCATACCGTCGGCAACAACCATTATAATGTTTTTTGGTACATTACTTTGAGACGCGGTTGTTGGCGCAGAAGACGCTGCGTTATCAGTGATGCCACAGCTTGCTAAGAACGTAACTGACGCACACGCTAATAACGATGTACGAACAAATTGTTTAATCATCTAAACTTCCCTGAAGTATGTACGCACTACCTAGTGATTAATAGACCGATAATGCGCATAAAAAAATGCTTATTTCTCTGTCGCGCTTAAGTGTGCTTCTTTAGACTTTCGCCCTGAAACGCTTTTTTGTCAGAGCACGCTCTGCGCGTAAGTTTATATTATACGAGTGTTCTCTGTGCACTAGCGAAAAGCACATTGCACCTGCACACGGCGACAGGTGCCATTAGTGTAAAACACACACAGTGTATCCTCAAAGCTTTCCGCAAAAATAATAAGTGTTACAAAAATATTGGCCAAATACAGATTTGGTCACACAAAGGCATGAACCGCCGTCAAATTAAGGCGGAGGTAAGAGAAAGCAGCGGTAGGAAATTTATTTTTGACTGACTAAAAATTCTCGCAGGCGCTGCTGCGCAACATCAACAAGCATATCTGGCTGAAACTTTGAAATAAAACGGTTACACCCTACTTTTTCAACCATCGCATCATTAAAACTGCCACTAAGTGATGTATTAAGTGCAATAAACAGGTCGTCCATTCTAGGGTCATTTCTAACCTCTGAAGTAAGTCTATACCCATCCATTTCCGGCATTTCAGCATCGGTAAACATCAATAGAATTTCGTCCGATGGGCGTTTACCTTCATCTGCCCATGACTGCAATAATTTAAGCGCTTCTGCACCGTTTTTACGCTCAATAATTGACACACCTAATTGTTCTAGTGTGTCGCGTATTTGTTTACGGGCCGTGCCTGAATCATCAACGATCAAGATCTGTTTACCGTTAAAGTGATTTACAATTTCAGTATCAAGCACCTCTTCTGAAATCGAGGTATCGTAATCAATGATTTCAGCTAATACTTTTTCAACATCAATGATTTCTACAAGCTCAGTTTTTCCATCAATATTCACCTGAGTTATAGCGGTTAAATAGTTTGACTTGCCAATACCGCTAGGTGGCGGTTGGATATCGCCCCACGACGTATTAACTATGCTTTTGACTTCACCAATAATGAAGCCCTGAACACTGCGGTTGTACTCTGTGATAATAACGTTTTTGGCAAAGTCTTCTGCAACTGTAGAGCGCATCTTAATTGCCTGGCGAAGGTCGATGATGGGGATAGATTTACCTCTATAATTCATCACACCTTTCAAATTATAGTGCGAGCCTGGCATCATATTGAGCTTGGGAACGTTTATTACCTCTTTGATTTTAAAACCGTTCATTGCAAAAATATGACGAGTGCCTAACTGAAACATCAAAAGCTCAAGCCTATTCTCGCCAACAAGCTTGGTTCTCTGATCGACCGACGATAAGACACTGTTACCCATATCACTCACTTTTCTTTATAAATCAATGCACTTAATGATACATATCGCATCATCGCGACAATCTACCTTGCACTTGCGGGCAAGGCAATTACTCTTTTCGGTAATCTATCAATTAAATTGTAGACCCACGCGCCTTACTTTGCTGTGAAGTGCAAGGTGTAGCGCATAGTGCGTAGGTTCACAGTAACATTTAACTCATCACGTATTTGCCCCCTACTCCACTCGATACTCTACCCGACACCTATCCACAAACATTCACCAAATGAATGGCGGCAATGCTGATTATATATTTCTATTATTCAACTTTGCGCACTAGGATGAAATGGAACTAACGGGAACGCCCTACAGCGTAATCGCTAATAACGTTAAGTATTTTAATTATAGTCGGGAGAGACGCTCATGTCGCAATATCAACAAGACATTGATAACTTCGCCACATTAAAAGCAGCACAGAAAGGAACATGGGAAGGTATTAACCCTGAGTTCGCTGCTCGCATGAAAATTCAAAACCGTTTTAAGACGGGCCTAGACATCGCTCGCTATACGGCAAGCATCATGCGCAAAGACATGGCTGAATATGACGCAGATTCGTCTCAGTACACACAGTCACTAGGTTGCTGGCATGGCTTCGTTGGTCAGCAAAAAATGCTTTCAGTTAAGAAGCATCAAGGTACCACGAATAAAAGCTACCTTTACCTATCAGGTTGGATGGTAGCAGCGCTACGCTCTGAGTTTGGTCCACTTCCAGACCAATCTATGCATGAGAAAACATCAGTATCAGCGCTTATCGAAGAACTTTACACTTTCCTTCGTCAAGCTGACGCTCGTGAGCTAGGTGATCTTTTCCATAAACTCGACGACGCAAAGAAAAATGGCGGCGATGTAGCGGCCATCCAAGCGGAAATCGACAACTACGAAACACACGTAGTACCAATTATCGCTGATATCGATGCGGGTTTTGGTAACGAAGAAGCAACTTACCTTCTAGCTAAGCAAATGATTGAAGCTGGCGCGTGCTGTATTCAAATCGAAAACCAAGTGTCAGATGCGAAGCAATGTGGTCACCAAGACGGCAAAGTAACGGTTCCACACGAAGACTTCCTAGCTAAAATCAACGCAGTTCGCTATGCGTTCTTAGAACTTGGCGTAGATGAAGGTGTTATTGTTGCACGTACCGATTCTCTAGGTGCTGGTCTTACTCAAAAGATCCCAGTGTCTACTTCTGAAGGCGACCTAGCTGCACAATACAATGCATTCTTGAAAACGACTGACGTTGCAAGCGCAGACGACCTAGCTGAAGGCGACCTAGTACTTAAGCAAGGCGGCAAGCTTGTTAAGCCTGAGCGTTTACCAAACGGTCTATTCCGCTTCAAAGAAGGTACAGGTTTTGACCGCGTAGTACTTGACTGTGTGACTTCACTTCAACACGGTGCAGATCTACTTTGGATTGAGACTGAAAAGCCTCACGTGGGTCAAATTGCTGAAATGGTTAACGCTATCCGTGAGCAAGTACCTAACGCGAAGCTGGTATACAACAACTCGCCATCTTTCAACTGGACGCTTAACTTCCGTCAGCAGGTATTTGATGCATGGACTGAAGAAGGCAAAGACGTTTCTGGTTACGACCGTGCGAAACTTATGTCTGCAGACTACGACGACAGTGAACTTGCAGCGGCAGCAGACGAGAAGATTAAGAGCTTCCAGGCTGATGCAGCGCGTGAAGCAGGCATCTTCCACCACCTTATCACTCTGCCGACTTACCACACTGCGGCACTGTCAACTGATAATCTTGCGAAAGGTTACTTCGGTGAAGAAGGTATGCTTGCATACGTTCGCGGTGTTCAGCGTCAAGAAATCCGCCAAGGCCTAGCGTGTGTTAAGCACCAAGCAATGGCTGGCTCTGACCTAGGTGACACGCACAAAGAATACTTCTCTGGTGAAGGTGCACTTAAGGCATCTGGTGAAGACAACACTATGAACCAGTTCGACGTATAAAGGTACGTTTGAAATAAGTTAACTGGAAAGCATCCCAACCTTTCCAATGGGCACCTTCGGGTGCCCTTTTTCGTTTTTAACGAAAAGCGATCTTAAACGCCTGCCCCATAACATTCATCTCATTTATTTTCTTCGCAAAAAGAAATTTTGTACTTTTTAAACTAAGAATCATCAAAAAAACATATAAAAGATAAAATTCAAAAACTTAACTCATCATGAATTTAAAAATTAAGACTAAACGCTTATCTGACATTCAAAACAAAAACGCGTACAATAGATATGTTTAATTAGGTTCAAAAAGAGCATTACAATAATGAATATAGCGAAGGTCGACCTTAATCTATTAGTTTATTTAGATGTACTGTTACGAGAAGGGAGCGTCACAAAAGCCGCTAACCAGTTGAGTATTACACAACCGGCCATGAGTAATGGTCTAAAACGCCTGCGCGACTTATTTAAAGATCCACTGCTGGTACGCACCAGTGACGGCATGACACCGACAAAACGCGCGTTAGAACTTCAACCCATTATTCGCGACGTATTAAGCCGCCTAGAAAGCTCGATTCAACCAGAAACCGACTTCGACCCACTTACGAGTGACAGAACCTTCCGCATTATGACCAGTGACTATGCTGAAAGTACATTGTTACTCGAACTCGTTGGAAGACTTGCAGATTTAGCGCCCAACATCACCCTCGATTTAATTACTCCCAGTGACGTAACATTTCACGATGTGGAGCAAGGCAAAGTTGATATGGCCATAAACCGTTTCGACGAATTACCACTGTCATTTCACCAAAAAGTCATTTGGTACGATACCTTTAGCTGTGTGATGAGTGCTGACCACCCGCTAGTAGCAAAATGTGATTTAGACGGCTACTTGCGCGCACAACATATTTGGGTAAGTAAAACAGGCTTTGGCGTTGGCGTGGGCATCGACCCCAACGAAGTCCAAAAATTAGGTTGGGTAGATGCTGAGCTTACAAAAATCGGTAAACAACGCGCAATTCGCGTTTTCACTCGTCACTATCATGCTGCATTACAAATTGCGAAAAAGCAGAAACTTATTGCAACCTTGCCAAGCAAAGCCGCGCGCTTGTTCAAACACGATCCTGATGTGGTGATCAAAGAGCCGCCTTTTGATATACCGCCTATTGCGCTAAAAATGGCGTGGAGTGCATTGTTACACCACGATGCAGGTCATATCTGGCTACGTAGGCTAATTAGCGATGTTGCTAGTGAGATGAATGCTGGCTAACCCCTATCATTCACAAAATATATGACAAAGATACAAACCATAAATTAAAAAACTATCTCTATACACACTACACTGAATGCACAGTTAAATGTATAGAGGTAGTTATGCAAGGATATATTACTCGAGGCCGTCTACAGGTTGCCGAACAACTCGACAACTTCATTAATCAACAGGCCCTCCCAGGAACAGGCGTAGAGCAAGACGCCTTTTGGAAAGGTGCAGAAGCCCTCTTCGCAGAATTTATTCCTCAAAACCGAGCGCTGCTAGAAAAGCGAGAACAATTACAGCGCGCTATCGACGACTACCATAAAGCCGGCAACCCGGTGAATGGCAGCGAATACACTGAATTTTTGAAATCAATCGGCTACTTAGTAGAACAACCATCAGACGTGTCAGCAAAAACAACCAATGTCGACGCTGAAATAGCCACAATGGCGGGCCCACAACTTGTCGTTCCCATCAACAACGCTCGCTATGCACTTAACGCGGTAAATGCGCGTTGGGGCAGCTTATACGACGCCCTTTATGGTACTGATGTTATTAGTGACGAAGGTGGCGCAGAGGCAGGAAAGACCTATAACCCTGTACGAGGTGCAAAAGTCGTTGCAAAAGCCAAAGCCTATCTTGATGCTATGATCCCACTTGCTAAAGGCAGCCACGCCGATGTGAGTGCTTATAGCATTGAATCGGGTAAGCTTTCGGTAACACTTGTCGATGGTGATGTTACTACGCTTGCCGACAGCGAACAGTGGCAAGGCTATCAAGGTGATATTGCTGCACCTAGCGCTTTACTGTTTGCTCATAACGGTCTTCACTTTGAAATTCAGATAGACCCTACTCATCCAATTGGTGAAAGTGACCCCGCTAACGTAAAAGACGTACTTGTAGAAGCAGCACTTACTACCATTATGGATTGCGAAGACTCTGTAGCAGCGGTAGATGCCGAAGACAAAACCCTTGTTTACAGTAACTGGCTGGGCTTAATGAAGGGTACGCTTAGTATCGAGATGACCAAAGGTGGGAAACAGCTTGTTCGTGCTATGCACGAAGACCGCGTTTATTCGCCATCTAAGCATGTTGCACATCAAGGCGAACTTTCATTAAGTGGAAGAAGCTTGATGTTTGTGCGTAATGTTGGCCACCTTATGACAAATGATGCCATGTTGTTTGACGGCGAAGAAGTCCCTGAAGGCATTATGGACGGACTTGTAACATCGCTTATTGCCAAGCACGACTTACTCGGTAACAGCACGTTCAAAAATAGCCGTGAAGGCAGTATTTATATTGTTAAACCGAAAATGCATGGTCCAGAGGAAGTTGCATTCTCAAATGCGCTTTTCGGCAAAATAGAAACGATTATCGATGTGCCTGCCAATACGTTGAAAATGGGTATCATGGATGAGGAACGCCGCACCAGCATTAACTTACAAGCGTGTATTGCCGAGGCAACGTCTCGTGTTGTATTTATTAACACCGGTTTCTTAGACAGAACGGGTGATGAAATTCACACTTCAATGCTGGCTGGCCCATTTGCCGAAAAGGCAGCGCTAAAAACAATGCCTTGGATAAAGGCTTACGAAACAGCGAACGTTGCTATTGGTTTGCGCTGTGGCTTATCAGGTAAGGCACAAATCGGCAAAGGCATGTGGCCAATACCCGATGAAATGCAAAATATGATGGACGCTAAAATTGGTCACCCTAAGGCGGGAGCGAACACAGCATGGGTGCCTTCTCCTACGGCAGCAACTCTGCATGCTCTTCACTATCACGATATAAATGTATTTGACGTGCAAAAGTCATTAGATGCAGATTTTGATGGTTTAAGCGACATATTAACCATTCCATTATTAGAAGACGCGTCGACACTCACACGCGATAGTATTAAGCGTGAAATTGATAATAATGTGCAAGGTATTCTCGGCTACGTGGTACGTTGGGTGCACCAAGGTGTTGGCTGCTCTAAGGTACCTGATATAAACGATGTTGGTTTAATGGAAGACAGAGCAACCTTGCGAATTTCATCACAGCACATAGCAAACTGGCTGGAGCACGGTATTGTCAGCGTCGACCAAGTTAAAGAGTCGTTGGCTCGTATGGCTGTGTTGGTTGACGAACAAAACAGTGGCGACCCTGAATATATCCCTATGGCACCTGATCTTGAGAATTCGATTGGATTCTTGGCTGCCAGCGACCTGATATTCAAGGGTAAAGAACAACCAAGTGGTTATACCGAACCATTGCTTCACGCTCGCCGCAAAGAAATGAAGGCTAAATTGGCGAGTTAATAGTTTGCAATTTGGCACGCTCATATTCTCAATTTGAGAATATCTTTTCGCAAAAGGCACCACTCGGTGCCTTTTTTGTGTCAGATAATTTTACAAAAATATAACGTACAAATATCACACCATGTTAAATATTTGTAAATAAAGACAACTCCAAAACTGGTACGTAGTATGCACCATACAACAGTACATAGTAGTTCCGATGCAATTGCAGAATTGGAGTTAGCTAATGAAAAGCATAATTAAACGCTTAGCCATTTGTGTAACACTGCTTATCGTTTCTGGTCTTGTTAATGCCACCATAATAAGTTCTTCAGTGGGCTGTAACGTTAACAATGTTCAGTTAACCAGCATGACAAATGTCGGCAGTAATACCAACTTATTAAGCCAAGACTATAGTGCAACGGAATGTGCTTTTTATTACGGAAATGATGATGCCCACGGCGTAAGCTCACCAAATCCGAATATTGGACAGTTAAACGATGGCCTATTAAACGGTGAAGCCGGGTTTGACTACTTTCACTTCATTGACCCAAGCGATCTCCAAATACTTGATATAGACCCATCAACAGGTCAACCCGATGGGGTGGCAGATGATCCAGGCTGGATCCACCTTGCAAATCTCAATAGTAATTTTGTAGAAACATACTCTGACATAGGGCCTGCGCCGCTAGGTGATGGCTCTGTATTGAAAGGGCAAAAATCTTCACCCAGTGATACTGCACCAAGCCTTGATACCCTGCTAGACATTACTTTTGCATGCACAAGTGGAACAACGGGCGATTGTAATGCCGGTACATGGAATTTAGATATTCTTGATTTGTCAGGATTAGTGAATACCGTCAGTCAACTACTTGGGCGCGCAGCCCTATTTGATCAGCTCGCCATATCAATAAAATCAGGTACGCCTGGTGGAGCGCATACTTCCATTATTTATAATATCGACTTCAAAGACATTTTTGCCGCGGAAAACAATCCAGCAATACTCAATCTTCAAACGCCCTATAACTTAGGCGGTACATTTAATACGAACGACATTGGCGGAAAAGGTGTATCGCATATCAATGTGTGGGCTCGAGACCCCGCACAAGCAATCACGGTTTCAGCACCTTCCATATTTATGCTTATGACCCTTAGCCTCACGATGCTAATGATATCGAGACGCTTGCGATTTAATTAAACCCAAGTGGCCGTTAGTTGGTAAAGGATGAAGATAGTTGGCCGTATCTGCTTGATGTATAGACGATGGTCGGGGTGGTTATATAACTGTCCTCGGCTATTATTAATTTATCAGCAGTTCTGTAGAGTATTATAAATGTCCGCATTACCTACTTTAACACCCACTGTACAGTCTCGTATAGTTCCTATTTTTTCTGGTGGTGGCACACGTTTAAGTGCACATATCGGTATCATATCAGCGCTGCAGGACATGACCATAGGTTTCGATACTCTGGTCGGAGTGTCTGGAGGTTCTATTATTGCCTCTTTGTATGCCAAAGGTTACTCGGTAAGTGAAATGCGAGAATTAGCGCTGCTTACTGACTTCAAACAATTCACTGACTTTTCGTTAATACGACTGTTACGCGAAGGGGGGCTTTCTTCGGGTGATGTGTTTCAAAAATGGATTGATGCCCAGCTTGAGGGAGCGACTTTCGAAGATTTGTCTCTGGATCTCCACATTCTTGCGACTGACGTAAACGGCGGCGGCCCGGTTTTATTCAATAAAAAAAACGCTCCACAAATGAAAGTTTCAGAAGCGGTGCGGTATTCCATGTCTATACCGCTTATTTTCTCATTTAAACCGTTTAAAGAGCACCTTTTGGTGGATGGTGCCATTTTGTCTGAAGACGCGTTATTTGAGGATTGGCGAGGTGATGGCACACCTTCAGTGTGCTTTAGACTTCAAAGCACCGAACAAAAGCGCAAAGCAATAAAGAAAAACGTTCTACAACTCCCTCAGTATGTTGGCATGCTTATTCGTACATTTATGACAGCAATATCCAGAGAATATGTAAATGCTAAGTATTGGCACAATACCGTTGTTGTAAATACTGGCGATATTTCAGCAGTAGACTTCTCTCTGTCTCCGGAAATAAAGAATACGCTATATGAGATGGGGTATAGGACAACGAAAGAGTTTCTACCCAAAAAATGTGCAGGACTTATGGCTTATGAGTCAACGCATCTATAAGGCAAAGCGCTGTTTTATAAGAAAGAGAATGTGGCTTGATAAACGACAGGTGGTACACTGCTGCAATAATAGCATTGGCGCAGTGTACCTATTCTAGACTACACCTCGTAGAAGTTGCGGTACCAATCGACAAATGCATTAACGCCTGTCTCAACATCAGTACTTGGCTTATAACCCGTATCTTTTACCAGTGATGAAACATCTGCGTAAGTGTCAGGTACATCCCCAGGCTGCATTGGCAACAAATTCTTCTTCGCTTCAATGCCTAATGCATTTTCTAGTGTTTCAATGAATTTAAGCAAGTGTACCGGCGTTTGCGCGCCAATATTGTACACTTTATATGGCGCCTTACTTGTACTCGGGTCAGGGTTGGCACCATCCCAGTTGTCATTTGGTTTCGCTACGTTATCGAGAGAACGTACTACACCTTCGACAATATCGTCTATATAAGTAAAATCACGGCGATGATTCCCGTAATTGTATACGTCTATAGTCTTACCTTCTAAAATAGCCTTCGTGAACTTAAACAGCGCCATATCAGGGCGGCCCCATGGGCCATACACGGTGAAAAAGCGCAATCCTGTAGTTGGTAAGTTGTAAAGATGGCTATAAGTATGCGCCATTAATTCGTTAGCTTTCTTAGATGCTGCATAAAGACTAACCTGATGATCTACATTGTGCTGTTCCGAAAACGGCATAGTCTCATTGGCGCCATACACCGAACTTGAAGAGGCATACACCAGGTGTTCAACGTTATTGTGACGACAACCTTCTAAAATATTACCGAAGCCCACAATGTTTGAATCTATGTAAGCGCTTGGGTTTTCAAGTGAATAGCGAACACCAGCTTGTGCGGCAAGGTGTACAACTCTATCAAATTTGTGCGCTTCAAACAGCGAAGACATTTTTTCACGCTCTTCAACGCCCATTTCAACAAATGAAAACAAGCTAGAGGCATCTGAAGCCTTCAATTGGGCCAAGCGCGCGTGTTTTAAGTTCACATCGTAATAGTCGTTTATGTTATCAATACCGACTACTTCGTCACCTCTATTAATAAGGTATTGTGATACTGCTGCCCCAATAAACCCGGCAGCGCCGGTGACTAAGATTTTCACTTTTCTCTCCCAAAAATATTAGCGTGAGCTATTTAGATGTCCCTTCAGTTTCGAAGACGTGCTTTCCAAAAATTTGCTCTATAAGTGCTCTAATCGACTTAACAGAAAGATGATAAATCAGCAGCATCAATGGCATTTTGCACCAGTGTCCCCTGACCCAAGCCATAAAGCTAGCAATATTCCTGCCTTTTACGTCACACAATGGATGATGAGGCGATAAAGCTTTGTCCATAAAGCTGTCCAACACGAAAAGCTTATGAGCTGTGTAAGGTATATCTTGCGTCAGCTTGCTGGGCAGTGGAAAACCTAGCTTCTTGCTACTGTAACGGCAAGCCAAAAATAACTCGCGGTAAAAACCGGTTTCTTTCGCTAAACCAATAGCTTCGTCCCAAAAGTCATCGTCTCCAAAGTCTGCAATTAGAGACGCTATGTCATAAAGATCGCGATGCGCCTGTTTGAACGTCTCGTTAAATATTAAATGGATACACGAGTGCACAAGCATTGCATGCGGCTTTAGTACTGTAACGCCATTGACTTCCATTGTTTGTGCAAGAAACGCATTAATGTCGGGCGCTTTCCCTGAAATGGGCGGTACCAAATTATGATGGATATCCACCACCGTCCCTCGCCTAGATTGCACCAATGGAGGGATCTCATGTGCCCACTCTCGATAATAGCGCTCGTCATGGTCATTAATAGGTTTACTCATCCAACCTTTGAATAAAAGGCTCTTTTCCACTTTCTCCAAGCAGTTTTTAGGTACCAGAACGTCAATATCTGAAAACAATCGTCCCTTTGCCACTGACAAATCTGCTAAGCAATAAGCAGCGCCCTTTAGATAAAGGCATTGTGGTGTAACCGCTTGAATTGAGCTCGACAATAGTGAAACCTCATACTTCAAATGGTCGGCTTGGCGATTTGCCATTATTCGCGCATTCTCTAAATGTCCTCTTACGACACTGGGAAACGTGTCTAATAAACCATGCTCTTCACTTTTAAATGCGAACAGTGCTAACAAGCGCTCAAATCGCAAAATTTTAATGAAGCTAGACCACCAAGCGTCGCTTTTATCAAGGCAAGAAGCTGGGTTTAATACCGCATCAATAAATGCTTGTTCTGTGATCGTCTGTTTATGAGAGGACATCATTTTCCAAGAAACTCTGGAGCTCTTCCAAATTATTATACCTAACTTCAAAGGTCTTACTTTTCTCTACTAAGTTAGTTAGCGTAGAAAAGCCCAAACCGCCTAAAACACCATAATTGAAGGCATTAGTAGTAAGCGTTGAAAAAGCCTCTGCTTTACTTAATTCATAAATATCACAATACGTATCAGCTGAGTACTGAGGATAGACAATTGCAACTACTTCAGCCTTTTCCCGACGCGCGTCCCAAGAAGCTGTTGGTGGAGATAAATGAACGACATCGCCTTTGTGTGTATTAGGTGATATATGAGAAAAGCGCCCCGAAGGAAACCATGACTTGGCTAAATTAATCGCATTATTTTTTAGGCAAATGGGCCGTACAAATGGCGTTACCTCAGTAGTATTAGGTGTCATTAGAGCCATTTCATCGGAAAGCAGACGCCAGCCATTGTGACTGAGCCAACTTGTAAGTGTACTTTTGCCAGAACCAGGTGGTGCAGGAAACAATATCGCTTTGTTATTTTTTGCCAGCACCGCAGAGTGTAAAATTACATGCCTAAACTCGTGAGCACTTACTATCCAATTGAGTCCCCACTCGAACATGGCGAGCGATTTATCAGATGGCATGGGTAAAAACGGTTCTCGCTGGTCACAGAAAAATTGTGTTTGTGGTTTTAGCAAGCGCCGAAGCAGGCTGGCATGTTTAATTTCTACATCATAGGTGGGCAGCGTCAGCGTTGAATCATCTCGCAAAACGTCGCCATAAAGCATTTCAATGCTGTCGGCTACTTGCGGTATGTCTGTTTTTATTGCAAAGGAAAATGGATGGGTATCCAGCAAAAAACTACTTAATGCCATTCTGCTTTAATAAATCCTTTTTTGACGAGCGCCTTTCTGACTTGCTCAGCATTCTCGTCCACATTTTCATTCGCCTCAAATGCGTTTATTAAACTTTGAGGACCCACTGTTGCAACGAAAACTTCATTACTAAATGTAGAATAAATCGTCATTCCACTATGATCAGAAAAGGCGTGATAAATCACGCCTTTTTCAAAGTACAAATGCAGACCATTACACATGATGGTCCACTAAGAATGTAGCTAACTCTTCTGCTACAGCTTTCTCATTGCCACTAGCGTTATTGTGCAAATATCTTGCAAACTCGTACTCATCAGCGAACAGACCCGGATTGCTCGACCCGCCGAGACTAGAATTAAATGTCTTTAGAATTGGAAAATGAATAGTTTCACCACCAATAGTCTGGCCGTGGTTTGCAGCATTAAGGATCATCTCTGCAATGTAACAATTGATATTACTAGGCCCAGAACGCTTGCCTTTAATATTGCCGTCGCCACCACCAACATTTTTTATTACTTCATAAAGCGTGACATCTAGCATTTCAGAATTCGTAAGAATATCGCCATTTTTATGCTTCATGATACCGGCATTACCATAACCAAATGGTTTGTTACCCGTGTATTGAGAGTACTTTGCATTGATTGAAACTGCGCCCCAATGACTCGTCCAGTTCTTCCACTTTCCAGGTGAAAGTAGAGCAATCGGAGTTGTTCCAGCATAATCAGAACCGTGACCTGATGCGGCGATGGAACCAGCAATTAGAGAGTCCTGCCCCCACACTGATGCAGCAGGAAGTGACGCTAGGATTGCGCCAGCAGATGTTCTCTTTAAAAACTTACGACGAGAGCTTCTTTTCGCTTCATCGTTTTTATTCATATTGTCCATTCTAACCACATCCTCAAAGACTTAACTCAACTACGATTGCATACTTTGCAAAAATCAAGCCAAGAAATAAAACATTGATTTGATTGAAGTTTAATTCGCGCCAGTTGAAAACTGTAAAAAATACCAACAGTAAAATATACTGCTACTCCCAGATTATAAGCTATATGAAAATTTCGACAACCTCGATGCAGAAGTATTTGACGGGTAGATACGCTTTAACATTGATTTCGTATTGTTAATCTGCGCTTCTAACTATACTCTGCCATAACAAACCAGTATTTAAGGTATATATATGAATCCTTTGATCGACATTCTCTCTCGCGAATTGGCTGATATTTGTGAAATTACTGCCTCTGAAAGCGCTAGAGATAATAAGTTGCTCAACACAGAAGGATTCGAATCAACTATATCCATTATCGCTACGCCATCCGATAAACAGGCAATACAAAAAATTCTTCATATCGCAAACTCCCCCGACGTATATGATGTACCTGCGTTTAGCATATACCCTGTAGGCACCGGCAAGAATTGGGGGTATGGGTCTGGGTTACCGAGTAATCAAAGCGCTACAGTGGTATTACTCGACCTCTCAAAGCTAAACGATATTACCTATTTCGATAGTGAAAACGGCATTGTCACACTTGAACCAGGTGTTACTCAGCAACAACTATTTGATTTTTTAACTGAACAAAACGCACCATTTATGGTGCCCGTTACGGGCGCAGGGCCCAGCGCAGGTATAGTAAGTAATGCCCTTGAACGTGGCTATGGAATAACGCCAACTGCAGATCATTTTACCGCCGTTACGAATTTGAAAGGCTACCTGGCAGACGGCAGCTTTTACGAATCGTCGTTAAAGGTGATGAGTGATGAAGCGGGTGGTGATGAAACCAACTGCTATGTCGATAAAACCTTCAAGTGGAAACACGGGCCTTACCTAGATGGTATTTTCACGCAGTCAGGCAATATGATTGTTACTGAAATGACAATAGCACTTGCTAGGATAAAACCCGCTTTCGATTCGTTTTACATGCGCTTTTATGAGAAGGACAGCTTTGAAACAGCTTATAGCGTAGTGAAAGAAATATTCAACAACTTGGAAGGCGTTGTTGGCTCAATCAATTTAATGGATAAACGCAGAATATGTTCGATGGTCGCGGAGAACCCTCAAGGAGCCCAAAGCCACTCGGTTATGACTGAGCACCAAGTTGAAGCAATTGCAAAGCAATACGACGTGCCAGAATGGACCGTAGTGGGTACTATTTATGGCACAAATAATGTAGCGAAAGCTGCCAAGCGCGACATTCGTAAAATTGCAAAAGGAAAGGCAAACCAAATATTATTTTCAAGTAGCTTGCTAGTAAAAATAGGGCAACTGGTAACCAAGTTGCTGCCATTAAGTGCACTAGATAACGCAAGAATACAACTAGAAAAGCTTGAAAAGGGAATGGAAGTAATGCGCGGCAAGCCTAGTGAAGTCGCTCTACCTCTAGCGTATTGGCGTAATCCACGAGTAAAACCTGGCGTTCAATCTAAGCTATTACACCCAGCAAAAGATAGCTGCGGCTTATTATGGTACGCGCCATTAGTCCCTGCCAAAGCTCCAGATATGTCTAAGTTCATCGAAATGATTAGGCGCATAACGCCCAAATACAATATCGAACCAATGATTACCTTTACTAATTTAAGTGGTATATCAACGGATAGCACAATACCCATTGTATTTGATCGCGAAAACCCTCAAGCGATTAAAGACGCGCAAGCGTGTTTAAACGAACTGGTCTGTGAAGGTTTGAAGCGTGGGTTTATTCCCTATCGATTAAACATAGAGCAGCAAAAGAGCCTGAATGCTACGAGTACCTACTGGAAGGCAGCGGGAAAAATAGCCGCCGCACTCGATCCCAACGGCATAATAAGCCCAGATAGGTATAACCCTTATAAACCGCAGTAATTTACATTTTATGAATGGCCACACATAGGAACAAGTCTATAAGCCGTGCTGCTTCAGTAATGACAATGCATGAGTAATTGGGATTGCGTAGCTAATACCGCTTGGCGCTGACAATGCCGACTCTTTACCTTGACTGACAAATACCTTGTTAATCACGCCAACCGCGTGTCCTGTTTTGACATCATAAACTGGGCTTCCAGAGTTCCCTGGATACGCAGTGGCATCGAGCTGATACACTAATTCAGG
Organism: Alteromonas sp. KC3; assembly: GCF_016756315.1. Classification (NCBI taxonomy): domain Bacteria; kingdom Pseudomonadati; phylum Pseudomonadota; class Gammaproteobacteria; order Alteromonadales; family Alteromonadaceae; genus Alteromonas; species Alteromonas sp. KC3. The sequence continues at coordinate 3,143,584 of NZ_AP024235.1, forward strand.
TTGCTTTAAGCGCTTGAGCATACTAACTGTTAACTGATCTGCATTTTGCGCAGGTATTGCGTCTGGTGTGATAGCCGAGATCATTCCTTTGTGGGTAGCAGGATATAGCCCTATCGCAGCACCTATTGGGAACCCAGTGAATGCAACATCAGTCCCCGGGGGCAGCAAAGCGCCCTCTGCTAGATTGACTGGTTTCAATTTACCTTCGAACTTTAATACGGCGAGGTCGTGCACAGGGTCGATACCCAACACCTCAGCTTTATAGGTTTTAACGTCTCTGCCCTCCCCCGAAATAACGACAAAATACTGCACAATTGTTGGGTCGAGGATCTTTGATACAACGTGATAATTCGTAATAACATGTTTGCCATCAGCAACTACAAATCCCGTCCCTAAAACCTGATTGCCGTTCGCTTCAAGCGGTGTATAAAGCCCAATGGCTACTACAGACGGCGTGACTTCTTTCACTACCTCAGGAAACACCGCAAACGCTTTAGCGCTAAAAAGCATAAAACTGAATACAAATGAAGTTAGCAGGCGACGAGTAAATATCGTAGTCTTTGCCATACATACTCCTTTTAAAGTTAAATTAAACATGGAATTACTTAAGCTTATAGTGGTTGAGTTGGTATCACCACTAAAGTTTTCATTCTTACTAATGCTCTTAGCGCTGCTATTAAAAATAATGAAGCGTGAACGGGGCTGTTACTGTGTGAGTATATTTGCAGTAGCGTGGTTGTTACTTTGGTCGCAACCCTACGCTAGTAAGTTACTGCTAAGCAAAGTGGAGTATCAATTGCCCACTCACGACGATACCTCTCTTGATAGTCCTGACTACATTTTTGTTCTTGCTTGCTATTACAATACCGAAGGCGCTCTACCAGAAATAAGCCGGTGGCAAGAGTGCTCATTGCAAAGGAATGTAGAAGCAGCGAGACTTCACTTCTTAACAAAGGCGCCAATAATAATCAGCGGCGGCTATTTCTTAGACGACGAGAAAGTCAACTTCAGCGACAAAGCCGCAGATTTTTTTCAATCGTTAAACATAAATGCATCTGAACTTATTCTTACACGTCAAGGAACAAACACTCATGAGGAAATTGTTTCAGTAAAACCATACATTACTGATAAGAACATCTGGGTTGTTTCGTCAGCTAGTCATATCGCTCGAATTAAACTGGAACTTGGATCGACTGCAAATTCAGTAACGTACTTTCCGGTTGATTACCATCACAATGGCGACACAACATTTTTCATCACATGGCCTTCAGAAGAGTCACTTCAAAATGCGAGGAGGGGGTTATACGAACTTTTGGCGAGAGTTAAATATAAACTGCTAAATTAGTGAGTTATACGAAAGTAGTGAATAGAATAAAGTGTGACTTATAACGAATTATTGGTTCCGCATTGTAAAGATAATCTGCTAAGCTTAGAAAACGTTAAAAATAAAAATGATTGTGTATGAGTAACCAGAAACAGAAAAGCGTACTCGATAGAGTCACTCAACTTGTGGGTAAAAATAACAAGTTGGGCAAGTTGTTGTCTGGTTACAGCAAGCTTAAAGAAGCTAGCTATATCTCAACGCATTTCTCGACCTACCTCACGCCCTGTGTTGCGCTTGAAGAAGAGCTTCGTAAAGAAGTATTCAAGATTAGACATAACGTTTACTGTGAAGAGCTTGGGTTTGAGCCAATAAAAGATGATGGATTAGAACTCGATGAGTTTGACGCCTTCTCACTACACTGCTTAATTCAGCACGTAAGCTCAAAAAACTATGCGGGCACAGTGAGAATAGTTCGACCTACTGAACCCCATCAACAGTTGCCTATAGAAAAGTACTGCTTAAATTCAATTACCGACGACAAACTGAATCCAGCGAATTTCGCCAGAGAAGATGTGTGTGAGGTATCAAGGTTGGCAGTACCCAAGCAGTTTAGACGCCGTCAAATGGATAACCATGACGGTGCAGCGGTTGGTATCATTAACCAACAAACCTATTCAGAAACTGAGTTGCGCTGCTTTCCGTTTATTGCTGTCGGATTGTATTTTGCAGCCGCTGGCTTAACGATAGAGAATAATATTAAACATGCCTATGTAATGATGGAGCCTAGATTAGCGAGAAGCATGGGCTTTGTGGGTATTAAGTTTCAGCAGATTGGCCCTGTGATTGACTATCACGGAAAGCGCGCCCCTTATTACATAAATCAAAAACTTTTAGAAACTAGTCTTTCACCTAGCTTTGCCAAAATGCTTGCTGATATACGGAAAGGGTTAAATCAAAAACATTGACTCTTAACTTATCCAAATAATACCTATTAAAAAACACGGCAATGCCGTGTTTTTTATTGCTCTTAATTCTTGAAAATTAATTCCAGTAATCAACAGACACAAAAAAGCCCAGCTACTGCTGGGCTTTAATATTTAGTGTGCTACGCTTTCGCGTGACAAGTCGTTAATTATGCTTTACGACGAGTCATCGCACCTAGACCAACTAGCGCTAGACCAAACATAGCGATAGTAGAAGGAGCAGATACTGTAGCAGCTTCAACGTTACCAGAACCACGTACGCTGTACTCAGAAATGTTTAGGTCAGCAGGTGAAGCAGGAGCACGGCTGTTATCGTCGAAAGTAGACGCTAGACCAAATGCATCAGCTTCATACGCACCAGCGAAGAAGTCAGAGATGAAGTTAGACTCAGCGATACCGCCAATTACTTCACCGTAGAACAATGTTGTACCAGAGATTAGTGGCTCACCAATGGTTGCATATGCTGGGTCAGCATAGTATTGGAAGTCACGTAGGTTTAGGCTTAACCATAGGTCGCCGTCAACTGCGCGCGCAGCGTGGTCAGTCGCGTCAGCAAAGTTATCCATTTGCGCTTCGTCGAATGCACCGCCTGTTTGAGCGTAATCAACATAAATGTTCAACCAGCCGTTAGTAGAGTCGATTGGCGCATTCGCATTTTGAGGGTCAAAGAATAGACCACCAAAGCTGAATGTAAGCTCACAACCATTACAGTTTGGCTCACCTAGACCATTACCTAGGTTGAATTTACCAGCACCAACTAGCTCTGGTGCATCACCACCTGCGTAAGCATTAGAAATGCTTGAAAGAGTTGGAGAAATTGTTTCAGCTGAAACAGCAGTATTTAGGTCAGCAACACCAGTAGTGTTAGTAACTGTCCACCACTGTGTGAAATCGATAGTAGCGCTAAAGTTTGGAAGTCCACCATCTACTTCCCAAGACACACCACCAGCTGCACTTACTACACCAGCGTTCGCTGCAGAGCTTGCTGCTAACATTGCGGTTGCTAATAATAATTTTTTCATAACGTCCTCATTAAAAGAAAATGGTTTCATTCTATCGATATTAGTAAAGCAACCAGCGTGCCAACTTTTATGTCATTGATTTTAAACAATTTTCCAAAAACCCATTTTATCAATGTAAAAAAACCAGACAGTTTAAACAGGCTTGCTATTTAGAATGCGATTAATTTCCTTATCCAACTCAGCTGAACGTCCAGTAAGTGGAGACAACATATTCTCAGCACGGCCCATTTTACCAGCTGAAACCAACGCTTCGGCATAATGCAACAATATAGAAAGGTTGGTTGTAGCCAAGTTGTGTGCCTTATTCAAGATAGCTTCAGCCTCAACCACGCTATCTAACCTTAGGTAAATCATACCTAGGGTATCGAGGTAATCAGGGTTATCCCCTTCTATTTTTACTGCTCGCTCAGCGTATTCTAGTGCCTTATCATTTCTTGAATTAACATGATGCAACCACGCTAGATTATTAAGCACCATCGCACTTTCAGCGCCATTTCTTAACAGTCTTTCATAATGCATGATTGCTTTGTCATGATCTGTTTTTATATAAAGCTCTGCAACATATAGAGAAACACGTGGATCAACACCATTTGTATTTATGTAATCTTCACAAGCTTGAGTTGCCTTCTCTATCGCTTTTTGACCGCGATACGCCTGAAGCAACAACATGAGCGAGTCATATGTCTTGTATTCGTTATAATACGATTCTAATTTCTCTTGAGCTTCATCAAAATTCTCATCAGCTAGCGCGAGGCGTCCAGCAATGAGGTTATATGGCAACCCAGCTTGTGCTAATGAAGGCGTGCTATTTATGATTTTTCTAGCACCGCGAATGTCATTGGTGCTTAATAAGGTCGACGCTAGTAGCAGTTTGATATCGTTATCATTTGGAAATGCCAACTGTGCTTTTCTTAGAATACGTACTGACTCGGCGTAATCGCCATCTGCCTCGAACAAATTTGAAGCCAGTAACACAGCTGGCTTGTAATCAGGAACAATTGTCACCCATTTTTTTGCGAGTTTTTTTGCAGCTTCATCATTACCTAGTACAGACTCAGCCTTGATCAACGTTAGCCAAAATATAGGTTTTGCAGCACTATCGACCGAAAAGTCAGACAGAACACGTTTTGCTTCAGACGCTTGCCCCTGATTGAAAAGTTCTGATGCATATAATGAAGCTATGTTTACATTTTGCTCTTCTTGCTCATAAGTGCGTTTTAAAAACGTAAGTAATTCTTCGTCTCTTTCCATAGAAGACAGCACTTTTATATGTGTGGTCACCGCAATTACTGAGCCTGGTATTTGATTTTGCAGACGCTCAGAAAACGCAAGTGCTTGTTCATACTGTTCCGCCTCAATATTCTCATTAATAAAATAGAACAAGGCTGGAAGCGAATTTTCGTCAAGCTCAAACAACAAATTGAATTTTTCAGATACATCTGGAGCTTCTTGCTTTAACGCAATAAATGCTTCGATCACTTTGGCGGTATAAAGGGTTTCTTCAGACTGTGCAAAGTCATCTGCAATCTTCCCAGCTTTATCAAATTCATTGCGAGACAGGTAAAAAGAGGCCAATGCAGTTTTTACTGAATCAGAAGATTGCGCCTCATCGAGAGATTCTAAGTTAGCTAGTGCATTCAAATCATCTAGAGCAAGTTTATTAATATTGAGCTCAACAAAAGTGTCAGTTTCACCCTCAACTAAGTTGTCAAAGCGTTTTAGCACTGAAAGTGCCTCATCTGATTTATTAGTGCTAGATAACGCCTTTGCTGCAGATGTGTAGAGCGGCAAGTCACTGAGCGAAACGTTATTCATTTCTTCTAACGCTGAAATCGCTTTTTCCTTATACCCAAGGGCTAGCAGCGTCGATGAATAAATACGATACTCTGGAGAATCTTTGCTTAACACTCCAGCAATCGATTCGAAGTGATTGTGTGCCTGCTCAAACGCTTCAAGGTTGTAAGCGCTAATTGCAGCTATCAAACGCGTTCTAGCATTATCAACACCGTTTTGTATTGCTTTCTCGGCAAACGATTTACTATTTTCAAAATCTTGTTTTTCAAAACTAACAACCGACTTGAGGTAGTTTAGGAAACCTTGGTCTGGATATTTTTTTAATAGTGGCGTGATTTTAGATTCTGCTTTTTCAAATTGCTTGTTTCTTACTAAAGCGTCCGCGTTTAATATTTGAAACATTGCAGACTGCCCAAACGCGCTCGCTAGCTTAGCAACAGCATCGAGAAAGACCTCGTGTCTACCTTCATACATAGAGTATGTCGCTAGTTCATAGAAATATTCGTTGTCGTCACCGTCCTTTGCACTTTCTATACAATCAACAGTTGTAGTGGCACCGCGCTTTGCCGCAGATATACATTCAGCGACTTTGAAAAAACCTTTTGAATCGGGAGTGGATTCGGGCATATCAGCATCGCGCCCTGCTTTGCTAGCATAATAGTACGCAAGGTCTTTCGGTAACTTGCTCTCATGTGAAGACAGTACATTATTTATCTGTTGAAGGCTGTCAGTAAACAGCAAAGACTGAAGCCAGTACCTAACTGTGGTAGCGTCAATATCATCTGCATTTTTTAGCTTTTCAAACTCTTTAAGCGCACTTTCAAACTCACCTTGGAAATAATAAGCGGTACCAAGTTGCAGGCTTGCAGCACTGGATGTACCGCTATCCAGAAGTACATTCTTGGCAATGAGTTCTGCTTTTTTATATTCCCCTTGCTCGATAGCCTGTTGAGCTTGTTTCAACTGTTCTTCAGAAGTTTCACTTGAACATCCGCTGATAGATAAAGTACCAGCAACAACAGCTGAGAGAACGCTAAGTCTGAAAGGTGACATGTTTAAATTCCTAATTCTTATTGTAGTAAATTGATGTATAGCGAGCAGACATGGCTTGTAGCGAGTAACTGCTCTTAACAAGTTCGAATGACTTTTTTATTTTTTCTTGTTGTTCAGGCAAGTATTGTAAGGAGCGTAACAAATGATCTGCTAACTCCTCTGCCTTGCCGGGCGATGAATATGCAACGTAAGTGTCGTCAACAAAATGCCTTATTCCCCCGACATCCGTTGTTACAACAGGGCAGCCTACCGCCATCGCCTCTAAAATAGTCATGGGCATGGCCTCATAATGTGAGGACAGTACAAAAACGTCGCTCGTTGTAAGCTGCTCTCGCACATCCTCACGATACCCCATAAAGTCTACAAATTGTGCAACCTCTAGCTGCGCAGCCTCGCGCTCAAGATTTTCACGTTCAGGACCATCCCCTACTATCTTCAATCTTGCATTAGCACATTTATCGTGAACAATTTTAAACGCATTGAGGAGCAGAGTTTGATTTTTAACAGGGTCAAGCCTACCTACAGTACAAATAATAGGTGATGTGGGAGCCGTTGTTTTTATATTTGAAAGCGAGTCAGGTACTTCAACGCCATTTTGGATAAGGTGTAAACGATTTGGTTTTACACCAACCACCTTTGTTACCCAATCCATTAGGTCTTGAGAAACTACAACGTAGTCATTGATGAAGAATGATGACACTTTACGAATAAAGTTATTCTTTTTGTTTAAACCGTCTTGGGCATCGCCGCCATGTCCGTGATCACTGTGAACGCGCGTCTTTACTCCAGCAAGAAATGCGGTAACGTGATACTCAATAGTTCCGAAGTTGTAGGTATTTATTGCATCAGGGGAGATCTTCTTCAACAACTTATATAAGCGATAATGACAGCCTATATCTTTGCCTGGTTTTTTGTCCAAACAGAATATTTCGACGTCGGGAATGATACCTGCCGTCATTTCGAACTCAGGAATTAGCGAGATAATGATGTGTTCAACATCTTCGTACGAGCCATTGATGAGATTTACAATTACTTTCTCTAACCCTCCGCACCCCATACTGTAAACAAGATGCACTACCTTCTTTTTCATTGACTCACCGATTCTCATTTTCCATACTGAGGTTAATATGATGCTGGAATACTATATTCGATTTAACAGAAGAAAAACATTGTTTTGAGTGAAACCATCCCATCGTCCGAGATTATCGTTAAGTCTCATAAAGTAAATTCCACGGCACAACTTCTCCTTTTAGAAAATAAGTGGACCACACTTTTTAATCGTGCTGATAGTGCATTCTTTTTGAGTTGGCGTTGGATAGCCAGTTTTGCTCACAATGCATTGGATAGTGGCTATACACTCTACCTCACCGAGGCTGTGCATTGCGATGAAACAGTTGGTCTAGGCCTTTTTGTTAAAACACAAGAAACCCGAAATATTCTATTTCGCTATACACAATTGTATCTTCACAAAACTGGTGATGACGCACTGGATAAGAGTTGGATAGAGTACAACGATTTTGTGCTTGATGCGCGTGCCCCAAAGGCTATTCGCGCGGCAATGTGGTCTTTTGTCACCTCTCATTTCCTTGACGTTGACGAGTTTATTTTAGGCGTTAGCGAAAAAGGCGTGTGCGATGAAACAAGTGCAATTCTCAAAGATTTCTGGGTAAGAGACTACCTTCATTCAGTTGGATACAAGCTGCCAATAAGTGCTGACGGCGATACCAAGTACAAAAGTGCACAAGCACGCTCTCAAATTAGAAGAAGTAATAAATTAATTGAGCAGATGGGTATCGCTTTTACCGTTTCCAGAGATACTAAGGACTATTTGTCTGCACTTACTAAATTGCAGCCAATGCATGAAAACACGTGGCAAGAAGAAAGCGGATTTTGCACCGACACTTTCGTCAGTCACATCGAATTACTAGCAAAATACAACGACAGTACTGAACTGATTAGTGCCGAATTGTCAGATGCAAACAATGTTGTTGCAGTGCTGATTGGATTTGTGCACAAGGATACGTTTTATTACTACTTATCAGCCAACGAGAATAGTACCAATAACAAAATAAAATATGGTCTCAGTCTTCATCACTTTGTGATTCAGTGGTGCTCCCAACAAGGCTTAAAGCATTACGATTTTTTGGCGGGAGATTACCGCTACAAGCGTTCATTTACTGACAACACACTTCAGTTCAGCTACTTATTTTTTCAACGCCCTTCTTTAAAGACGAAACTTGAGCATTGGTTAAGAGGAATAAAAAAAAGGCTATTCTCTAAGGAATAGCCTTTACAATATGTGGCCCGATTATTTTGGTAATTGGTATTGGCAGCTTTTGCCATACTTTTATTGCCAAACCAAAACTTTCGTTATCAGGAGACAAGTCGGGAAGATCTTTCCCTTTTGGTACATAGTGGTACCAATAACATTGCTGTGGCTGTGCCCCCCACTGCTTTTTAAACTTGTAGGTACCCGCATCAACTGTCGAGCGCCCAAAATCAAACTGCTTAAAGCCGGTTTCAATGGCATAAGAAAGAATTTGCCAATACAAATACATGTTTACTGAAATTCTATTGGCATAGCGCACAGTACTTGCCCACGGAATTTCTAATCGATCTCTATAATGCATTAAAAAGCCTGTAGATACTGGCTTTCCTTCCCAATACACAACGCAGATTTTTGTGTTTTCAGGAAATATTTCAAATATGCTCTCGAACAATTTTTTACTGTAAACAGGTGTACCTAAGTCTCGCATGTTGATGCAGAACACTTCGTAAAAATCATCAACTAATTCTTTCCCACCAATTTTGTGGCTTACACCTTCTCGAATTGGCCGTTTAATTTGAGAGCGACGTTTCGAACCAATCGATTTACCTAGCGCATCTTGTGATTCTGGTAAATCTAAAATCATATTAACTTTGTGCGTAGCAACTGGGAATGCCTCTGGCATACACTCAGAAGAGCAACGATACTGAACATGCGACACGTTCAGTTTATCTGCAATGTCTGTCGACGCGTTAACCAGCGCCGAGGCTATCTCTTCGCTATCAGCTAAAACGCCTCCGTAATTAAAATACGGCATAGACACCAAAAAGTTACCAAACACTAAACTCTTTAAATTGACGAGAGGCAAAACACCTACAATTTTCCCACTAGAGTCTTGTGCCTTTAGGTAACGAGGAGTTTGACCTAAAGTTTTTCGAATAAGTCCAGCCCAATCGGCTTTGTGATAAAGCGTCCCTTCAGGATGTCTATCAACGTAGCTATCCCACGCCGCTGCATCACTGTCTGAAAATTCACTCACAACATAAGATGCGTTGTTTCCATCAATCATTTTGTGCTTCACCAATAATTCTTATTCTGTCCATTACAATTTGTTTTTCATGGATTTGAGGTAAATAGGGCGCTGATGTAACGTGTGCTTTTGCTCTAGACATATACCACAAATTGCCTTCAACAAACTCGTTTGGGTTATTAAAATCCCCAACAAATACGTTACCACTTATAATACGTTCATCTTCCAAACGACTTCGCACCAATACATTTGCTTGCCTGCGGTCAAAGAAAATCAAGTTATCCTTAATTACTATTTTATTAATCTCAAACTCTTGTTTAATTCTCTTTTCCAACCCGTAGGCAATGAGTTGGCTATTGGAAGAGTTGTTACCCTGCTGAAGTATGCTGTCGCGAATTATAAGCTCGCCGTAATTTGCCATATCAATTAAACGGCTATCTACCCCATCTAGGGCAGCAATGATGCTATTTTCAATAATAACCTTCTTTGAGCGAGACTTAATTCCCGACCCCTGCATTTTGGTACTCAAAATGGAAGAGTAGCGAAAATGCAATTCATCAGCTTTGATATACAACGCATGAGCGTAACCATTGCGGTTGCCAAGCCTTTCAAACCGAGAATATGACACCTCGACTTTTCCTGCATCACCGGCGGTCATAATGCCCGATTCACAATCATGAACATGTATATCACGCGCAACAAGGTTAGCCCCTTCAAAACGGATACATGCGCCATTACCCGCGGGGGCTGTAATATTCGCGCACTCTACTGACTCTACCTCTACGTTATCCCCGGTAAGAACCAGAGCCGCTTTGCCATCGGCCAATGCACCGTCAAAAACAACACCTGGCTCACCTAATATAGCAATATTACTCGCCTTGATGTATGCACCTTCGGTATACACGCCAGCCTCTAAATAAATTCGACTGCCATCTTTTATGCTAGAGATTGCACTTTTCAATGATGCGAATGGTTTACCGTCTACGAGCACACCATTCGCCGACGCATTAAAAGCCAATACTGACAATGCTAAGTACAAAAAGCCCTTTTTAGCGAATTCCATTACCCTAGTTCCTTGCTAGATTAGTTGCTTTTTGACTTCCCATTATTCTGCCCTACCTTTTGCTATAATTACAGCCAATAATGCGTAAACTATACACTTATCAATTCACTTCAATTCATTCACCATGTATTCTGGTTGCAATATTTGATTGAAGGTAAGCACCATAACACAAGCTGCCTAACTAGAATTGACTCGGGAATGGAAATATATGCTTTCTGTTGTATTAAAAGCAGTGGATGCCGTTAATAAGATAAAGCTTAAAAGTAACCCTCTCCCAGTGTTGTATTTTCACAGAGTACTCCCCACTGCCACTGCGTTCTGCCCAGACGATTGGCACCTTGATAATTTTCAATTATTAATTAGAAAGCTGAGTAAGCACTTTACCTTGATGTCACTGGAAGATGCATTGCAGTGCCTAGAAAATAATACACTTCCTAGTAACGCCCTGTGTCTTACGTTTGATGACGGGTATCAGGATAATTATGAATTAGCAGCACCTGTTATCGAGTCTGTAGGAGGCAAAGCCAGCTTTTTTGTTTCGACACAAGGTACTGAACGTGGCTACCTATGGAACGACGAATTGTTAGAAATAGTAAAGTGCACCGAAGCAAAAAGTTTAGTGTTTCATGGCAAGCATTTTAACCTTGATACAGAAGAGCAAAAAGCCGCCGCTTACTTATCTCTTGTCGGTCAGTTGAAAGTACTGCCCAATAGCACACGAGACAGCCACCTAATAGAATTACAACAAACTCTTGGTAAGGCAGAAACGCCACGGTGCATGATGACAGCATCTCAACTGGTTGAATTACAAAACAGAGGTCATTGCATTGGCGCCCATACACACACCCATAGTATTTTGGCTTATCAGGCAGACGATGTAGCTTTCAACGAAATCGAGCTCTCTGTGAGGTTTCTTAACAAGCTACTTCCCAAAAATGTAACGTGTTTCGCCTATCCAAATGGTTGGTTTGGTCGAGATTTCAACGAACAACATGAGGAGATGTTGCGGCAAAGCGGTGTAGCGTATGGTTTTGCCACCAATGACGGCGGCATTACGTTAAACAGCCCCAAAACAAGACTTCCCAGATTTATGCCTCACAGAAAAGAGCTCAATCAGTTTTGTATTTCAATAAAAAAAATAGCAGGAGAGAAACTCAGTGACTAATCATGGCAAAACACTTTTAATGATAGCCTTTGAGTTTCCCCCTAGTAACGGAGCGTCGGTACCTAGAATAGAAAGCTTCTATCGTTACTTGAAACAATGGGGATGGAAAGTTGTTGTATTGACGGCCTCTTCTAAGGCCTATCAACGCATTGATAATAGCTATCAAGACGGTAAAGACGACTTAGTTTATCGAGCGATGGCACTTGATGTACCACGACATCTATCAATAAAAGGGAAATACCTATCTTCAATGGAAATGCCTGATAGATGGGGGTTAACGTGGATCCCATGTGCACTTGTAAAAGGCAAAAAGCTGTTGAAGCAATACAAACCCGATGTAATTTGGTCGTCATCGCCCATTCCCAGCACACATTATATCGCTCAGAAATTATCTTCTGAAGGTAACATTCCTTGGGTTGCAGATTATAGAGACCCATTTCATTACATGAACGGTTCTGCAGGCAAGCGCCTTGACAAACAGCATAAAAAAATAGATTCACAAACATTAAAGCAAGCCAGCACGCTTACATTTGCCACGCAACAAGTACGCGACTTGTATTGCAAAGAATATGGCGACTTAGTAAGTGAAAAAAGCATGGTAATTGAGAATGGTTTTGACGAAAGCAACTTTAAAAAGTTAGCCGAGTTACCCGCTATGGAATCTCCGTTTTCAACTGACAAGTTTAGTTTATATTATTCAGGCGTATTGTACCCCCATGGCAGAGATCCTAAGCCAATCTTCAGTGCTCTTGCATCATTGCAACGTGAAGGAAAGATCAACGAAGACAACTTTGAACTTATATTTCAAGGCGCTGGTGATGGCCAAGACTTTCATCATACGCTTAATGAATTAGGTATAGTAAACCTTGTCAAATTTATTCCTCCCGTTCCTTTCATTAACGCTTTGTCTAATATGATGCAGTGTAGTGCACTTTTACTTATACAGGACGAAAGGTTTAACAAGCAGATACCTGGAAAACTTTACGAATACTTGAGAACACAGAAACCACTTTTGGTTAAATCTCCTACAGGTAGCGCTACGCAAACTTTAGCCGCAAATCACGCTGGTGTAGTAAGTTGCTATTCTGAAGCAGAATCAAAAGCCGCACTTTTGGCTATCATTGAACAGCAATCCGCTGAAATAAAAAGAAATCTTGACGGTCACAGTAGAGAACACAAAGCAAGACAATTGCACAACGCGCTTATAGCACTGGTTTAGGTTGAGAATGAATGCTCATAACTAGTTTCTTAAACACACACCCAATGTAACTTGAACAAAAAATGTACATATCTACACTTGTAATCACTTTGTTGTTAGGTGCTTTCAGGAGTAGTTGTATGAAGAGCCTATTGAGTGTTTTTACCGCTGTTACAGTAAGTACAGCACCCGTTATTAATGCAGAACCCGATGTTTTTATGTCGTTCGATTTCCAGAACGGTGAATTAGAGCGCGGCTTTGACGATTGGTATTATTCGGATAAGGGAGAAAATCCCTGCCAAATATACAATGGCGAAGCGCAATCTAAGCTTTGTCGAGCAGATGGTTCCAAGTTTTATCCCTATTATAATGAAAGAAACTCTGATCATATGGGTTGGCTTCAATACGGATATATTGACTCAAGTTCTGAGTTTTCTGTCGAAGGAACATCGCTTCGAGTTCATCTCACAGGCGGAATGTATAAAGATGCTAACGGTAACTCACAATCCGATGGCACACCGCTTAGAAGTAAAAAAGAGTTCGTCTCTGATGAAGACTTAGGTGTACAGTCGCTTCTACCAGGCGATATAGCCTTATATTACAAGGGCCCGACACCAACGAGCAAGATTGAACAATTTTCGGGAAAGAACCGCTTAACTGTGTGGGTTTTAATGCCGAGAAATAGTGTAGATATCGATAAGTATTCTGCAGAGTTCTATAATTCACCAGTCAAAAGCTTTTCGTTTTATCCATTTGTAGATACGAGTAAAGGTGCACATTACTATCACCACGCCGCTAATATTCCTATGGGGGGATGGACTAAAATACAGTTTGATGCAAGCCCCACTCACAAAAATAGTGGTGGTGTTAACGACCTTCACGCATTCGCTGAGGGCGGGACAGAATATGCAGGCAGCGGTACAGATTATTTTGCCAATATTGCGGCATTTAACCTTCGAGCTGATTTTTCTAAATATTTGCCAGCAAACAGTGTGTATTACATTGACGAAGTAAGCACAAATTATAAGCCTTACGAAAACGAAGAAACTATCAAAACGCTTGCAGTAGGCTACTCGCCCGATTCAAGCGAATTCGACATTTCTTTTGAAGATAAATATCGTTGTTTAGATTGCTCAGCAAAGTATGAGGTACGGTACTCTTTCGAGCCAATTGACAATAGCAATTTTGAGGGCGCATTCACACCAGCTTTTGTCACAAATTTCGACAGAAGACAATCAAATGCAGAAGGCGTTATCTACAAACCTAATAATGGCTACAATCTACTTTGGGCATCTTTGAAACTAAGAGGTGAGCACCTTACGTACCTATCGGAACGTAGCACTGTCTACTTCGCCGTTCGCGATATTTCAGAGCGCGCTGAAGGTAATTATTATGAAGAAGACAATATGCTTGTTGATGTTCCAGGAGTTGGCCAGGTAGCGAAAAAAAACCTTGTTAAGACTATCGACTACACTATTGTAGATGTTAATTACCCATTGCAAATCAAGACGTCTGAAATCAATCAACCGGTTGTTGGTTATAATTACGAGCAGGAAATTGTGGTTGAAGGTGGTAAAAGCCCCTACAATCTTCAAGCAATAGGGCTGCCCAATGGCCTAACGTTAGAGGGCAACAAGTTAGTTGGTGTTGCATCACAAGCAAGCTCCGACACCGTCATCCTTTCTGCGATTGATAACGTAGGCCAAACAACTGATGTTGAGCTAGAAATAGATGTACGAACTGAAGACCAATTGAGAGTTGGTCAATGCAAAGTGCTAGTAGAGTTCGGCCAAACCTATTTACCATCAAGCTACTTCGACAGCGTTTTTCATGACATATACACGGGCGTATATCAAAGTGGAATGACGACTTTAGTTGGTTCCAACGCGGAGTATAACTATCAAGGGATCTCAGGCTCAGGCATCTATCTGGATGCAGGCGATAAAATAAGACTTGTTTGGAGAAATATTGGCGAAGACGCTATTTCATTTGCTCCACGCCTTTCTTTTTCAGTACAAAATCGATTTAACCAAGCAGAAAGTCATGAGTGGATATCGCTAGATATTGCGAATGCAACGAGTGGAAATACAACCGTTTCCGAGCTAATGGTACCTGCGCCATTAAATCCGTACAGCATTAATGTAAATAGCAACTTTTCTAACAACAAAACACTTTTGTTAGAAAGAATCGAAGTGGTAAGTGCCCAATTCGACCAATCTGATTATTGTGAAATGCCAATAAACTTTACGAAGGCGATAGAAGCGCAAGCATCTCAAACAAGTGTGGTTTTGGCAGACTTTTCTTTACAAAACTCGAGTGAATTCGAACTTCATGAAAGCCTAAACTCGGTATTTATGGATAACTACACGGGGTTTTACGAACAGGGGCTCGGAATAGTAATTGGAAATAACGGAAAATATAACTACCAAGGAATAAAAGGTGACGGCATTAATATTGAAGCTAATGCGCAGTTAAAAGTTACCTGGAAGAATTTTAGTAGCGAAGAATTAGTGTTTGCACCAATGGTTTCTTTTGATTATGAGGGTAGACAAATTCATGGGGGCACTTGGTTTGAGCTATCACAAACAACAGTTTCTGGCTTCGATCAAATCGCGCAAGAGCCTGGCACAGGGTACAGTCAGTTTGAATTGGCTGATTTAAACATTACATGGTTAGATTTAATAAATATAAGTTCAAACGTATCAGTTAACAGTTCGCTAGTTGTCGAAAAAATAGAGCTAATTTATGGCGCTTAGCGTCGCTTTCGAAGTATATGTCTAGGGAGCCCAAATAGGGCTCCCTTGCTTTATTAGCCCTTTAAATTTGTTAGCCAATACTTAACTACTTTTTTTTGGCATCAAGCTCAGCAACATCTTAAGCAACGGATGCTCGGTGACTTTCAATGCAGTGAACCAAAACACAGCTACAAATAAAGAGTGTAAAGAAACAACTAACAGTGACCCTGCATCCCATGAAAATACGTGAAGTGGAACTATTGGCAAAATACAAATCATCATCACAGCCATACTCTTGCTGCAAGACCTGATAAAATCACTAGGTCCAATATTAAGGTATTTATTGAGATAGAAGGAAGTGACAATAAACCTAAATAACTCCACTAGTATTAAAGACATAGCTATTGCTTCTAATCCATACGGTGCAACCAATATTAATGTCACTAATCGCGCAACTGTGGTAACAACACTTGTCCTCAAAAGCTGAACTTCTAAGCCTGTACTGGTCAGTAATTCGTTCACATACCGACTAATCGTCGCGATACCAAAAGCAACACATAGGTATGGAATAAGAACGATGGCGTCCACCCACTGTTCCCCGAATAGAACTAACACTACAAGTTCCGCATGATAGCCGAGGTAGACCAAAAACGGCCATGCGATACAGGTGACTACGCAAACTATCTCTAAGTAGGTTCCTTGAACATTTTTCTTTTCTCGTTTTAATTTTGAAAAAAGAGGAACCAAAACACGCTTTATCGCATTAAACAAAAAGTGGTCAAGCATCATAATGGCGGCAGTTCCCTTATCGAGTATCGCAACGGCCTCTTCAGTTAACAACTTTCCTACGATGATAGGCTGCCCTTGTTCATTAGAGCTATTTAGGATATTTGCCCCTCCGACTCGAAAAACAAACGGTAGCACTTGTTTAGCATATTGAAATTTTGGGAAGTAAAAACGGCGATTTGGCGCTAATAACTTAACCATAATAATGGTCGTGATTGTTGCTGATAAAGATGCATAGGCTAGACTCAGCGCACCGAACCCGTCATAAGCAAGATAGATTGCAATAGTCAGATGCACTGTTTGACTAAACACAGTAACGCAAGCAAGCCTTTTGAAATCTAGATTTCTTCTAATCTGGCTTTGTTCCAGTATACCTATAGGGATAAGCAAAAGGTTAATACAAAAAATATTGAGGATTTCGCCAATTTCAGCGTTCGAATAATATTTTCCAATTGAATCGGAAGAGCAATAAATTATGAAACTGAGTGAAATACATATAAACCATGAAACAAAAAGTGCACCCGACTTCTTTTCATCAGTTAATTGCTCTTCTTTTATCAAATAGCTTGATAGCCCCATATCTCTAAACATCTGAGCAACCGCGAAAATAGCACCTGCTATTGCAAATGTTCCGATTTCTGTTGGAGTAAGCAACCGTGCAAGAACAACTACAGAAACAATCCTAATAATGACTTCAAGATAATTTGATGCAAAAGACCACAAAAATGCACTTCTCACGGATATACCTGTAGTGAAAAACGGAAGGAAAAATATAAGAGCTAGACAAGCTATTCTGCTAGCTAAACCTTAAACCTAAAATAAAGTGGTAGATAAGGCTGACCCAATTCCATTGAAGAAAACCAAATGTTATCTACGCTGCCAATATTACTTGTTTCTTATAAGCTTGTCTTAACTAAGTACTTCTTTAATTGGAGCTAAGTAACGAGAAAAGCCTAAAGACTTTCTTTTTCAAAGAGCCTTAAAGGTTGCGCTTAGTTAACTCACGCAATGTGCATCAAGTTTAGTCATCAACGTTTGACAAAGCCTCTCCACCTCATCATTTAACTTAGTACCACTTTCTTTTTTTATAGAGCTTTTTGAAAATGTCTTTGAAAAATCATAGTCTAAAAGGTCTACTTTTAGTTTGTCAGATAGCTTTGAAAAATGTTTCTCTGGTTCAAACATGAGGTTTTCATATTTCCACAGAACCACATCTTCACGCTTTTCCAACCCTTGATAGAAAAATAGTGAGTTTCTTACAAACCAAAACAGACAAGCACAATCCAATTCTGTGAGTGAATCTGAATAAACTGCCTTTACAGTTTCAACTAATTCTTTAGGAACATTTTGTGAGCGCCAATTATTCTCATCACGATCGAGAATAGGTTGCAAATTTCCTCGGCCAGATGTTTTTGGAAACTTTTTAAGGTCAGAGAGTGCCACATCGAGATAATTCCGATACAACCAAACAGCAGTAATATTCTCAAGCGTGTCCAATAGACTAATGGCATTCTGGCTCTCGACTAAGGGCTTCATGACTATTAGAGGAGCTTTGACTTTACCTAGCGTCACTTTTACATCTGATAAACCGTTTAATCTTATGTTATTCGGGCATTCTGATGATAGCGAACTAAATTCTCCAAAAGTACGAGTGTAGGTAAAAGAGTCGAGTACTCTGGATAGTAATGTTGTGCCTGACCTTTGACACCCTAGTATCGCGACGATTCTTGACGACGAGTTAGTGGCATATCTAATTTGCTGATAGAACGGCTTAATATATTTTGAAATTTTTGTTGTGGAGTCTGTAACTTTACTTTTCATTTTGTGTTTTACTCATCAAATGTCTGTTTTGCACACCAATCCCACGTGTACTTTCCAAATACTTCAGCACGTTGCTGCCTATCATTTTCTTTAGCTAAAAGCTGTAATAGGGCATCTCTCATGTTGTGGCTGTCGTCTACGTCAACCAAAACACCCAAACCTTTTTCGCTCTCCATAATATCAGGCGCACTGCCAACCTTGGTACTTACCGCTGAGCAACCACAAGCCAATGCTTCTGTAAGCACATTGGGGCTCCCCTCCCCTCTACTTGATAAGCAAAAAACATCTGCTGCATTATACCAGTCGACTAGTGTTTCGTTAGGAACGGCACCTACAAAATGCACGAAGTTTTCTAACTCTTTTTCCCTTACCAGTTTTTTCAACTCGCTTCTGTAATCGCCTTCAGGCCCTTCTGAACCTAATATGTAGAAGTGAAACAGCTTTTCTTTCGATTCAATTTCAGCCATGGCCTTAATGACAACATCGAAGCCCTTTCGATGAATAAGCGATCCTACGCCAAGCACAATTCTATGCTCTTTCGGCAGCTTTAAAAGCGCTCTACTCTCTTCAACAGGCTTGTAGTAAAACATTTCGGTGTCTACGCCATTTCGAATTACAGTGACCTTTTCCGGGCTTACTCCCATTGATATCGCTTGATTAGCCATCTCAGTACTAAGCGAAATAATGCTATCAACTTTATTTAAATACTGTGCTACAGACGCCTGACGTACGTCACCATCTTGAATATGAAAGGCTTCCATCCCTCTAAGTGTTACTCTATACGGCACACCATAACGGTTACTTAAATAGTCACCTGTTGGAAGGTCTGGGAAAGTCCAATGCAAGTCAATCAAATCAAAATCGAAGCCTATTTCGTTAATCACCTTTTTCACTGCGCTGCGATAGGTAGGAATTTCAATCCCTTTTGCATATCCTGGAATTGACAGGTATCTGGGGTGATATATGGTCAGATTACCACGCTGGGTCTTAGCAGGAATATTCCTTAGGTGTTTAAACTTATCAATAAAGGAATGCAACGGTGACCAAGGTATAGGGTTAATAACCGTGACATCGGCATACTTAGCCATGGCATTTAAGCGGTTATACACAAATATACCGTGATTAGGTTTTTCCGAATTTGGAAACAAATAACTGATAGCGAGTATTTTTTTTCTGTTGCTAGATGACATAGCCTACTTAACTTTCCCTACAAACTTTGTGCACAAATCATTCAAGATGTTTTTTAAGTTGCTTTTTTGTTTTTCTGACCAATAACCTACGGTAAATACGATTAATAAGGGAATCAATAGAAGGCTTAATCTATAAAAAGAATCTTCGAGGTCGGTAGGTGTAATAGCAGCAATCAGCTGTATAAGTGGCCTATGAAAAAGGTAAAGCGCAAAAGTACACGCAGCAACCTTCCTGATGGCACTAGCATACCTCTCTAATATGTAGCCTCCATAATGTAATATCGACGGTGCAAAATAGAGGTGTATGCAAAACATTATTGCATCAAAGTAATCGCCATATACTTCTTTTCTAGCTATAAGGGAACTTGAAAACTCTATTTTACGTATTTCAGGACCCACAAGGACCATCGCAACTACCGCACTAAATGAAATTAGCACTGAAAGAAGTGAGTTAGTTTGGCGCGCATTATTTGACATCACTCGATATAAATAATAACCCAGTAACCAAATAGGGAAAAGCGCCACAATCGTAGGCCCGGCCAAAACTAAAATCAATGCAAGCCAAGCATACTTCCAGTTAGACTTAAAATAAAATACGGCAGCAAATGCAATGTAGTAAATCCATTCAAACGTTAATGACCAAAATGGTTGATTGATACCTGGATTTAACCCAAGGTCCCAAACATTTTGAATCATCAAGAAAGACAGGAAATATGTAAGTAGATAGCTATCAGTCTCAAACGGCCAAGGCCCTTCCGTGTAGAATTCAGGGTTAATAGAATAACCAATGGAGTCGGCAATAAAAGTGATCAACAACGCAGGAACTACAACTGAATAGAGCCTACTTACTCGTGCTATAGAGTAGTCTTTTAATTCAGTCTCTTTAGTCGATGATATATATGAAATGACGAATCCTGACATGACAAAGAATATCATCACAGCAGTTTGGTCATAATGTTTAGTCTGCCAAAACAAACCATTACTTATCTTCTGTGATGCTACATGAGAAAGAAATACTACTAATGCAGCTCCAAAGCGCCAAACATCCAGATACAAAGAAATATGCTTATTCAAATTGCACTCCGCGTTTTATTGTAACTTCAAAGTCAGACATAACATCACTGTCCCTGGTAACTATTGCGTCCAAATGACTTCCGTCATAGTAAATGAGCCTACCAGCTTTATAGGGAGTACATTCTTCTTTGCATAACCAACTGTTGAGTGATGCAAAGTGAATTTTCGGACTACTTTCAGTAAAACGACTCAGTGTTTTGTTAATCTCTTCAATCTTTTTCGTATCTGCAACATAGTCACACTTGAGCCAAGGATAAGTAATCGCTTTGGCAAGACAGTTTCTATCAAAATTATCAAACACAGGAACATTGCCCAACACAACAATCTTATGTGTTTCGCTTAGCGTAGTTAATGCTTCAAAAAAATGAATGAAGTAATCGTCATTCTTTTCTATGTAATAATGAAAGGCAGACGAGATAATAATTGTGTCGTACTGTTTCAGTGTACTTCTCACTAACTCTATAGAACTAAGACAGTCACTAAGTCGTTTTGCTGTTACAAATTTCTCTACTCCAGAAAAAATTGGAGGACATGCTGCGTGAGAAATATTTCTAAAGCTCCACTTTTGCTTATTCGCGATGCTTTCTAACACTCCGATGTACTGTGCTGCATTGGAATCTCCCCACAACAAAACCTTTGGCGTGTTTCCTTTACCTAACACACAGTTATCATCTGCTAAATGACCTTGCTCTAAACGCCAATATTGGCAAACATGTTTGTAAGAATTTGGGGCTTTCGCATTATTTTGATTTTCTACAAGCTGACTTTTGTATTGTTCACTGAAATACCTTACACCAAAGCCATCTGAATAAATCACACTAGCGCTAATAAGAGATACGAAAAAAATCGGAGCAACAGCTTGCCTTAACAATAGTTGTCGAAATGGCAAGCTCTTATGTCTGAATTTTTCTTCCACAAATCGCCAATTTAGATGGGCTAATACAAATATTAGAAAAAATAAAACTAACTGTATCAGTAGACTAGGTTCACCGTAGCCATACCGGAAAAATGCTAATAGCGGCCAATGCACAAGGTATGCAGAAAAAGAAATTTTACCTACCCATAGCAGTACCTGGTTACTTAGCAACTTTGCCAAATGCGAGTTATTGTTGAAGCCGCTCCAAATGAAACCTGCGGCAGCCAAAGTGGGTAGTAAATATAAAAAGCCTGGGAATGTATGTTCTTTATGAATAAATAAAACGGAAATAAGTAGCGCGATACATGATACGGGAAATACCCAACTCGCCTTTTTTGGTTTTTCAAGAAAACCGTAATGTAAAAGCGCAGCTAGGCCACCACCAACTAATAGCTCACCCGCTCGAGTGGGTAGCATGTAATAAACGAAAGAGTGCCGTGACGCAATTAACCACTCTGCTATACCTGCGGACAATAAAACAGTAAGTACTAACATCAACATAAATGCCGAAGCACTTAGCCTTCTGTAAAACAGCACGATAACTAAAGGCCATACAAAATAAAACTGCTCCTCAACTCCCAATGACCAATAGTGCAACAATGGTACTGTATAGCTACTAGAGGCAAAGTAACTAGTATCGTCAAACTTCCAAAAATAAACGTTGGGCAGAGAAAGCGATGACCAAATGGCGGAGGATGCTACATCGACCGCGTCATCTGGCAAGTATATGAATTGCGTTATGAGAACCGTACACCCAATTACTGACAGCGCAGCTGGCAAGATTCGTTTAATCCGCCTACTGTAGAAATCTTGAAATGAAAAACGATTCTCACTTACTGCTTTTAATATTTGCGCAGTGATTAAATAGCCCGAAATAACAAAAAATATATCAACGCCAACAAAACCACCTTCCAGATAATTGTGATTAACATGAAAAATGATCACAGCAAGCACAGCAAATGCACGCAATGCATCAATATGTGGGTGATAAGTTGTCTTACTCATGTTAGCTAGCTATTTTTTCTCAGCCACTCTTCCAACACCACCAATTGCCACAAGGTTTTATGATGGTCATACTTATCGGCGTTGTGTTCCTCAATCAGCTGCGCGATACGCTCCTTATTAAAGAACTTGTGAACTCGAGTGTCTTCAGCCAATAGTAAATTGGTTGCATACTCTCTGAGCTCATTTTGAAACATTAACTTTAAAGGTGTAGGGAAGCCCATTTTCTTTCGGTAAATAATGTCATTAGGCAAAATACCTTCCATCATTTTCTTCAATGGATATTTACCTTCACCTTTATTGATTTTGTGTTTAGAAGGAATGCTAGCGGCAAACTCTACAAGCCTGTAGTCCAAAAACGGAACACGAAGTTCAACCGATGTAGCCATGCTCATTCGATCAGCTTTAATCAACAAATCGTCCACTAACCACGTCTTCGTATCGAAATAAAGCATCTTACTTAGTTGGTCGTTGTCTTTTGTTTTATCAAACAACTTCGCTGAAAAGGCACCATGGCCAGTTTCTGTTTTGGCTTTTTCTAGCTCTACTTTAAAATCAGGACGGTACAAAGCCTCTTTTTGCGCATCGGGGTATGTCGACATACCTTTGTAACGCTTTTCTATGGGTTGCGTTGCCATATTTAAGTATTTAGATACCTTGTGGCTTTTACCCAATACTTTATTGGCAATTCCTGCAAAAAGGTCTGTGCCTTTTTGACCAACGACACCGCGGTACTTTTCTAACACATTCATATACTGATACAGGTCGTAACCAGCAAATATTTCGTCAGAGCCCTCACCTGAAAGCGCAACGGTCACTTTTTCTTTTGCCAATTTTGAAACAAAAAACAGGGAAATAGCGGCAGCCTCGGTGACAGGCTCATCCATTAAGTGAATATATTCAGGAATAAAGTCGGCAAACTGTTGAGGGGTAATCTTTAACTCATGATGATCAGTACCAAACTTGTCTGCCACCATTCTGGCGTACTGTGTTTCATCAAAGTTCTTACCAAAATCGTAGGCTATCGAAAACGTTTTTAATGGCTCTTTAACTTTGTCCGCAAGCAGCCCAACTACTGCACTTGAATCAATGCCACCACTTAAGAAAATACCGAGCGGCACATCACTTCTTAACCGCAAATCGATGGCACTTTCAAGTAACCGTTTACTCTCATTTAAGTAATAATCGAAACCTTTGTCTTCGTCATTATTAAATGTTAAATCCCACCATTGCGTGATTTTCATTTCGCGACCTTTCACAATGGCGTAGTGCCCTGGCATTAGTCGGTTAACGCCTTTGTGCAAGGTTTTTTCACCAGGTATGTATCCAAAGCTCATGTAGTCATCGATGAGTTCGACATTAAGTTCTGGAAGCGCGCTTAACCCTTTTAGTATTGCTTTGGTTTCAGAGGCGAAGATAAGCTCATGCTCATCTTGATAGTAATAAACAGGTTTAATGCCCAAACGGTCTCGGGCTAAAAATAGGGTTTCGGTTTCATTGTCGTATATAGCAATGGCGAACATACCATTGAAGCGATTTAAGCAATCTTCGCCCCACTCAATGTACGCACTTAAAATAACTTCAGTATCAGTGCCCGTTTCAAACGTATAACCTTTTTTCTGAAGTTCGGCCCTAATTTCAATGTAATTATACACTTCGCCGTTATACGAAATAACGAAACGACCATTCTCTTCTACCCTAGGTTGGTGGCCAGCGGGCGTCGGATCTAATATGCTTAAACGCAAATGAGCAAGACCACAGTGCAAATTGTTGGAAATCCAAATTCCGTTGCTGTCTGGACCACGATACGGCATTGTGTCTCGCATTGAGGCAAGTCGTTGTTCATCAACCGTATTAGTAAAATTTAGCGTTCCTAATATCCCGCACATTTTCAGAAAATCCTATTAACTATATTCATACTCTTTTCCAGCAGCGGGCAGAGCGTGTTGTATTTATCATTTTTTTGAATAACAGAGATTGTTTATTTTTTCTCATGCTTCATTTCTTTACCACTACTCTTTCTCAACCCAAAGTAAAGTCGTAAAAGCAATGCGTTTATAAGGTTGGGGTAGCTACAATGTTAGTAGCGTTGATATCCCTGCGGCTTCTGTTTTGCTTAAGATCACACCGTCAAATTCAAAAACATCATCTGTCAAAAAATCATGTTTGATTTTACTTTTGTAAAAAGAAGGATCTTTAATCTCATTTCCCAAAGAAGCTAGATAACTCTCCGGAGTTTGTCCATAGTGGTTCATCCAGCTTTTATACAATGAAGTCAGAAAATGCAGATCGCCACTACCTACGGTTGACTCTAGGCCAAAGCATTTTGTAACAGATAATGAACTTGCTGCCAAAACAGTTTTTAGAAAGCTTCTTCTACTTGTCATGTTTTACACTCCACTCTTAAGGTGGTCTGCTAATCGTACGGATATCGCGGAAATCGTCAGCGTTGGAGGTACGTGGCTACCAGTCGGAAAAACGCTAGAACCAGCAACGTATAAATTACCAACATCAAACACTTTACAGTTTTTGTCCACAACGCCATTCTCTGGTGTATCAGACATACGAGTAGTTCCCATGTGATGATGCCCAAAGCCCATTTGGTCACCGAAAAGTCTTGATGCTCTCTCTTTTAGTAACCTGAGTCTTCCGATTGAGGTAATACCCATGTCTCTCGCGAAAACTTCAAGAGACCTCCACATTAGCTCTCTATTTCGCTTCGATACCTGCCATTCGATTGAAAGTTTGTTTAACCCAAATTTATCTTTTTTAGATGAAAGGTAAATGCGGTTATTTCGCTCAGGTAGCTGCTCCACCATCATAGGTATTTGGTACCCCAACTTATCTTTAGCACTTTCAAAAATTTTCGTGTCAAACTGCTTTCTAGCAACAGCCTCAATTACCATATCCGCATCGAGGATCAAGTTGCCATAATGGGTGAACAAATCTTCTGGAAGTTCGCCTTTTATCAAAGCATTTTTCAGAATATGAAACGACGATACGCCGTCAGACATACCATATTCTGTGCCGCTTACAACTGGCATTCTCAGGTTTATAAGCTCTTCTTCTCTCAAAGCCTTTTCGGTCAACTCAAAGAAAGCAACTAAGAACCTCTGCCCTTCAAAGCGGCTCATTGAGTCTAATTTTGCAACATCACTAATAAGATGAGCAGCGTTCATTGTGGGATGATCCATAAAATACCTTCCCACGTTGTCGTTCTTGTTACCTACCTTGTTTTTATACTTCTCGTTAAACAACAGAAGCATACGCGCATTTTCCATACCTCCCATAGAAAGTACAAATCGATCCGCAACCACTTTATGTGTTTTTCCATTGTAAGATGTAAAAGAAGCGGAAATGATGCGTTTATCAGACTCATCAAACTCTAAATCAACTACACTTGCATACGTATAAAGTTTTACGTTATCGCTTTCAACAAGAGGCTTACCATGTGACACGTAGAATCGAGTAGGAGGTAAAGACGCTTTAGCTATGCCTAGTCGAGAAAACTTAGCTTCTGAAAGCAAGTCGGTTAATCCCATTGATGGCAACCAATATTCACTTGAGTAACCATCATCGCCTGTTTGACAGTACATAGCAGCCTTTTCATAGTAAGGCATCATTTCGTTGTAGCTAATTGGCCAACCACTGTGTTCTAGCCAATCCCTCTTTTCAAAGTCTATAGGAGAAAAAGGAGACGTATTATTAGCCCAGTGGTTACTGGCACCACCTAAAAAACGAAGTCGTGATATTTTAGGGTCAGGATAAAACTCTGGAACGCTGTCAGCTTCGTAAAGCTCTTGAACTTGGGCTTCATACTGCTCTCCGCCAGCATCTAATAGAACTACATCTAGAGCAGTCCCATTGAGTTCATTTGCCAATGTTATCCCGGCAGGCCCACCGCCTAAGATACAGATGTCAGTATTAATTACTTCACCTTCGTTCAGTGTGCGTCCATCAATTAGCATTTTGATTCCTAGTTAATGACTGTTCTAAAAGTCTATTTATTATTGGTATTAGCGCAATAAGCCACACGGCGATCTCAAAGATTTTGTTGTTTGAAAACATTCCAGCGATCAAATAACAAACAAAACCCAAGCACAGACCAGCTTGAATTAATAGTAATTCGTTATCAACTTTTGCTTCGGTCTTTATCACTTTTCTCACTTTGAGCAAACTCTTAAATAAAGACAAGCTAATTAGCGCATAGAGGGTAACACCGATTATCCCATGATCTGTTAGCATACCCATTAAAAAGTTATGTGACGCCCTTCTTTGTACTACCTGCTCTCCAGACTTCACTTTGGACAAATACTCTTGAGGGATATACAACGGACTTAAAACCAATGTTGTACGGTGCCCCTGACCTAATAAAGGCTTCTCTTTAAAAATTTCGTATTGCGCTTTAATAATAACTAGCCTTGATGCCGCACTCTTGTCTTGAATTTCGCCAAAGCTATTTTGTTGAGTGCTCTTGAAGCGCTCGACAATCTGAGGGCCCATTAGCAAACCAAAAGCTACCGCACCAAGAATGGCCAATGAAAAGAAGACTTTTTTAACGCTAGGCGGCACAAAGAAAATAGCAACTACGCCAGTGAGCACCAGAGATAACAATGCCCCACGACTCTCTGTTAACATAATGGTATTTAGAATCACCAGCACGGCGAAGAGCAATAAATACTTTATCTTTCCAATTTTTATTAATAACAGATATGAAGAGATAACAAGCAGAATCGATAGATGCTGGCCCAGCCCATTAGCAGACTCGACTCCGGGCCCACCAACGCCCTCAAGCCTTCCTCCACCATACGAATACCCTAAATAACCAAAATATAGTGCCCCAAGCGCGTTACAGATAATAAAGCCAATAACGTCTTCTTTGGTTTTTAAACATTGCTGTATTAAGAGAATAAGAATGAAGTATTTGACCACTAACAACACAAAAATTGTGTGAAAAGCACTGTTCAATACCCAAAGGTATTGAGCTAACAGGTAAAGCAAAAATACTAAGTAGTACTTTGACTCTTTTGAGCTGAGCCAACGCCCCTTTTTCTTTGAAAAAAATACGGCTACCAAGGTGACGAGCGCCGCTAAGAAAGACCACCTTAGATCTGGCAGAGACTGTCCCCACCAGCGGCCAACGGGGTGTGCATAGAATGCTAAAAGATAAGCATATAACCCCCACTTGGGATCTTTGCTAAACGCCCTGAATAAACATCCAAAGTATGCAGCAAGAAATGCTATTGCTGTCAAAGACAATGCGAATCCTCTACTTTACCCATATACGATCAGCTAAGAGATAGCCTTGTTCGACTTCTCTAGCGTGTACTTCTATTGTGAGATTGTGCTGCCGAGCCAATAACGCCATATCAAACATTGCCCGGCCATGTGAATTTTGAATATCAAAGGCAAACGCACTTCCTGAAGAAATAGCATATCCAAAATCAGATGCACTCTTAGTGTCAATATTACCGTCAATAAACACCAAACCCAGACCATCACTATTCAGATAGACTTGTGTGGTTTTACCAACAAATTTACAGTACGGCGTTGACGTTTTACTTGGCTTACAAATCGCAATTGATTCATTACCTTTTAGAACAAGTACACTACCCAACGCTATAAGTAATACGAATAACACAGCCAGACTAATTATGCGCTTCATTTGCTACTCTCTTTGCCAAATCAACAACCTTTCTCGCATTCTCTTGCCACACAAACTGCTTATCTAATACGCTTTGCTTAACCGCTCTGCGTTTGCAGTCTAAAACTTTGTATGACGTGATTGCAGTAGTAAGCGCTTTTTTGAAGTCAGCCTTGTCGCCTTTTTCAAAGAAGAGCGCTGTATCGTCACTTAGTATTTCCTGAATATTCGACGTTTTCGGTGCCACTATTAAAGCACCAACGGCCATATACTCGAACATTTTCAAAGGTGATGCATAAGCGGTTACATCAGGCTGTAACGCAATGTCGAATTCTTTTACAAAATCCAATACTTTATCTCGTGTAACTAGACCTTTGAACTCCACTTTTTCCGAAATGCCTAGCGTCTCAGCTTGCTGCCTTAAGTCAGGTAAAATATTTCCATCACCCACACAAATTAAGCGCAGCGGAAGTTCCTTGTGTTCTGCAATTGCCTCTAAAGCTTTGTCCATTCCGTGCCATGGGTGAATAAAACCAGTAAATCCAATAACAATTTCTTGTTTATTAACGTTGATGTCATGTTGCATCATTTCATCAATAAACTGCTGCCTTACACCATTGTGAATAACCGTTATTCTTGACTCTGGAATATCGGCCTCTCGCATGTAATCAGCCAAAACATCAGTAACAGGCAAGCAATGTGTGGCTCCTCTCCAGGTAAAGTCTTCTATCTTTTTGGCAAAACCTTGTAACGCCAGACCACTATATTTTGCGCGCTCTTCAGCAAGAGGGGCATTAATTTCTAGTAGCAAAGGAATATTGAATAACTTTGCTGCTAGCACTCCCGCAGGTTGATAAAGGTTATAACGCTCGTAAATAACTTCGGGCTTAAACTTTAAAATAGCAACCACAAGCTTGATGAAAACCCATGCGCTGTAGCTCAGCTCAAGGATTTCATACAACGCTTTGGGTAATGCTTTTTTGAGTTTACTTACAAAACCGCCATCACCACCGAAATCCGCATTTTCATTAACTTGCGGCGCAACAAAATGAAGTTCGTGCCCTAACTCGTCAAGCGCGTTAGTTAATTCTTCGACATGAACATACTGCCCATCTTTCGAGGCAATTCTATGGTGATACAATATTTTCACTTTTTTGTGTTCCAAAGTGTTTTTCTAAAAATGCGTTAAAAATAAGAAGTGACCAAATAGTCATCCCATGCTCGTGACCACGCTCGTGATGCTCATCTAGCAGTATGCTGATACCGTCTAGAGAAAATAGTCCAGTTTGCGCTAGCGCCCCCTCTGAAAGTTTACTTTTCAAACTCTCTTTGGGAATCTGTCGAAGCCACTCGTCAATGGGTGATGAAAACCCCATTTTGTTTCGCTTAGTGACAAATGAGGGAAGCAAGTGTTTAAATCCGTTGACCAGAAGTCTTTTGGTTTGGCCCCACGATAAATTGAGCGATGGAGATGCAGCCAGCGTGCGCTCCACCAGGTGATGATCTAAATAAGGCACGCGCACTTCAAGCGAGTTTTTCATGCTTGCACGGTCTACTTTGGTAAGAATGCCACCTGCAAGATAGGTTTTAAAATCTATAAGCTGAATAGCTTTGAGGCTGTTAGTGCTTTTGCATTTCTTCGCTATATCATCAAACATGTTCAAACTACTGTAGCCATGTAATTGCGCTTTAAGTTGCGGCGAATACAAGCGGGCTAATTCATTTTGATGCGTGATAGAAATAGCATTGTGATAACTGGTTATTGCGCTACCAGACAAAGCATTTAAGGTTGTTTTACCGCGCAAAAATTTCGGAGCAGTTTTAAGGTTGGGATAGAGCTTTGCCAATGTACCAAACATTTTTTTGCGTACGCCGTCAGGCAAACACTTGCGGATTTTCTCTTCAACCCACAGCATTTTGTGATTGCGATAACCGTATAACAACTCATCAGCACCGTCACCAGACAGCGCTACTTTGACATGCTGCGCCGCTACACCCGATAGAATGAATGTTGGAATAGCCGAATTATCTGCAAAGGGTTCATCGTAAATATCAACCAAGGTCTCCATAAAGGTTAAATCATTAATGGAAACACTGGTGTTCAAATGCTTAAACCCTAACTGCGTGGCCAACTGCTTCGCATAAAAAGATTCATCATACTTAGATAAGTCAAAGCCAATTGAAAAGGTATTTATAGGTACTTCAGAGTGCTTTTGCATTACAGCAGAAATCACTGATGAATCAATACCACCTGAAAGGAAACTGCCCAGCGGAACATCAGCTACCATACGCAGCGTAATCGCCTCTTCCGTCAGCCGAGCGAACTCTTCACCTATGTCTTGCTCGCGGGTAATTTCATCAGAAACAAAATTTTCAATTTCCCAATAACACTCCGGAGTTACATCACGCGCTGGGTCACTTAAATCTATTGAAATAACATGTGCTGGCGGTAATTTGAATACTTCTTTGAAGATGGTTTTAGGGTCGGCCACATAGCCTAGCGAGAAAAAGTCTTCAATGGCGCAAGGGTTCAATTGTTTTTCAATATCTGGATGCGCAGTAATAGCTTTAAGCTCAGACGCAAATAACAAATCGCCTTGAGATGTTCTTGCCCAGTGTAACGGTTTAATACCTAAACGGTCTCTGGCTACAAACAGTGTATTTTGACGCTTGTCATAAATAACAAATGCGAACATGCCACGCAATTTATGAACCGCTGATACGCCCCACTCTTTCCATGCGAATAACAAAACTTCAGAATCGCATTGCGAAGCAAAAACATGCCCTAAAGCTTCTAGTTCACATTTTAGTTGCTTGAAATTATAAATTTCTCCGTTGTAACTTAATACAACGCCATCACTTTCAAGGGGTTGCTTGCCATTTTCAACATCTAAAATTGATAGTCGCTTGTGCCCCAATCCCACATTGCCGTCAATATAGTACCCTTCTCCATCAGGGCCTCTATGATGAAGCGTTGCTGTCATTGAACGCAAAGTAGACTCGTCAACTTTTCCGTCAGTTGTCGCTTTTACCCAAGCCACTACGCCACACACGGGAGCTATCTCCTTTGAATTCGCTTGTAAAGTCCATTTAAACCCCAGAAGTATCTATGCTTTTTCATAAGGTAAAAAATGCCCGCGAGATGCGAAAAATGGAATTTATTTAGCTTAAAACCGCGCGACAATTCCTGCGCGTCATGAATTACGGATACATCTGGAACGTAGTGAATCTGGAAGCCAGCCTCCCAAATACGAATGCAGTAATCGACATCTTCTGGGGAGTAGAAGATCTTTTCATCTAACATTCCCACTTTATCTACAACGTGCTTAGGCAACATCCAACATGCTGATATAGCATAATCAACCGCAACAGGATCGCTGACTAGAGATAAGTCATTGGGTTTTTGTTCCATCTTCTTCAAAAATAGGAAACGCTTTGCTTTACCCCATAGCGTGGGAAACTTGTCACATGAAAGCTGGAAATTACCAGATGCATAAGTCACTTTTGGCACAGCTAAGCCCACTTGCTTATTTTGCTCTAGGTAACTGATTAATCGCTTAAGTGCTTCTGCATTAACGTAGGCATCGGAGTCTAAAACTAACACGTGCTTGCCTGATGCACGCTTTAGTGCTTGATTTCTTGAAAATGTTGTACCGGTGTTTTCACCAAGATTTATTACGTGTAGCGCGCTACCAAACTTGTCAGCGTATTGGTTAATACATTCAAGTGAATTATCCACCGATCCATTTTCAACGACAAAAACTTCGCCGGTTAACTCTGCACTTTGTAACGCGTCAAAAAGTGCGGTTAAGCACTTGCCTATATGCTTTTCAGAGTTAAAAGACAGAATTACTACTGAAATATCCACTTGCTCACTCACTCTTTTGTTGTTCTAGTTTTATCAGCGCTTCGATCAAGCTTTGTTGTGATACGTTCCCTTCAGATGCAGCATATAATGCCACACCACCAAAGTCATTAAGAGAAAGCTTATTCAATACTTGCATCCCTTTCACAGTGATAGGATTTACCGTGTATACATCACCAACTTTCCACATATATACCAGGTGAATTGATCTGCCCGTGCCATTTTTCAGCTGCAAATACTTATAGTGGAATCGCTGCTGTGCACTATCTATTACTCGCGCCTCAGACTCTGCCACCGACCAAACTTCAGGGTCATATGGCTTGTTGTTCCATGTAACTAACTCTTTCTCTTCGTTTTCGGTCACATAGGTAATTTCATGCAGTATGATAGTCGCTTCGTTGATTTGAACTGTCTCAAAACGATATTCGTCAAAACCCGTATAAATTGGTTGCCAACCCGATAGTGATTTAATGTCGGTTAGTACTACCCCATCTTCACTCACTTTCTCCAGTGCCTGTGTTTGCTGACTATGGAAAGCCCCCATGAAAACAGGACCTAATGCGATTACAATGACTGCTGCAGCGAAACGCTTCTTAGGCAACGCCACTGTCGTTGTACTGTCATTAAATTTGGGCACGTATTTTTCGTCATAGAAGAGGCGTGAAAATGCGAGCACTAAGGCTGTAACAAAGAAGAAGAATACCCATCCGTAAACAAGATGGTCAAACCCAACGGCCGCCTCCATATTACTTACATGGCCTATATAAACCATGATAAATGCGCGCATACCATTGGCAAGGATTGGAATAACAAGTACACAGGCAAGAAAAACGGCTTGTTTAATTCTAGAACGAATTTCCAAGTGCGCAATAAGTAAGCCAATGGTTATAGTAGAAAATAAGAAGCGAATACCGCTGCAGGCTTCAGCGACATGGAAAAGTCCCTCTGGAATCTGTAAATACCATCCCTCACGGTAAACGGGCACGCCTACCACTTTTAGCATCATTACAGTTAAATCGGCCGTCACTTCCTGAAGATGCGGAATCATAAACTCGCCGAAAGGCACAGACAGAATTAGGAAAAAAAGTGGAAAGAATAAATGCCGCAGTGTGACAAAGCCAAAAATTCCCCATACAAAGAAAAGGGGCATAGACATAAGCGCAAATTGCTGCAATGCGTTTATTAAAGATAGTTTGCCCACCACAAAGAGCAGAACGGCCGCTAGCAATCCAGCAAAGCCTAGAATTACATCTATATTGCGTCGACGAGCCAATCCGAAGGCATAACGCTTTCGGTAAATCAACCAAATAGCAATGGGTGCGATAATAACCGCATGTTCAAAGGTGGTCGACTCGAACCACGTTAAAACAATTTGTTCAAACGTACTGAAATAGGCAATCAGCCAAAGCACTGCAAGGGCCAGTAAGCAGGCCGCTTGCATAGGCACTATAGTAACGTTTCGATATGTATTAGGGACATCATTTGATATAGACGTCATACATGCTACCCCAGTTAAAATCCTTTAACAGCTTTTCAATTTTGGATTCCATTCTTGAGAGGTTGATGTAATGCCTGAACTTAGACCGCCAATTTGCCTCTTTTATATATGGCTGATCAGGGTCTATTTCCCAAGGGTGAAAGTAAAAGCTATACGGAGCGCTTTCCGCTTCCATGAACGCCATAATACGCTTTTTAGAAAGCCAATACGGGTAGAGCCTATAGAAGCCTCCGCCGCCTATGCCCACGTTTGTTCCCTTCTTGCGAATGGTAGGAATAGGTATCTCAGTGATACCCTCCTTGCGTTCGTATTTAAATCTTGGCCACTGCGGAACACCATATAAATCGTGTTCGATTGGATAGGTGCTAGATGAATAGACGAAACCTTGTTCAACAAGCACGTCGTACACCCATGTATTCGAATCGTTAACTGAAAAGCTAGGCGCTCTGTAGCCTTTTATTGCTGTACCGCCCACGTCTTCAAGGATAGATTTGCTCGCATAAACATCTTCCTTGAACTGACTTTGTGACATAGTTGTCGCACGTTGGTGTTCTAGACCATGACTTGCAAGCTCATGACCTTCGTCGACAATTCGCTTAATCACGTCAGGGCAACGCTTAGCTACCCAACCTAACGTAAAAAATGTCGACTTCACGTTATTTTCGGCAAAAAGATCGAGTAAGCGATGCGTATTTTGTCCAACTCGCAGCTGTTGAGAATCCCAGCTTTCCTTATTGATGACATCTTCAAAGGCAGATACTTGAAAGTAATCTTCTACATCTACAGTCATCGCATTAAGGCGACTATCTAACTTCATTTCTATCGCCCTTTACCGAATAAAACAATTTCAACGGTTCTTATCAAAATTAGAATATCAAGCAGCAAACTTTGATGTTTTACGTAGTAAAGATCAAATTTAAGCTTTTCCATTGAGTCTTCAACGCTTGCACCGTAGGGGTAATTCAACTGTGCCCAACCCGCCAATCCTGGCTTCACGTTGTGACGTTGATTGTAGTAAGGTACTTCTCTTACAAGCTGCTCTACAAACTGTGGTCTTTCAGGGCGTGGACCAATAAACGCCATCTCGCCTCTAAATACGTTCAGTAACTGAGGTAATTCGTCTATGCGGTATTTACGGATAAAATGACCAATACGTGTAACACGATCATCATTTTTACTTGCCCATTTCGCACCGTCTTTCTCTGCGTCTGGGCGCATGCTTCTAAATTTTATAATTTTGAACAGTTTTCCGTTCAGTCCAACACGCTCTTGTTTGTAGAAAACAGAAACACCTGTGC
This sequence comes from Alteromonas sp. KC3, assembly GCF_016756315.1. Taxonomy (NCBI): domain Bacteria; kingdom Pseudomonadati; phylum Pseudomonadota; class Gammaproteobacteria; order Alteromonadales; family Alteromonadaceae; genus Alteromonas; species Alteromonas sp. KC3. The sequence continues at coordinate 3,178,311 of NZ_AP024235.1, forward strand.
GTCTTCCATCGTCTAAGTAAATGAAAGCGGCAGTAAATAGCATTATGGGCCAAACAAAAAACAGAATAAATATGGCGAGTACGGCATTTAAGGTGTAATCCAATGCATCTCGTAAATAGTTCTGGCTCTGAAAACCATTTGAATAAATAACCCAGCTCGGGTACATCAGGTTCACAACAATTTGACCAGTCTCGCGCTCCATAAAATCGAGTAATTCAGTTACTTCGATTCCACGTAAACGACAGTCAAATAACACCTCAACAGGCAAAGTACCTCTGCGTTGGTCACACGCGATAACGATTTCTTCAATGTCGTTGTCAGCAATAAATTGCTGGAAGCTATCGTCAATTTTCAGATGTATGATTTTTTCTTTTCTAATGCCATCTTCACGGTTATCGCCAGGAATAGGAATAAAACCCACTAACTCAAAACCAATTCGATCTACGTCGCGGCGCATTCTCTTTTCAATAATGGAAGCACGTTCTCCTGCACCTAATACAAGAATACGAACTTTCCCTAAGCCAAGTAGCCCTAAACGATTAGTGAAATACCGAAATACCACTAGTGTGATTATAATTGAGCTAACAGCAGCGGGTAAAAAGTAGGAGTCCATTACCAGTTCGTCAAAGAATGCACGACTAAGCACTTCAACTAAAAAGTAACTAAGACCTACACTTACAAAGATACGACGAATGATGCCGCGGAATGTTTCACGAAGCTTGGCCTCGTATAATCCCACTGACAATGAACAAAGCAGTATAGAAACGGTGAGCATGCCCACATTAATAATGAGCTTTTCTACCGAGACCGTTGCTGACATACCTATTTGAGTAAGTATGAAATGGGAAATGTACCCCATGTATGCAATGAGCAACGCCTCTGTTACTACTAAAATATTTGAGCGTTTATTTTGATTGCGCTTGTTTACTGCCACCCCTGGCCCCCTAAAACTACAGCGATATTTCCCATCATAAAGGGATTTATTCCAATAGACTAGAATTGTTATTGGCATTATAGTGACATTTACCGTAGGGTAAACGACTAAAGTACAATTTAACCATAATGAGTGTAGGATGATCTCTTATGTTCCGTTTTAGAACGCTACTTACTTGCTGTGCAACATTAGTTTTAATAGGCCTTAGTGGTTGTAGTAACACTGGCGTTTTGCCACAAGCAACAACCCGCGCGTCGCTGACTACCGACGTTAACGACTACCAATACCTTATTGGTCCAGGTGATTCGCTGACCATCTTCGTCTGGCGTAACCCTGAAGTGTCTGGCAACTTTATTGTTCGCCCCGACGGAAAGGTAACCACATCGCTAGTTGAAGATATTGACGTTGCGGGAAGAACTCCCACCATGCTCGCTCGTGAAATAGAAGAACAACTATCTACTTATATTAACAACCCACGCGTGACAGTAAGTGTTAACAACTTTACAGGGCCATTAAGTGAGCAGGTTCGAGTTATTGGTGAAGCAACTAATCCAAGCGCTGTGAGTTACACAGAACACATGACATTGCTAGATTTGATGATAGCGGTGGGTGGTCTTACCGAATTTGCTAACGGTAACGGGGCAAAACTTGTACGTGTAGTAAATGGTAATCAGAAAACGTTCGATATTAATATTGACGATCTTATTCGCGACGGTGATATCTCAGAAAACGTGGATATGTTACCGGGTGATATCGTTATTATTCCAGAAGCCTGGTTCTAGTTGTTAAGTAGTATACGGAACAAAAAATAAAATGCAGGATTTACAGCAAACGCTCACTCAGATCCTTGACTACGTCAAGGGTGTCTGGATAAAGAAGCGTTACGTAATTATATTTTCATGGCTGATCTGTCCGATCGGCTTTTTATATGTAGCAACACTTCCGGACGTGTACTCTTCAAAAGCTCAGGTTTATGTAGATACACGTTCAGTACTTCAACCGCTTCTTCGCGGCCTCGCCATTCAAACTAACCCTGACCAAGAAATTCAAATGATGGCGAAAACATTACTAAGCCGCAGTAATGTTGAAAAAATAGCGCGTGAAAGTGATTTAGATATTACAACATCAACCGAGGCTGAGTTTGAAAGCTTGGTTACGTCGTTGTCAAAAGATATTGCACTGCAATCGACAGGAAGAGATAACATTTTCAATATTTCATTTGAAAATGAATCGCCCACAGTAGCTCAGCGTGTTGTACAAGAAACCTTAGACTTATTTGTTGAAGGTGCCTTGGGTAACAATCGAAAAGATACTGACACGGCGGGTCGCTTTCTGGATGAGCAAATAGCCGAGTATGAATCGCGATTGTCTGAGGCTGAACAGCGTCTGGCTGATTTTAAGCGTCAATACAATGACATTTTGCCACTTGCGGGTACCTATTATTCTAGTTTGCAGTCGCTCAATAACGAGCTAGAGGCAACACAGCTTCAAATAAAGCAAACACAACAACAAGCTCAGTCACTAAAAAATCAGATTAACAATGCGAAACGTAGCGATAGTTTTGGTGTTACTGATGCGGAAGAGCCCGTGCTTCGTACCCGATATGACGACCGTATAAAAACACTGGAAGAAGAGCTTGACCGATTAAAGCTTCGCTTTACCGATAAGCACCCAGATGTTGTGGAAGCGACAGCGTTACTTGAAAGCTTAGAAAAGTCTCGTCAAACTGAAATAGACGCGTTTTTAAATCAAGCTGATGACAACGGAAGCCAACCACTAACAGAACTTAATCGCGAAATATCCCTTGAAGCAAGTCGCCTTGAGAGTCAAATTGCATCGCTTCGCGTGAAAGAAACTGATCTTGAGGGTAAAATTGCTGCGCTTGAAAGCAAAGTAGACTTGATACCCCAAATTGAAGCTGAGTCTAGTGCGTTAAACCGTGATTACGGTATAACAAAGCGTAAGTATGAAGAATTGCTTTCTAGAAAAGAGTCTGCGGATTTATCAAGAAGAGCAGATGTATCTGCAGAAGACTTGCAGTTCAGAATAATTGAGCCGCCACTACTGCCCAAACGCCCTTCAGGCCCTAATAGAATAATTTTCTATACTGCCGTGCTAATTCTTGGCTTTGGTGCAGGTATTGCTATGGCGTTTTTAGTTAGCCAGCTTAAACCGGTACTAATACGACCTAAGCAGTTACTTAGCGTATCTGACTACCCTATTTGGGGAACAGTAACTCACTTAAATATTGAACAAATTAATAAAACCAATAGGTCTCGCTTGATTATATTCTTAATGTCCAGCGGTGCTATTGTCGCGATGTACAGTGTTTTAATTGCCGCGGAAATTATGAATATTGATTTATTCGGAGGCTTATTTTAATGAAAAATACAATTGAAAAAGCACTCCAGAAACAAAGAGAAGCAAAGGCGAACAGTAAGAAAGCCAGCACGGATGATTTGAATCATGAATCCCCTCAGGTGGACGCACAGGTTAACGCGCCCACAGAGCATTCTGCTGACTCTGTTCAAGCCAATACGCCAGTTACAGGCGAAACTCCAGCTCAAACAGTTACTCAAGAAGCAGAGTTACCCAAAGGTGAAGCTCAGCAATCACCCGCTTCTAGTAATCAACCACAGCGTTCTCCACTTCCTGAGTTCGTGATTGATTTCGAACGTTTGGAAAAGAATGGTCATATTTCATTAACCGGTGAAAGAAAGCAGATTAACGAAGAGTATCGTGAAATAAAGCGTAAGCTTTTAGCAAACTCTTTCGGTTCTCTGTCAAAAACGCTTCATAACCCTAATATTATTATGGTGACAAGTAGTCGACCGTCTGAAGGAAAAACCTTTACGGCAACTAACCTTGCAATGAGTATTGCGTCAGAGAAAGACAAAACTGTACTGCTTGTTGACGCTGACGTGCTAAAACCTAATGTATTAAATACGTTAGGTTTAGAGCGTCGAAAAGGTTTGATGGAGTATTTGACAGGTGATGTTGAAGATATCGCTGATGTGTTGTATCCAACGAATATCGACAAACTTAAGATAATTCCGGCGGGTAAATCACACCACTTGTCTACGGAACTGCTAGCCAGTCAGAAGATGCACGACACTGTAGATGAATTTGCCAACCGCTATCCTGATCGTATTGTTATTTTTGATACACCACCGCTTATCGGTATTAACGAAAGTGCCATACTTGCCAACTTTGCGGGTCAAGCTGTTGTTGTGGTGGAAGAAGGTAGAGCGAAAATAAATGACATTAAAATGTCGGTTGAGCGATTAAACCCAGATATGGCAATTGGTTTTGTTGTGAACAAATCAATACATAATGACACCGATGGAAGCGGATATTATGGATACTATTACTCAGAACGAAGCAACTAAGTATTGCTTTGCGAAAAAGCCGCTTTGTGCTGTTGTCGCCACTTTACTGCTTGCAAACAGTAATGTGGCGCTAGCGAAACTAAAAGTCACAGCAAACGCTTCGGCCGAAGGTATATTTCAAGATGTTGACTCCGAAGAAAATGGCACGTTTTCGTTAACGACACTTTCGGTTAATCCAAGTATTAACGCCTCGTATGAGTCTCGGACATTCAACGGGTTATGGCAAGGTAAGCTTACTCATTTAGAACGTGACAACGACGATGCTAGCCGAGAAGATACCTATGGCGAGTATAGCTATTCTGCTAATTGGGCACCTTTTGATGAATTATTAGAGTTTGAAGCATCTGGTGCATTGAATTATCGAAATGCCCAGGCTGGAAACTTCTTAGTATCTGACTTTTTCACAAACGCAGACGCACTAGCGAAGACACGCTCAAATCGTATTGGCGTGTCTACTGCCCTAACGCAAGGCGACTGGGTGCGAGGCCGTGGTCAAGCTTCTTATTCAGATGTAGCATCTGAACAGAATGCGCTGAATAACGGCTTTGCACTGAACAATGACACTTATCAGATGTCAGCTAACCTTGTTAATGGTGATAGAGCAGAATACGTAATATGGAATGTTACGGGCAGCTTCCAAAACACTGACCGCGCACAAGCAGGACAAGGTGACTTTATATCGCGCAATGCGTCGGGCTTTTTAGATATTCATTTCGTAAAGCACTGGGCACTTCGATTAACCGGTGCTCATGAAGGTAACCAAGTATCAGACAGAAATGATACTACAAGCTTGGTTCGCAAGTTTAATTCTTATGGTGCCGGTTTAACGTATCGCCAAAGCCAAAATAGGTACATTTCATTCACCGCCAATACCACTGATTCAGATATTGAAAATGATGACGGCGAAAGCTTTGTTGGCGTTGACCTTCAGTGGGCGTTTAGTTCACGCACTAGTTTGAGCGCAAACTACGGCCGCCGGTTCTTTGGTGAAACGGCTGGCGCCAATATAAGTTACAATTCAAAGTATTTTAGAACGTCTTTTGGATACTCAGAAGATGTGACAAATACAAGCCGATTATTTGCTGACCCAGAAAACTTGGGCGTGTTTGTTTGCCCTGTCAACTCAGGCTCAATTGCAAGTTGCTTTCAGCCAAATAGCTTAAGCTATGTGCCAAATGCAGACGAGCAATTTGTACAAATCACCACGCAGAACCTTGAGTTTAACGATGACATCATTGTTCGTAAAAGTAGTAACTTTCAAATGGGATACGACTTTTCTCGGGTAACGCTAGGTATGTCGTGGCGCTATTCAGAAGATGATGCGCTTGATCAAGATAGGCTTACACGTACATATTCTTTGGGCTCTACCTTGGCTTATCGCATCGGTAATTATACTAATGTGAATGCAAGTGTTAACTACGCCAATATAACTCAACGTTCTGAAACGCTTAACAGTGGCGAAAGTGACAACTGGAATGCTACGCTAGGTATTGAGCGTACGTTTGGTCGCGTATTGAAGGTTTACACGAATTTGAACTATGTCGATAGAAGTGGAGACCTAATAGGTGGTGGCGGTATCAGTAACGGCTTCTTTGGCGCCAACTTCACCGATAGACGCATTACGTTAGGGATCACCTACACTTACGATTAATTCTCCATTTGTCACCGTCGACGGCATGAATAAATGGTGAATTGACAACAACGGTCTAATAAAAAAGCGCCTGTACGTAAAAACGTATCAGGCGCTTTTTTGTTGTTTGCGTTTTAATTGAGCGAGTAGTTTTACTGCTCTTTTTTGTCATCACTCTTTAAGCGAACGTAGGTTTTGAACTTCTTTTTCATCAGTTTATCTACGTACTGTGTCATTTTCACTTTTTGCGATATCGCGTCGTCTAACGCGTCTACAAGCTCAGCTAGCATATCAAGATAGTATTTAGTATCGCGTATTACATTACCTTTAGGTGTCATCACCGTTTTGCTTTCAGGGCTGTCTGCGAAGCCCATATGCTCGGTCACTTCCGCGCCAGTTTTATCTGGCTCAAACATTTCCGCTTTAACTTCTTCTATGACTTCATCGACAGCTTCTGCTGAAAATGTATCTAGCTCTTCAAGGAAGCCATAAAGCATGACGCGGTCCATGAGGGTATTAATTTTGCGCGGTACCCCACGTGTGAACAAGTGAATACGCTCGTGCGCTTCATCACTGAACAATTGCGAACCGTTCCAACCTGCATGATGTAAGCGATAGTCAATGTATTCCTTACACTCTTCAAGTGTCAGTGGCGCAAGATGGCATGAAGCCACGATGCGTTGTCGGAATTGCTCCATATTTGGTGCGCGTAATATTGGCTGTAACTCTTCTTGGCCCAACAAAAAGCTCTGAATAAGCGGCTTTCCGTTAAGCTGGAAATTACTTAGCATCCGCAATTCTTCAATTGTTTCCAGAGGTAAGTTTTGTGCCTCATCAACAAGCAATAACGCTCTGCGCCCTGCTCTATTTAGATCATACAGGAATATCTCTAGTGCCTTGAGAATATCTGCTTTTGAGCGTCCTTCAGTAGCGATATCAAACTTTGCTGCCACCATTTTTACTAACTCATCAGGTGATAGCTTAGGTGTCACGATTTGTGCTGCGGCAATATCGTCTTCAATCTCTTCAAGCAGGCTATTTGCAATAGTCGTCTTACCGGTACCAATACCACCTGTAATAACAATGAATCCTTCGGCTTGCGACAGGCCGTACTGCAAATAAGACATGGCTCGTTTGTGCCACTTACTGGCGAAGAAGAAGGCAGGATCTGGGGTTAACTGAAACGGTTTCGAGTTAAGTCCGTAATAACTTTCGTACATGCAAAATTACCGTTGAATATCGTGTTTAAAAAGCGCGCAGCTATAGTACCCAACAACACGCTTATATCGAAGTGTTAAATGTGCGCAGTAGATGATTTTACATTATTCACCGCTTATCGAAGTTTGTTTTGCGTAATGCGCTCAATGATACCGGTAGTAGAAACGCCATCTTCGAAGGTTAACACCTCGACACGACCACCATTAGCCATCACTTCTTTACCACCAGCGATGTCTTCTACTTTGTAATCGCCGCCTTTCACAAGGACATCGGGTAGTAATCGTGCAATTAAACGCTGAGGCGTGTCTTCTTCAAACGGGACTACCCAATCAACCGCACTTAGCCCAGCTAAGACAGCCATACGACGATTAACATTGTTTACCGGACGACCAGGGCCTTTCAACGCCGTAACAGAGGCATCGGTGTTCACCGCCACAATCAGCCTATCACCCAGCTGCGCCGCTTCCTCTAGGTAAGACACATGACCGGAATGTAATATATCAAAACACCCATTGGTCATCACAATTCTTTCGCCACGTGCTTTAGCTGCTTTTAGCGCTATAGCCAGTTGGTCTTCTGTCATAACCCCACCATCTAGATGCACAGACTGCTCGCCTAGTACAAGAGCAAGCTCAGTGTTAGACACCGTTGAAGTGCCAAGCTTACCCACAACCACACTAGCCGCTAGGTTAGCCAACACACAAGCGGCCTGAAGTGGAAGGTCACACGCCATAGCCACTGATAAGGTTGATACTACCGTGTCGCCAGCACCGGTCACGTCGTAAACTTCTTTGGCCTTTGCAGGTAGATGAAATTCAGTATTTTCACTTTCAAATAGCGTCATACCGTCTTCTGAACGGGTTACAAGCAGCGCATCTAACGCTAAGTCAGCTTTTAATGTGTTGGCTTTTTCAACTAAGCTTTTCTCTGAATCAACTTCACCAACAATTCCGCGTAATTCATCCATATTAGGCGTAATAAGCGTAGCACCAGCGTACTTAGAAAAATCACTGCCTTTGGGATCAACCACTACGCGCTTACCTTTTGCTCTTGCACGTGCAATCAGTGTTTGAGGGTTACTCAAGCATCCCTTGGCGTAGTCACTTAAAATCACGACATCAACGTCATCTAAGGCATTGTCAAAAGCCTTTTCTAAGTCTTGCTTATTGGTATCAGCAAAACTCTTTTCAAAATCGAGTCTAAGCAGTTGTTGGTTACGACTCATAACACGCAATTTGGTAATTGTGTCAAAACCTGGAACGGCGAAGAATTGGCAATTAATATCGTAGGTTTGTAAACGCTCTTTTAATATGCGGGCATTTTCATCATTACCGCACATGCCCAACAAGGTTACCTGAGCCCCTAAGGTTGCCACATTTACCGCAACATTTGCAGCACCACCGGCTCGATCTTCAGCACTACTCACATTGACCACAGGCACAGGTGCCTCGGGCGATATACGTCCGGTGCCACCACTCCAATAACGATCTAACATTAGGTCGCCAACAATAAGCACTTTTGCTTTTGTAAAATCTGGTAATATCATGCTGAAAATAACTTATAAGACAGTGAGTACATTGGCACAGAGTATAACAGCCAACAAGGGCAATACCCACAGTAGCGAAGCAAATAACCCTTGGTATCTTTACCTAATCGAAAACAAGTTAGGTCAGCTTTACACTGGCATTACCACCGACCCAATTCGGCGAATTGCACAACACCGCGGTGAGAAAAAAGGCGGCGCAAAAGCCCTAAAGGGAAAAACACCACTCGAATTTCGCGCTGTTTTTAAGATAGAGAGTAAATCTCAGGCAGCTAAGCTTGAAGTACAAGTAAAGCGCCTTAGTCGGTCGCAGAAAAACAAGGTCATCGAGCAAGGTGTACTCAATGACCTGCTATGTATTAAAGAACAGTTTAGCTGAGTAATTAAAGGGTTCTTTGCAGGATAACGGTTAGCCGCCTAATACTGCATTGATAATCATTGCATTGCCGATACTTAAGGTAAATCCAAGCGCGGCGACGCCGACATTATGCTGTTGGTCAACTTCTTGGCGATAGTTCATACCAAACAAAATAATTTTTTTACTTACCAACACGAGAATGTGCAGTGCCAACGCCATACAAACACTCACAATCAGCCAACCAGTAACATTACTCACATACCCAGATGGGCTGTAAATCAAAAGGTTCTTCGCAGCAGACACTATCATAGCAGTACCCAATAAATTCCCTGTGTGTTCTATTGCTAACGCCAGTTGGCCTTTTTCTAGCGCACCTTGAAAAGAATCGTTTTGGTTGTCTTTAGCATACCTAAATTCCAAAATACGCGTCATGACTAGCAACATAGTGAGAACCACTGAGAAGCCTGTGACAATAGCGATGAGCGCATTCATGTCACTGCCGTCGACCCAAAGCATGATATTTCGAAGTACGATGGCGCTTGCCACCAAACTGGCAGCGTCTACTAGCGCAACACTTACACTGCGCTCGGCAATCATTTCATGGGTATCTATTTTGTTAAGTACTAACTTATCGTGCGCGAATCGGCCTAGTTTCACGAGTAATATACCCACTACACCAAACGTAACCATGCCAATTGCCGCTTCTTTAAAGCCCTGCCCTACATGTCTACCTACAACAGAGCTCAGTACAATACAAAGCGATAACATGCCACCGGCAATACTTATTCCAAACGCGAAATTGTCCTTAACGCCTAGCTCTTCAGTAACAGAGTACTCGCGTACTGCCCCCGTCACCCATTTCATGATCATCAATAGTACTAGTGCTATGCCTACATCCATTGCAAGATAGATCAATAATTCTTCCGATAGAGGTACTAGTTTTACCAAGGCTTCCACGTTATCTTTGCTCCCTGAACTCTTTTTTTAGTTCGTGTGTATTCGATTAGGGCCTGCTTGCCCATGCAAGGCTACCATTAAGTAATAAGCGAGTATTATGCCAATAGACGACGAAAATAGCATGACAAACCGAGAACACGGCGAAAAGTTGTGGCAGCAATTGTTGTCATCACCGCATTCAACCGAGCAGAGCAATGCAGCCATTGAAGCCCATAAAACAACATTAATTACGGCATTTTCTCGCTCGTCTTTTCTCGCTGACACTCTAACAAAATGCCCTGATGCACTTACAACCATCATGCAAGCGCCCCCCACAAAAGCGCATTTGTCTTTCTATAAAGGGCTGTTAGCAGAAGCGTTGAACGAGGTTTCTAATGAAGACCAATTGATGTCATGTTTGCGTAACATTCGCAATCAACAGATGGCATGCATTACCTTTCACGATGTACTAAACAAACAGTCAATTGAAGACTCGTTGCATCAAGTGTCTGCACTGGCAGATGCTCTGATTTGCTCAGCCTACCAATGGTTATACGACAACCTTGTAGATCGTTACGGAAAACCCACGTGTGATAGTGGTGACATGCACATGTACATTCTTGGCATGGGCAAGCTAGGTGGTAAAGAACTCAACTTTTCTTCTGATATCGACCTCATTTTTGCCTACCCTGAAAAAGGGGAAACCCAGAGAGGGCGGAAATCTATAGAGCACCAACAGTTCTTTACCAAACTAGCCCAAAAGCTCATCCAAGCCCTTAATAAGGTCACCAATGATGGACAAGTTTACCGCGTTGACATGCGCTTGCGACCTTTCGGCGACTCTGGTCCATTAGTCATGCATTTCGCTGCGCTGGAAGACTATTACCAAGATCAAGGTCGACATTGGGAGCGCTTTGCAATGGTGAAAGCACGTATAGTGAATGACGATAACTCTGACAATGCGAAATGGCTGAAAAGTATCCTTCATCCTTTTACGTTCAGACGTTACTTAGACTTCACTACGCTTGATGCACTTCGCAATATGAAAAAGCTTATTGCCACTGAAATTCGCCGGCGTCGTTTAAGCAACAACATCAAATTGGGCGCAGGCGGCATTAGAGAAGTGGAATTCTTTGCGCAAAGCTTTCAGCTTATACACGGTGGCAGAGAGCCTTCACTACAAAGTAAGTCATTACTTACTACGCTTTGTGCGCTTCATGAAATTGGAATTATTGAGCAATCAGTAACTCAGCAGTTAGCCAACGACTATTTGTTTTTACGTAAAGTCGAACACACCCTTCAACAATGTGAAGATAAGCAAACACAAACACTACCAGATTCGCGCTGGCAGCAGAACGCGTTAGCTGAAGTCATGAATTTTGAACGCTATGAGGATTTTTTGAAATCATTAGAAGCAACCATGGCACGGATCCATGGTCATTTTAATGAGCTAGTCGAGGAGTCGCACGAAACCCATGACGAAGAAGATACACTCTTTTCTGCTTGCCAAGACGCATGGCGCCTTTCACTTCAAGAAGAAGAGTTTCGTGATGCATTTTGCAACTATTTATCCAACATCGAAATAAGCGGTATTTTTAGCGCCTTATCTGACTTTAAAGAAAAACAACGTCACTACCGCATGGGGCAAAAAGGTGAAGACACCCTAAATAAACTGCTTCCTGAAATTTTATATGTGTTGGTAAATCAACACCCAACTAATGCAATCTATGTGTTACACCGAATACTAGGTGTGATTGAGGCCATAACAGGTAGAACAACATACCTTGACTTACTACTTGAAAACCCTGACGTATTGCGACAATTAGTCCGTTTGTGTGAACGCAGTGAATGGATAGCACAGGAAATTAAGCGCTTTCCATTATTGCTCGATGAGTTACTCACGCCGCTCTATTTAGGCCAACAAAATACCGACATTGTCACCAGCAAACGTGAATACGAGCTAGAACTAAGAGAAACCATGCTGCGTATTGAACAAGACGATGTTGAAATGCTGATGGATGCATGGCGACAGTTTAAGCTTTGTCAGCAGCTGCGTATTGCGGCTAGTGATATTAGTGATTCTTTGCCCATCAACAATGTGAGCGATAAATTAACAGTCTTAGCCGAAGTTATTCTAGACAATGTAGTTAACGCTGCATGGATACAGATGCAGGCCCGTTTCGGGATCCCCAGCCACTTAGAGGGTACTGACAAAGGGTTCGCTGTCGTTGGTTATGGCAAGCTTGGCGGCTATGAGCTTGGTTATGGCTCTGATCTTGATTTAGTGTTTTTGCACAATGCGCCTAGAGGTAGCACAACAAATGGCACTAAATCGATTGAGTCACAACAGTTTTATATCAAACTTGCACAACGCATTATGCATCTGCTCAATACCAAAACCTTGTTTGGGCAGTTGTACGAAACCGATTTGAGGCTGCGCCCGTCTGGTAACGCAGGGCTGTTGTGTTGCCATATTGATGGCTTTGAGAAATACCAAAAAGAAGAAGCGTGGACGTGGGAGCATCAAGCACTAGTAAGAGCTCGCGCTATATGTGGCGATGCATCTTTACTTGAAGCGTTTAAGCATGTGCGAAAGGCAATATTGTGCCAAAAAAGAGATGTCGCTACCCTTACTGAAGATGTGTGTAAAATGCGTATAAAAATGCGCGAGCATTTACTGAATAATAGCGATGATAAAGTTGATTTGAAACAATGTGAAGGCGGCATTACCGATATCGAGTTTATGGCGCAATACTGGGTTTTAGCCCATGCGCATCAGTTAGAAGCACTTACTGTATACCCTGACAACTTGCGTATCTTTGATGCTGCAGCATCGGGAAACCTAATTAAACAAGAAACGGCAAACGAACTGCAAAATGCCTACTTAGCATTGCGTGAGCAATACCATCATCTTACGCTGGCTGACACTAAATTTGCAGATCAAACAGAAGAGCTTGAAGTCATTCGAGAACGTGTAACAACACAATACAACGCATTATTTGGGAAGTGTGGTACATCGTAGTACCACACTTAACAGATTACAGCGGTTAATTTACCCTCTAACAATTTCACAATTAGTGGTTAGAAACTCAGTTTCATTCGCCGTCACCACTAACGAGCGCTGACGGGCACATAAGTACGCTTTGACTTCACCCTCAAAACTACCATCAATGGCACTGGCAATTTTAGCCAATGAACCAGACACAGTATTGTCCAATTGGAATTGATATTTAATGACAAAGTCTTGCTCGAGGTTCCAAATCAGTTGCATACCTTCCGCTTGGGCGTATTGTGAAATGGCTTCTCTTAAGGTGTTACCTTCCTTAAAGGTGCGATACTTATGCTCACCAGTCCAGTTCTTTTCCACTGGACGAGTTTGGCTAGACATTTGCGCAAGCTTGCTATCTAAATTTGGATCCACACCAGCGATATCAAGAACAAAGTCACCCTGCTCTTCTTCTACAGGGTCAGTCGCTGACATTCTAAAGTCTCGGTAAAAATCGCTGAGTCCACGGGAAATAGATTTTTCCTCAATTTGCGACTCTGGCACAGCGCTTTGTTCTCTATTTTGTAGAACAAAGATTAGTACACCTGCAATAACGACAAGTGCTACAGCAAGCCCTATTTGTTTTGCCCAAAATGATGAACTTGAGTAACCTGTTTGTGCCATAATTCCTTTTTACCTACTGCTTTATTAGTGACATTTCATATTTTTTATATCAAATAATGGTGTAACACATTACGTGTTGAGCATCGCTTTATTCGACTTATATTCTTTTATTTTAGTCTAAGTAGTGTGGTTAACCCATTAGCCTATTTATCTAAATTTGCCACTGTAAAGACCCAAATCAAACAAAACGCCCAATACTAGCTAAATCAAAGACTAGCTAAATCAAAAACATCACCAATGAATACGCAAAGACGCTTTAATCATAAAGTGATGTAGGATTGTGTGGAGGTCTTGTTTTAAATCGTTTGTGCATCCAAAGATAGCTTTCGGGCTGCTCTTTCACTGCCGCATCAATATGCACATTTAACATGGCAAGCGCGTCTCTATCTTCCATTTCACCAAGACCGTGAAGTGGTGGATAAATCTTAATTTTGTAACCACGCTTAGTATATTGTGATGTAATGATCATAGGCTCACTGTTACTGCGGCGAATAAACATCAATGTCGCCGTAGTTGTTGCTGTTTCCTTAACACCACCAAATGGCACAAATATACTTTGTTTAGGTCCGTAATCTTGGTCAGGTAAATACAAACACAATTCTTGTTCATCTAATGCAGCCAACAGCGCCTTGGCATTGCGCTTGTCTATCATATATTTATTTGAACGATTACGACCGTGATATTGAAGGTAATCAACTAACGGATTGTTATGCTTTCTGTAAAACGCGATGCTCGGGTGAAAAAAGCCAATCCCGCGACATGCAAATTCAAGGTTCATATTGTGAAGTGCCATACCAAACACCCCTTTCCCTTTAGCAAAGGCCGCTTCAACATGTTCGGTACCTTCTATCTCGATAGCTCGCTTTACGCGCCACGACGGCCACCACCAGCCCATAGCCGTCTCAAATAAGGCCATTCCCGTGCGGCGAACGTTTTCTTTAAATAGAACTTCGACTTCTTTCTCGCTAAGTGCCGGGTTCCACAAGGCTAGGTTTTTTTTCGCGACTTTTGCTCGCTTAGGTACAATTAGTGCTATCAAGCGTCCAGTACCTGCACCGATGCGTCTTATCACGGGTAGTGGAAGCCACGTAATAAGATACAAAATAAATACACCCAGCCACACTGGCCAAAATTTAGGCCCTAGGAAGGCGAGTTTAAATTGAGGAGCTTTGATTGCCGCTGCCAATGTCGATTTCCTTACAATAAACGAAGCGAGCATTGTAACAGAAGGAATTTTTTGCGGCTATGTGGTGCAAGTCAGGATACGGTGAGCACCGAGTGAAAATAGGATAAAAGCGCGCTGGTGCGCGCTCAGTAGGCTTTATCGATTTGCTTTAGTTTTTTCTCGAATGCTTCGTATTGTTCTTTAGTGTCATAATCAAAATGATATTGATTGTGAAAACCAAATTGTAACTTAACTGTGGCATCTTCAATAAACAAGGTGTAGCCATCGTGGTCAGTATACGCAGTTATACCCATCAAATGGTATTGCTCGTTTTCTTTTGCGCCGTTTTGACGAATCTTATCGAATACTTGAAGAAGAAACTTGCTGTCGAGTTCGTTTTTCATAATTAATCCGTTGTTATTTCGTTATGTTTGATACACACAACATCAATAGTTGGATTTGCTTTTAGAAAAAATATGTTCGCCAAGCGGTGGGCGCATTGACTAATTCACGGAAAAGGATTTACCACGCCTCTACACCACTCGCTTTAAAAGTTATACCTGAATCCCAAGTTAAGAACGTGAGCGGAAAAATCGTCTTTCCCACCAAAATACGAATATTCAAAACGCAACATGGATTGGTTACCTACGTAGTAGTCGAAGCCAAGACCTATCAATCCAGCAATAACATCATCGTCGTATCCACAAACCAATACATCGTCACCGCATGCACCGCTATTAATCGACGCTTGTTCAATATCGATGTTAGCCACACCTATTTTGTAAAAAAGCTCACCTTGTTGACTACTTGCTTTCCCTAATAAGGCAACATAAGGTCCCTTGCTAGACAGTATTTGTTCGTCAGTATCGACATCAATAAGCGATACGTAACCACCCTCTACATACCACTGTCTATGAAATTGATATCCAATCGCTGCCGAATAGCTGACGTCACTTTCGCTGTCCACTTCGGTATCAACATTTCCATAACCAATATTAACTACACCGTAACCGTTCGCTGAAGCATTTGTCGAAAACATTGCTGTTGCTGCTAGCGCACTTAAACCGGCCGCTTTCATCAGTGGACTAAGACACTTAATCATTAACTTAACTCTCCTTGAAGTTGACTCACAACTATAAAAGAGAACCTGTGGAAATCAACTTGAATGCGCACAATTTTAGGCAGCACGTAATTAACAAATATTAAAACGGCGCAATATTGAACAACTGTTTGAATTATTTGTAACAGCCCCTGTCAAAATAAATGATTAAACACATGAATATTAGTTAATTTTTACAAAATTTGATCTTTTTCGAATCTGGTGTAGTATTAATACACACAACTGGTCAGATGAGCGGATGAGTTATTATGAGTATCAGAACTAGCTTAAAGAAAGTATTACCCCCAATTTCAATCACAGAACAAGAAGCCCTAGATGCGGGTGACGTGTGGATTGAATCTTCTATTTATCAGGGTAAGCCTGACATGCAGGCACTACGCGATATCCCTCAGGCAAAACTGAGCGCAGAAGAACAAGCATTCATGGACGGTCCAGTAACAGAATTACTGAACATGGTCGATGATTTCGAACTAGGTAACGGCAAGCACATTCCTCAGGAAATTCTTGATTTCCTAGGTAAGAACCGTTTCTTCTCAATGATCATTCCAAA
Source organism: Alteromonas sp. KC3 (assembly GCF_016756315.1). Classification (NCBI taxonomy): domain Bacteria; kingdom Pseudomonadati; phylum Pseudomonadota; class Gammaproteobacteria; order Alteromonadales; family Alteromonadaceae; genus Alteromonas; species Alteromonas sp. KC3. Next base: position 3,194,824 of record NZ_AP024235.1, read on the forward strand.
GAAATTTGGTGGTCTTGAATTTAGCCCATATGCAAACTCGACTATTGTTGCAACGATTGCAGCAAAAAGCGGTGCGATTGCGGTAACCGTAATGGTTCCAAACTCGTTAGGCCCAGGCGAGCTACTAATGCACTATGGTACTAACGAGCAACAAGATTACTGGCTGCCTCGTCTTGCTGATGGTCGCGATATTCCATGCTTCGCGCTAACAAGCCCAGAAGCAGGTTCAGACGCAGGTGCTATTCCTGACGCAGCTATCGTAACGAAAGGCGAGTACAACGGAGAAGAAGTACTTGGTCTGCGCGTAAGCTGGGACAAGCGTTACATCACGCTTGCTCCAATTGCGACAGTTCTTGGTCTTGCCTTTAAAGTATTCGACCCAGACCAACTTCTAGGTGACAAGTTAGAGCTAGGTATTACTTGTGCTCTTCTACCTAAGTCACACCCTGGTGTTGAGCTTGGTAACCGTCACGATCCTATGGGCGTACGTTTCTACAATGGTACAACTCGTGGTCAAGACGTATTCATTCCAATGGATTTCATCATTGGTGGGCAGAAGAACATCGGTCGCGGTTGGCAGATGCTAGTTAGCTGTCTTGGTGCAGGTCGTGGTATTTCACTTCCAGCAATGGGCGTGGCAACAGCACAGTCAGCATTTAAAGGTACGGTTGAATATTCATTTGTACGTGAGCAATTTGGTCTTCCAATTGGTCGCTTCGAAGGTATTCAAGAGAAAATGGCAGACATCGCTGGTAAGACATTCTTACTAGAAGCGATGCGTGTATTAACTACTGAAGGTCTTGGTCTAGGTGTTAAGCCATCTGTTGTAACGGCTATCGCGAAATATCACATGACTGAACTAGGTCGTGATGTAATGAACTCTGCAATGGATATCCAAGCAGGTAAAGCGATTCAACGCGGCCCACAAAACACGTTAGCAGGCGGCTACGCAGCATTGCCTATCGCCATTACGGTAGAAGGTGCAAACATTCTAACACGTAACCTTATGATCTTTGGTCAAGGTGCAATGCGTTGTCACCCTTACCTAAAAGACATGGTTGACCTAATTCACAGCAACGAAAGTTCTGCGGATAAAGAGTTCAACAAAGTACTTCGTAAAACTGTAGGTTTCAGTGTGAAGAACGCGTTCCGTAGCTTCGGTAAGGCATACCTTCCGTTCCTACGCGGCAGCGAGTCTGCTCTTCCAGAAGTACGTAAGTACGAGAAGCGTGTTAACAGCATCTCTGCGAAACTAGCACCTCTTGCTGACTTGTCACTTGCGGTACTTGGTGGTGACTTGAAGAAAGCTGAGCTTCTATCTGCACGTTTAGGTGACGTAATGAGCTACCTTTACGGCGCGATGGCTGCAATTCGTTTCTACGAGCAGCGCATTGAAGATAGAAAACTTGCACTACCATACTTTGAGTATGCGATGCAGTGGTCACTACAACAAGCTGATCAGGCAATTGTTAATTTCATCAACAATTTCCCGAATACAGCAACACGCGGTTTAATGCGTCTGCTAACAAACACGTACTCTAACAGTGTTGCTGGTATCAGCGATGATCTAGTGCGTGAGCTGTCAATTGCATCTATGCAAGACAACAGTGTTAAGGCACAGCTAACGCACCTTGTGCGCGTAAGCCCAGGTGACGGTAACGACATTAACGAGCAGGCGTTTAAAGCGAAGCACGCTGTTGCTCACCTTCTTGGCAAAGTGCAAAAAGCACTGCGTAAAGAGCCGGTTGTTCCGTTTATCTCTTTCGAGCACGCGCTTAACAAGCTTCAAGAAAAAGGTGTAGTTAATGCCGATGAAGCTGCTAAGCTTCACGACTACAACGAAAAACGCAAACTTGCGGTTCGTGTAGACGAATACACGTTTGACATGGAACTTGTTCCAGCGTCACAAACGCTTAAAGCGATTGATGGCGGTCAAAACGCAGCCTAAGCAGCGTTAGTAACCCAAAGCCCTGGCAATAGCCGGGGCTTTTTTTTACCTGAATTAAATTTAACTTCTTATCGCACCACTTCATTAGACAATACCTCAACTATAGTCTAACTTTTATTGCGATATCCCGTAGCTGCAAACATGCGTATTTTTCGAGTTTCAAGGATGTAAGAGTGAGAATTGCGTTTACTTTTCTGTTAGCAATAACATTGTTTTCTATTGGACTTTGTGTTTCAGCAAACGAAGACCGCTTTATTATTGGTTATGTCAGTCACCCCAGAGTACTAAACCATTACAAACCATTTATGGAGCAGGTATATGCCGATATTGGTATAACTGCCGAATTTGTTGAAGTGGGTGGAGAGCGGGGTTTACGCCTGCTAGAAGAAGGAATGACTGATGCCGATGTTATTCGCTACGACGTTGTTGCTACGCCTTCAAACAATATCATAGCGATTGAACCGCCTTTCTCACAGGGTGCCTCTTTCTTGTTGTGCATTCGCAATGCACCGTGTCACAGCGACATCATTAATGACGCCAGTAATGCCATAGCGGTAACAACTCGTTTTTTTTCTAACATGGGTAAACCCAAGGCCAGTATTGCGGCTAACATTTTCGAGTTTGATGATTTCAATCATGTTTTAGAACTGCTTGTGAATGGTCGTTTTAATTACGCCATTCTGCCCAGCGACTTTACACAAAATGCTATTTTCGAAAAGCAAGGCATTGAGTTTTTGCCCATTGTTGAGCATAAATTGGTACATGTTATAAACAAGAAGCATGCATATCTTTACAGCGCATTGTCAAATGCAATTGCCATCCGTTTGTCTCAGGAAGAAAAAGAGTAGCTTCACCAACTTTTGAAAAGAGAAGCTTAAGTTAAAGTTTACCGCAACATCGCCAGTATAAATTTACTCTGCTAGCCTTATAAGGTATATAAGATATAGTAAGTTGGTCATACGCTCTAAAACTACAACTAAGAAGTATGACGTCGCTTATTTGCTCAAAGTAGATTAGGTAATCCAACCATTGCAGCTTGAACAAAACACGATATCTACAACAGAAATAAAACGCGATACTGCCAACATGCTTGTGGGCAACAGTTTTGTCGGTTTGTTAATGACCATATTTGCGTTTTCTGGCTTAGTGTTCTTTTTTGAAACAGATAATGAATCGCTTGTTTCGTTAAAACACAAAGTGTGGCTAGTGATGATGATAGTGTGCTTGCTGCGCTTCATCGATGCCTGCTACTGGCGTTTTGGTTTGGCACACAAATCTTTCGCTCCCGACGCCGTCATAAAGCGTTTTTCTGTCGGTGTATGTCTTACCGCAAGCGTATGGGCCTTCTATTCGGTAGTTTTCTATCCCTCCATGGGCGCAGTAGAACTCTCCGCCACCATGGTAATACTGTCAGCAATGTCAGGTGGTGCTGGTACAGTGCTTTCACCAAGCAAGCGTTTGGTTTCCTTTTATTGCACCGCGCTGCTTGTACCTATGTCGATGTGTGTATTAGCTGACGAGTCTGGAGAGTTTTTTATTCTCGGTGTGCTCGGCTTAGTATTTTGGATAGGTATATTCCTTAGTGCTTCTCGCTACAACCGCTTCTTCGTAAATACGCTTTATCTAAAAGAAAACAACGAAAAGCTGCTAGCACAAATGCGCGTCGAACGAAGCGAAACTGAAAAGGTCAATCAGCTACTCATTGCCACCAATGAAAAACTCGACGCATCTAACGCCAATCTTGAAGCAGAAGTTGAGCGTCGTACTGAAGACTTATTTAGGCTATCAAATCGAGACCCTCTTACTAATTTACTTAATCGCAATGGTTTTCTTAAACACCTCAATAATTTGCTAGATACTACAAAAGTGCTTAATAACTCCCTTGCCATTTTGTTTATCGATCTGGACGGCTTTAAACAAGTCAACGACAGCTTAGGCCACAAAGTTGGCGATATAGTGCTGGCAGAAATAGCCGCTAGGCTTCGCAACTATAGTGAGAAAAATCATTTAGCGCGCTGGGGTGGCGACGAATTTGTCGCCGTTATCCCTTATGCAACAGTAGACACAGCAAAGGCCGTAGCACATGCAATGCGAAGCGGCGTTACTATTCCCATCATGGCGAACGACAATCAAGTTACTCTTGATGCGACCATCGGGATTGCCATGTATCCAGAGCATGGCGATAGTGCGGTTGACCTTATTCAACAGGCCGATCTCACAATGTACGATCAAAAGCGTAAACAACGTGGGTCAGTTGGGGTGTTTAATGAACTGTTGCATGCAGAAATTAAGCGTGATCAACGGCTATGCGAACGTTTACGTTGTGCGATAGATAACGGCGAACTCAGCGTCTTCTATCAACCCATCATCGACGTTAAATCTGATAAAGTGTCATCTGTAGAAGCCCTACTCAGATGGAAGTGCGATGATGAAATGATCACGCCTGATGTTTTCATTCCTCTTGCTGAAAGAAGCGGGCTAATGCCTGAGATTGGGGCTTGGGTGCTCAACCGAGCGCTTATCGACTTGTCACACTGGCAGTTTGCTGAAAGTTTGTGTATGTCAGTTAACGTATCAATCACTCAACTTCTTGATGATGGCTTTGTTAAAGTACTCGATAGCGCACTAAACACAACTTCAATAGCGCCACAACGCCTGTATTTAGAAGTAACGGAAAGCGTGTTTGCCAATAATGCGGAATTGGTTACTCAGCGGCTACATGATCTTGTTGACCGCGACGTAAAGATATCAATTGATGATTTTGGTACGGGATACTCTTCACTCCACCGTTTACAATCAATGCCTTTTGACTTTATAAAAATTGATCGTTCATTTGTACAGAATACCTCAGAAGAGAGTGATACCATAATAAGAGCGACACTGTTGATGGCACGAGAGTTTCGTTGTAAGACTATTGCAGAAGGTATCGAAACTGATGCGCAACGAGTCCACCTTGCAGACCTAGGTACAGACTATTTACAAGGTTATTACTACGCAAAACCCATGAGTGCCAGCGACTTTATTTCTTGGTATAACAAAAACTATTAGAGCCTCTCAACCATGGCACAACTTTATTTTTATTACTCTGCAATGAACGCAGGTAAATCCACATCACTCCTTCAATCTGCATACAACTACCGTGAACGCGGCATGCACTCTGTAATATATACCGCGGCATTAGACGATAGATACGGGGTGGGTAAAGTGACTTCTCGTATTGGCCTTCAGGCTGACGCCAAACTTTATGCAAAAGGTGATGACCTATTCGCTTCGATAAACAACGACCACAATACACGCAAGTTAGACTGCATATTCATTGACGAAGCTCAGTTCTTAACGAAAGAACAAGTTCGACAATTGGTTGATGTAGTTGATGAGCTAAAAGTCCCCGTTTTGGCTTATGGGCTTAGAACCGACTTCCTTGGCGAAACCTTCGAAGGAAGTCATTACCTCCTTGCGTGGGCTGATAAATTATCTGAGCTTAAAACCGTATGTCATTGTGGTAGGAAAGCCAGTTTTGTTGTGCGCCTAGACGAAAACGGCAATGCCGTTAAAGGTGGCGATCAAGTCCAGATTGGTGGCAATGACACCTATGAGTCCATGTGTCGAAAGCACTTCAAAAGTCTAGTCTGGGATTAAATTCTTGCTATCGCGTGGCGCTTTTATGAACTTAGCGCTACGCTTATGTCACAAATGGCGCAAGTTCACTAAAAGCGCAGCACCGATCTCTTATCTCCCCATTTTGCATGCCTCTATAAAAATGCATTAAGTAAATATTATATGACCACGCTGTCAGATCTAATAATCAAACACATTTTTTAACTTAATCAATTAAGAAAATTCTTGCCAACGTGTATTTTTCGGACTATTGTTAAGAGGTTGTAAAACAAAAAACCTGCATTTAACACACTTTTAGCAAGGTAAAGCATATGAAGCACACTGGAAAATTCAAACCTGCGGTTATTGCATTATCAATTACTGCAGCGCTCCACGGTCACGTTGCATTAGCACAAGAAACGCCAGACGAAGACAACTTAGAAGTAATTCAAGTGTCAGGGATTCGCGGTTCACTCATGCGTGCCCAAGCAGTTAAAATGGACAACGACTCAATTGTTGAAGCTATCTCAGCGGAAGATATTGGTAAGTTACCCGATTCTTCAATTGCCGAATCGCTTGCTCGCCTCCCGGGCTTATCTGGTGAACGCGTAGGTGGCCGTACATCTGGTATTTCAGTTCGTGGTTTCAAAGAAGACTTTACCGGCACATCACTTAACGGCCGTGAATTAATTGGTATTGGTGACAACCGCGGCGTTGAATACGACCTTTACCCTGCGGAAATCATGACAGGTGCCACAATTTACAAAACCTCTGATGCAACGCTATTAGTACAAGGAATTGGTGGTACCGTTGATCTTCAAACAGTCCGTCCACTGTCTGCGCAAGAAACCCTCACAGTAACGGGTGTATACGAACTTGGCGGCAACGACTCAGACAACCCTGAATTTGATAATACGGGTAATCGTTTTGCACTTTCTTTTGTTGAAAAGTTTGCTGACGATACCATGGGCTTAGCACTTGCCATTGCGTCTACCGAGTCACCGCGTAACGAAAGAAAGTACGGTGTATGGGGTTATGGCGAAAATGATGACGGCCAAGTATTGCCATTTGGTCTTGATACACAAGCTATTAGCCGCGTACTTGAGCGCGACACGGTGTCTGCAATATTCCAGTGGCGTCCCACCGATAGACTCGACATTGTCGTTGACGCTCTTGATATCGATTATTCAGATTCTGGCGTAATCCGTGGTTTCATCGAACCATTCGCCGCTGCGAATGTTACGGGCAGTGGTGTTAATAATACAGGTACTCAAATTAACGCGAATCCGGTTTTGCGTACCGACCCAGCACAAAAAGACGGTGAGTTACAAACTTTCGGTTTAAATATTCGTTACGACATTAACGACGAGTGGTCGATGACACTTGACGTTGCTGATAGCGAGTCGAGCAAGCGTGACCTACGTGGTGAGTCCTATGCGGGTCTTGCTCGTTCAGGCGCGCTAAGCAATGATGAACTTGGTTCTCGACAGTTCCAAATGAGTGCTGATGGTATTTTCTTTACCGATAGCACAGGCCTTGACGCCTTTTCCGATCCTGCGCTACTGCAGCTAGCGGGCCCACAAGTATGGGGTGGCGGTATGGCAAACATTGCAGATCAATTTGCTACCAATGAACTTCAGGCCAATGGCGACCCCTATAGCTACTTTAATGCGCAAGACGGCTTCCTTAACTTTGCTGACTTTGAAGAAGAGTTAACAACCGCGCGCTTTGAAGTGACTGGTTTTGTAGATTGGAGTATTTTTAACACCTTTACCGCAGGTTTGAACTACAGTGATCGCTTTAAATCAAAGGACAACAAAGGATTCTTCGCAACGGCTTCTTCTTATCCGTTCTCCGAATCAATTCCTTCACAGTACCTCTACAACGGATTAGCTGATCTTACATGGGCGGGTCTAGGCTATGTGGTTGCCTATGATGGATTTGCACCATACAACGATGGTGAATATACCCTAAACGATGCAGGTCTTCTGGAGCCAGATAGACTAGGCGACTCATACACGGTAGATGAAGAAGTAGTCACTCTATACGCTCAGTTAGATTTTGAAACCGAAGTAAGCGGATTTAACGTTAAAGGTAATGTCGGTGCACAGTATGTTCAAACCGATCAAAGCTCTACAGGTTTTATCGGTATTGTGGGCGATAACTTCGCGGTTTGTGATGACGATGGCAACCAGGTTGTAGATGCCGATTGTATTATTAATGATGGCGATGACTACTCACACTTCTTACCAAGCTTGAATGTGAGTGTTGAGTTGACCGAAAACCGCTACTTGCGTTTCGGTGCATCGAAAACAATTAGCCGTGCGCGAATTGACCAGATGAAAGCTTCTGGGTTTGTGAAGTTCGACCAAAATATTGAGCTAATTGCTACACCAAATACACAAGCAGCTGTAGAAGAGTATGGTTCACCTTGGTCGAAGTTTACTGGTAACCCAACACTTCAACCTCTAGAAGCTAATAACTTCGATTTGTCGTTTGAAAATTACTTTGAAGATGAAGGCTATATATCCATTGCCCTCTTCTACAAAGACTTAGTTAACTGGACCCGTGACGGGAACCAGCTAATAGACTTTACCAATGATGAAACGAACGGCGGTGCTAACTACTTCATTCCAGGTTTCCACGACCGTGTAATTGATGTTGATGGTAACTACGGACCAGAAGATACACCATATCAAGCTGGTGATCTTGTTACACCACCTGACTTAGGTTTCTATTCATTCTTCGAAGATGGTCTTGAAGGCAGTATGAAAGGTGTGGAGCTAACCGCGAATATTCCACTTCGTATGCTGACTGATTCGCTAGACGGATTTGGTATTGCTGCTTCTGCAACTATTCTTGATGCTGAGCTAGAAGATGGAACGGCAATTCCTGGTCAATCTGATAACACATACAGTATTACGGCTTACTACGAAATGAATGGTTTTGAAGTAAGGGTGGCTGCAACAGACCGTTCGGAATTTTTGACCTACCAACGTGGTGGCTCGAACAAAATTGAAGCCGCAACACGTGATGCTGTTACTCAGGTAGATGCTCAAATCAGCTACGACTTTGCACAAAGTGGTATTGAATATCTGGAAGGCTTACGTATTGCGCTTCAAGGTGTAAACCTGACCGATGAAAAAGAAGAGACAATTGACGGAAACGGCATTGTTACCTTGCGTCGAGAATTCGGCCCATCTTACATGCTAAACCTAAACTACTCTTTCTACTAACCTTACAGTGCGCCGTCCTTGACGGCGCATTTCTTTTTCCTAGCCAGTCGTTATACCGTTTCGCCGTATCGTACTTCAAACGGCAATACTGTTTTATCTTGAATTTGCTCAAGTAACGCATCGGCAGCTTTAATGCCTTTTTCTATACTTGATTGGCATACCGTAGTTAGGCTAGGACGCGCTCGCTCCGCTTCCTCAATTCCGTCAAACCCAGTTATTCTCAACTCTTCTGGTACCTTAATACCCATTTCCAGTGCCATATGTAATAGCTCAAGTGCAATAATATCACTCATACACAACACTACGTTAGGGCGTGGAGAACTCGTCAGCACCTCTTTCGCAGCTTGACGGGCAAAGCTTCGCTCACTCTCCGGCAAGTGCCAAATACGCTCGCGACTAATCGCCACTTGCTTTTCCTCTGCAGCTCGCAAATAACCATCTAAACGTCTGTGAGAAATAGAAGAATCTACACCGATAATAGGATTGTCGTAAATACGACAAGTAGAAGGTGAGTCGATTAGGCGCAAACCAAATATCGCCACATTATCGCCTTTTTGTAAGGCGTGCTGAGCCACTTGATAAGCGGCTTCTTCATTGTCAATGTTGATAGAAGGCTTTTCTTCAATATCAAAGTCTACCGTGACAACAGGCTTAACCGACACTGACAATTCGTCAACAAGCTTTACGTTACGTGGTTGACCGTAACAGATAAATCCATCGACAAAATCGACAACATCAAGAAGACTATCAGAGTCGCCAGCGTAAAGTAAAAGGTGTTTACCTTGCTCTCTTAATGCCGTGGAGACCCCTTTAATAAACGTACTTGCAACAGGGTCGCTAACCATATAGGAAATACTATCGGCTAGCACCAATGCAACTATATTTGACGTCCCTTTTCTTAAGATTTGCGCCGCCTTATTTGGGCCGCTATAACCAATCTTTTTACATTGTTCTAGAATTTCTTCACGTTTCGCCTTTGACAACTGATCAGGGCGGTTAAATGCATTTGAAATGGTTGCTGTAGACACACCAAGCTGATGTGCCACATCTTTTAGGGTTAATTTTGTTTTGTTCATTATTATTAGCTCTTGTCACGAACGCTAACGTCTGTCGTGTCCTGTTTCTACATAAGAACTATAACATTATCTTAAACGTTTAACCCATGTAATTTAACGTCTAGCAGATATACTGTAATACTTTTAAGAAGAATTGATTAACGCGTGCCGAAAATCTTATCACCTGCATCACCAAGGCCAGGCAAAATATAACCTTTATCATTGAGTCGTTCGTCAATAGCTGCGGTAAAAATATCAACATCGGGGTGTGCATCAACAACGGCTCGAATCCCTTCAGGTGCTGCTACCAGAAATAGCCCCATAATTTTGGTGCATCCCTTTTTCTTTAATAAATCGATAGTGGCAATCAAAGTTCCACCTGTTGCCAGCATAGGATCAACAATCAGCGCGGTGCGCTCATCAATATTTTTTACAACCTTGTCAAAGTAGGCCACAGGTTGCAGCGTTTCTTCATCTCTATACAGCCCAACCACGCTTATTTTGGCATTTGGAATTAACTCTAAAACACCTTCTAGCATGCCCAATCCAGCACGTAAAATAGGTACAACAGTAATTTTTTTGCCTTTTATTTGTCTAACTTCTACTTCGTCTCCCGACCAACTGCGTATTTTGGCTCGCTCTGTCGGCAGTGTTCTTGTTGCCTCGTAAGTCAGTAGATTGCCAACTTCTGAAGCAAGTTCGCGAAAGTCTTTGCTGCTTATTTTAGCGTTGCGCATTAAGCCTAGTTTGTGTGCAATAAGCGGGTGTGTAATTTCATGAACAGCCATGACGAAGCTCCTGTTGAGTTAAATTAGTAGAACAATACCTCAAGCGACCTTTAGAGATGTTTCTATTTTGTATGACACTTCAGCAGACCTATAAAATCTTGCTCAAAGTATAGACAGTATTTATATTTCATTTAATCTGTATCTACATGGTGTAGTAGAGAGCGTTGTTGTACAAATCTCTACTCTCCATATCGTTTGTATTTTACTGATTTGAGCGTTATTAGAAAGTAGTGCTCTTAGTAAGCCTCTAAAAGATAATCATTTATTACCCTGTTAACAATGAAATGACAAAAGGAAATTGCTTTATGAATTCGCTATCTACGTGCATTCGCCTGATAGTAACCAGTGTTTGTTTGGTGGTATCGTCAAACGCTTTTGCTGACTGGCAGCGCATCACCCCTGATTCAGAAGTTGTCGTAACACTCCCAAGTGGCGCTGAACAAACTGTTTATCCCTCTTGTGCCCTACCTGCACTCGTTGGTCCTCAAGGAATAGAGCCAAACCCGTTTTCATTCTATTTTGAGCAAGGTGAAAGCGATAACCTGTTAGTTTACTTTAACGGTGGCGGCGCGTGTTGGGACAGTTCAACGTGCCTAGCATCGATGCAGCTAGAGTTCGACAATGACCCGATGAGTAGAGCTGCATATAATCCTTCTGCGCAATTTGAAAACACACCTGAAGTAGCAGGTGGAATATTCAAAGATGTAGAAGAGAATCCATTCAAATCGTGGTCAAAAGTATTCATTCCTTATTGCACCGGCGACCTTCACTTGGGATCTTCTGACACAACATATACTGACGACTTAGGCATAGTAACGGGACTTCCAGGCGCTGACGTCACAATTAGACACCGAGGTCATGATAACGCCATGGTTGTTATGGATTGGCTAAGAGAGCAACTGCAGCAAAATACGCTTTCACCCAACAAGGTGTTGTTAAGCGGCAGTAGTGCCGGTGGGTATGGCGCAATATTCAACTTCCCTTATTTGCAACAGCTCTTTGGTCGTAAAAAGGTTGCTCTATTTGCAGATGCGTCTCTTGGCGTAATCTCAAAAGGCTTTACGGAGACTGTGTTGAACTATGGTGGACCGTGGGCTATTGAGGACACACTGCCTGATAATTTCCAATCGCTTATCGGCAATTTCAGCCACCTTTCGCTCAATAAGCAAGTTATGCTTCGCCTTGCTTATCAATACCCTTGGAATAGGTTTGCGCAATATTCTACCGGGACCGACTTTGTTCAAATACAGTTTTCTAAAATTTCAGACCAAGTAGCAAAAGGTAACGTTGATCCCTCAACATGGGGAGTAAACGAGTCTGATTTGGGTTACATCTTAGGTTGGCAAATTCAAGCACACTCATCAGTGCATGCCCTATCTGCATTCACATGGAACTACCAATTCTATCTGGGAGAAGGTACCTGCCACATGGTACTAAACGACTTCTGTGAGGATAATGCATTTCCGGTCTCGTCACCCAGCCCATTTTACAATGAGCGAAGTGCCAAAGGTATCTCGTTTAACGAGTGGCTATATACATTCGCAACAACAAGACGCTTTAGAGAAAACAGCGTAGCCTACTATCACTAAACTCTACATCGCTACCCTACTTGTAGGGTAGCGCCATCTGGCATAGTTACCTCAATTTTGACATTTCCTCCAACAGCTGCCAAATAGGCAGCAGCGCGCTGCAAAGAAACATCTTGAATACGTTTAGATTCCAGCTTACTGACGCCCGATGCTGTTACTGATAACGCCATCGCCACAACTTCTTGCTTCACCCTGTGTTGCTTTCTGATTTCGCCTAATGTGAGTTCTTTCATTGTTCTTTACCGAGAATAATGGGCATTAAAAAAGCCCAGATAGTTTACACCTTCTGGGCTTTTGCAAAACGTTCTACCTGCGTGCCCAGAAGCCAATAATTGCCCCTGAACACCGATGGTCAGGTGCAATCAGTAATTAAAATTATAAAAATAGCCTGTAGAAACGTTTCGCATGATAATTCTCTTTCTCACAATAAGTGTGGTTACGCAGTGCTCTTTATACGCAGACTGCTTGTGTCATTTATCCTTTACCATACCATCAAAATAAGCAATAGCAACGACTTTCCAAATCGGAAAGTTGATAGGTAATCTGATGCTATACGCTATCCATCACATCTAGCGCCATATTTTGCCCCACTGTGGCCGTTTTAAGACTGGCCAAAAACGTGCTCACATCGTTGCTTCCCTCAGTCGGCGCCCATGCTGCAAAACCTTTATCATCGGTTACCTCATAAGGCCCCTGTTTAACTTCCATAAATACAACAGGTGCATGACACACTGTGGCGTGCCATACATTAGGCGGAATTTCCACACCCGAGCAATCTCCATTGCTACTTAACGTTAAGCGTTCTGAGACAGTGCCTTTATCATCAAAGAATATGAGATCTAATTCTCCCTCTAGCACCATGAAAAACTCCCATTTGTGCATTTGGCAATGACGGTGTGGACGCACATAAGAGTCAGGCATCATAGCAATAAACAAACGCTGCACGACATCTTCATAAGAATCATGCACATTGAGATTCGCTCTGCGCCGTTCACTTTTTGCCGCGTTTTCCAGTAATGCCTCAAATGTCCGTTTATCAAACCGTTTTAACTGCTTCACGTTGTAATCCTGTGTTTAAAAATCTTAGGGCAGCTTTCTAAAACGCACAGCCGCTCCACCTGATGACGCCAGTTTCAGCGTTAGCGTATCTTTGGCGCTAACTTGCTTGTGGGTTATCGACAATGCATAGGGGTTAGTTTCCCAATGCGCGTCTTCACCATCACTGTATATTTGCGCTTCGTAACGCTGGCCTTCGTCTAAGAAACTAAGTGGAATGTCTAGCGAGATCGCGTTCTCGTCAGTAACAGCACCTAGAAACCAATCATCACCTAAATAGTGCTTATGTTGGCTTTCCTTTCGTGCCATGACAATAAAATCGCCTACTTCGCCTTGCAACGCAATACTTTCAGACCAGTCAGTTGGCACATCTTTAATAAATTGGAAAGCATCAGGCTTGGCTTCATAATTTTCGGGTAGGTCTGCTGCCATTTGTATGGGGCTGTATAACACCACGTATTGAGCCAACTGTTTTGCCAGTGTAGTTTGCGGGCGCATTGTATTACCTTTACCCCACTCTACACCGCCATCTTGTTGACGGATGTAGTCAAAATTGAAAATACCGGGCGTAAAGTCCATAGGGCCTGCAAGCATCCTAGTAAATGCTAGCATAGGAATATGTTCTGGTGGATTTGGTGCAGCCCAACCAGAGTTATACTCTTGCCCGCGGGCACTTTCTCGAGAGATCCAGTTTGGGTAAGTACGGCGAAGCCCCGTGTCTTTTACCGATTCATGAGTATTGATAGCAAGCTCATATTTTGCGGCTGTTTTTACGTTGTGCAAAAAGTGATTCACCACGCGCTGACTGTCAGTATATTCATAGCGAACATGGCCTTGGTCATCCTTTACTTTTAGATTTTGTCCGTGTGCAACGTAACCTGTTTTAATTTGAGAGACGCCTAATTTTTGGTAAAGCGCGAATCCATCCTCCATTTGCGCTTCATAATTACTAATACCGCCAGAAGTTTCATGATGTCCAATAAGCTTCACACCTTTGCTTTTACCGTACTCTGTAATTCGTTTGATATCAAAGTCTGGATAGCTTTCAGTAAACGAAAAGAGCTCGGAGTTGGCAATCCAGTCGCCATCCCACCCTTTGTTCCACCCCTCTACCAAAACGCCATCAAAACCATTAGCTGCGGCAAAATCCATATACTCCATGGTTCGCTCAGTAGTTGCACCGTGCTTATCTGAAGAGCCCCAAGTAAACTTGTCGATGTGCATTCCCCACCATATTCCCACATATTTACCGGGCTCTACCCAGCTTACTTCTCCCAACTTGTTTGGCTCATTGAGGTTAAGAGAAATAAACGAGTTGGCTAAATCGACGGCTTCATCACCAATCGTTATTGTTCTCCAAGGCGTAGTAAACGAGCCATGCTTTCGAACCAAAACACCATCGTGCGAAGGCGCAAGAGCAGCGGTAAAGCGACCCAACTCTTGTTTATCAAGACTCATACCGGCATAGTCGACAAGTGCCGCTTCGTGCACGGCAACATGAACACCATTTTCATAAGCAACTGTAAATGGCGTGTGGGCTTTGTATACTTCTTGAAGTGGGGTTTTACGATATAGATATTCGTATCGCTCGCGGCCATGAGCAGGGATCCAATACGCCGTTGCCTGATGAGAATTGACAAAATTAAACTCTGTCAGCTCTCGCGTAATTGTCCGTTTTTCATCAGTCACAATTTCATATCTAAAACCGACACCGTCGTTGAAAACCCTGGCACGCACCTGAAAACGATTTTCATTATTGCCATTGTCGATGAATTCAACCACTAATTCGTTGTGGTAGTCACGGATTTGAGTTTGCTCTCCCCATGGCTGTGTCCATGTGGCATCTACGCGATTTCGACTGATTTCTTTAACAGAAAAATCGCGATACATAGGTGCCGCACTTGCAAAAGTAAAACCTAATTTACTTGATGCAAAAAGCGGCGTACCGCGATAGTCAATGCGATACTGCGCGATACTTTTGTCGCTACTAAAGGTGAGTACGATTTTTTTGTCCGGCGATTTAACAACAACTTCGCTGGCGAAAACGGAGGTGGCAGACAGTAAAAGTAACAGGCAAATTGCTCGCATGGACTAACCTTAACATTGTTAATGTTATGTTAGTATCAAGCAATTTGCCTATTTTGCAAGCAATTTCTTAAACGATTAAGATCAGCTGATTTAATTACACTTTTATTTTCGCGCTTTTTTCATTCTACGGCTTTGTTCTTGACGCTTTTCTTCACGTTTTTCTTTGCGGTCTTTTTTATCTGGCGTTAACGAGCCAGTTTTAAATTTTTGCTTGCGCTTGGCTTTTGCTTCAGCTTTTCTTGCCGCCTCTTTCGCCATTTCTTCTTTTTCTTGTTCAAGCATCTCTGGCGTTTCTAACGTAATACGCCCCAGTTTTCCCGACTGAAGTTCTTTCAGTAATATCTCGCATATTTTGTGTAAATTAACCCTACCCCCAGCTTGAATTGCGCCGCGATTTTTCGCCGCTGCTTCTAGAAACTCAATTTCTGTGTCTGGCAGTTCATCAAGCTTGTAGCGCTCTTGCATAACTTCTGGGTACGCTTTAATAAGGTAATCAGCCGCGAAAAATCCCACGTCGTCATACTCCATTGCCGTATTTTTTACTGCACCTGAGGATGCTAAACGGTAAATCGAATTTGGGTTTTCTAACTTAGGCCAAAGTACTCCTGGCGTATCAAAAAGAATAATGCCGCTGCCAAGGTTAATCCGCTGCTGACTTTTGGTAACGGCCGGTTCATTGCCCGTTTTAGCAATAATTCGCTCGGCCAATATGTTAATCAAGGTCGACTTCCCCACATTAGGGATACCTGTGATCATAGCCTTAATCGCTTTCGGTTGAGCGTCTTTATGGGCGCAAATGCTTCTTATCATCTGCATTATTTGTTTACTATTACCCGGGTTATCACTTGATGTGGTAATCGTTTTAACGCCGCGTTCTTTTTCTAAACTTTCCTGCCAGCGAGCCGTAATGTCAGGGTCAGCTAAATCATATTTATTCAGAATTTTTATACAGGGTTTGTCGCCACGAATTTTTGCAATTTCCGGGTTTTCGCTAGAATATGGGATACGCGCATCAAGCACTTCTATTAGAATATCTACTTGATTTAACGACTCTTTAATTTCTTTCAAGGCTTTGTGCATGTGCCCTGGGAACCATTGTAATGCCACGGTTTATTCCTATATTTTGCGAGTATTAAGGGGTTGCAACAGCTGCGAGTTAACGCGAAAGTTCATAGACACACATATTGACGGCACTGGCCAGATTCAATGAGTCAATTTTGCCACACCCTGGAATTGTGAATGCTTCTGCGTTGAGGCTGGCTAACACTTCTCTAGGCACGCCTCTCGCTTCGTTACCAAAAAGATAGCACTGATAATCACCAAATGTGGGCGACATTACTTTTTTGCCATTCATGTCTAAGTAAGCAAAGTGCTGAAATCTATCATTCAATGACTCAAGGGGCACATTAAGCTCCATATCAACGTGAAATATAGCCCCCATACTGGCTCGCACTACCTTTGAATTGTAAGGGTCAACACTATTTGGGCTCATCATTAATGTGACGTTGCCAAACCATGCCAACGTTCTTAATATCGTGCCTAAATTGCCTGGGTCTTGTGTTTCATAAAGGTACACATAATAGGTGTTCGCAGAGGTTTTATTGCTTGTTTCGGTGGAGCGTTTTTTCGGTAATGGAACAAGGGCAATAATGCCCTGAGGTGATTTAGTATCGCTCAACGATACCATTTGTTGTTCACTAAGAACTTCAACCTTATAGTTTGTTGAAAGCTTCTTAGAAAGCCAATCGGCGTACTGTGAGGTTGCGTAAAAGGTGATTTCACTCAGACTCAAAAAAGCCTGTTTATCATTAATGGCCTTAATTAACTCAAGTACCAGATGCTCTCCTTCCACCAAATAATAGCCGAATTGAGACCGGTATTTCTTTTGGTGGAGCTTTTTTACATCACTGAGTTTCATTAAACCTGACCTTAAAATCTTTTGCGGCGCAAGTGTAAGCCAAACAGACGAAAACTCAAGTACTGCGTGGTACACAACAAACTATTGTTACGCCTATTTTAGCCCTCTTACATCGGTTATGCGCTGTGGCAACGTAAACATGCTTTTACCCAGCGCTAACGCGTACCCAGGTCCCTCGTTATCAAGCACGTAACTCGGTAAGTAAAACACGCGCGCGTTTTGCTGATTGGTTAGCGCCGCATCAATACGCTGCCACCTGTTTTCGATATACAGTTCATTCCAAGCATGACCAAACGCTTCTAGTGTTTTATCGACCTCCACAAGAACTGAGCCCACAACCACGCGAGCGGGCACATCAAGACCTCTAGCCAACGCTGCGGTCAACACCGCAAACTCTGTACAGTCACCACTTTTACTTTTAGCAACGGTAGAGGCAAACGCAAAATTGTGAATGTAGCTAGGTTCAGTAATATACGTCGACACGTACTGCTCTATGCTTTGCCCAAGCAAATCTGGCGTTGATACCAGATTGGTTTGCTTAAACTGCGTTAGAACGGATTGAACTTGAGGCTCGTCATAATCAATGACAAAGCTGCTCTGGGTGTGCTTATTTATTACCGGCGCATTCGCTACGTAATGTTCATTTAGTGATAGCGTGAGCGTATTACCTGACACGTTATCCACTTGCACACCTTCCCAGCCAGCTAACAAAGTTTGATACTCAGACGGTTTACTCACCACCACTTCAAACTGGATGCTTGACGGTAGGGGTAACGCTTGTTCTGAATGAAGCGTTAATTCGATTTGAGCGAAGGTAGGCGAGCTTTGCCCATGGGCAACACTCGCAAGTAGCCACAACACTAACGTATATAAACGCATCATAACGCTGTAGGTTTACCAGAAACGAAAAGCGGTTTTATTAACATGGAGACAGGCCCGATACTCATGGTAGCAGATTGCATTATTAGGTCATCGTTGGCCTTATACTTTACCTCAAAACCTTCCATATCAGCCTTATACAGATGTAGACCATCCTGCTGCCCCTCTTTCAACATCGTTGTCGTTGTGGGTGCTGTTGGGTCGGTATCGGCAGACCAAGTTACATACGTGGTGGTTTCTTTGTCAGTCTTATTCAGTTCGTCAACCACTAAGTAAGTACCAAAGTTAGAGACAAACTCACCTTGATATTCTAACTGTGCAGAAATGGGCTTACCTTGTATTTCGCCTTCAACGGCCCATACACCTTCAGATGCCGATAACGATAGCGACGAAGACATTTCGCTGTTCTCTACCGAATAGGTATAAGCATTTATTAACTCGCCATCAGCATAACTCCATGAACGCGTAACAGTATCTGTTGTAGCAACATTGTTTGCATCTACAGGCAAAATCATTGAAAGCGCTTCTCTGATTTCAACATCACCATCAGCATCTTTAGTGAACTTCTCAACCGCAACACCAACCAATTCGTTATTCATATATACCGAATTAACTGAGTTAAAAAACGGTGTTGCATGAGCGCTTTTATCCGTCGCATTAACAAACGAGGTAAAGACATCCTTAAAGGTTTCGCGATAGCCAATTTCGTTGTGTAGACAAACTTGAAGACCATTAGGAGACTCGGCGGATAACCCCTTCATTAAACCTGTTAACTGCTCTGCACCTGTTCCCAGGTTATAAAGCACCTGATAATCAAGTACTGCTGTATCGGCAATATTTTCCACATTTAGTGAGTAGTTGTACTGGCTGGTTAGTGCTCTTTTGTGCAATGTAGCGATATTCTCTGTCGCATACTTCATCATATTAACAAGTGAATTTGCGGGGCCATCGTAATCTTGAAATGCCCAACACTCCACTGGGGTGTCAGTGCCGATGTCAACGGTGTAATACCAATACGTATCGGCTTTCTCTACATCAGACCACTTTCCCAAAATTGCAGCGCTTAGCGGAAACTCTGCAAGTGTAACATTCGACTTTTCAGTAATTTTCACTTCGCGTTTCACCGCGTCGTTGAACCAGCCAGGAAGCTGTTCTTGTGAAATATAATCTTTCGCTAGTACTGGGGTTACACTGCACACCAGTGCCAAACCCATTAATGATGCGTTTACTTTTTTCATTGTTATTTTATTCCTTTACTCGTCTTCCACTACGTATATTTCACCATCGTAAATTCCCTGCACGGTAAGCTTTTGACTCGCTAACGCCTGCAAGTAATCAATATGAGCTTGCTCAATTTTTTGTCCCGGTACAATCAGTGGGATCCCAGGAGGATACGGCGTGATTAAACCAGCGGCAGTACGCCCTACACTATTTTGCCACGCTATTGCCTCGCGCTTGCTAAAAAACGCTTTCGAAGGTAAATCGTCCAAATGAATGGGTGGTATATCAGCTGGCAGAGGGCTTTTGCTTTTACGCTTACTTAAGTTTACGGCACCATCGTCTAAACGCTTTAACGCATTGTATAGTCTTACTATCTTAGAGCGCATGCCGCCCAGCGTTAACAACACCAAGATTGTACTGTGCGTAAACTTTTCTATTTCAAGACCCACTTCGTCCATTAAGAATCGATGAATTTCTTGGTTGGAATAATCCAATGCGGAAACATCAATGAGGATTTTAAGTGGATCATGACCAATGTTATCGCTTTCGAAGTGCGAGAACATTGTGGCAAAATCTTGTGGACTTAACACCCGCAAACGCTTGAATTTAGCCATTTGGGCTTTTAACTCAGCCACATTGCTCAACAACTCATTGAGAATTTTATACCCTTCCATCTCTAACTGTTGACGACAGACGTCTAACGAAGCAATGAGTTGATACTTTGGCGAAGTACTGGTGTGTATTGCGAAGACCTCTTTAAAGAAGTCTTTGTCGAAGTCAGGATCATTGACATGAATGAATGACGCCTGAGAAAACGCAGAAACTACTTTGTGCGCTGAATGCGTGATGTAATCAGCGCCAGCCGCAATAGCTGAATAATCACGCAATGCTGGGTGAAATAGCGAATATGCAAACCAGGCTTCGTCAATGAAAACCTTAATACCATGTTCATGCGCAAGTTGAACCACTTGCTTTAAGTCGGTGAGCAAACCATCGTACGTACAACCGGTAAGAACAATGAGTTTTGCATCAGTATTTTGCTCTATAAGGTTTTTAATTTGTGCCATGCGCGGCGGTGAAAAAATACCATACTCTGGGTTAAACACACTGTCGAGATACACTGGCATTGCGCGCGCTTGAATAATGCCGTAGTGCACAGATTTGTGACAATTGCGATCGGCTATAACTTTATCACCCTCTCGCAGCAACGTTTGCAGAATTATTTTATTCGACGTTGAAGAACCGTTAGTGACAAAGTAAGAATGACGCACTTCAAATGTATTTGCCACAGCAGCCTGCGCTTTACCAATAGCATGTGTGCCGTCAGATAGTGATCCCAATGAGTCCACACTCACCGAAAGGTCACTGACAAACACGTTGCGTCCAAAGAAGCGGTAAAAATCGCTGATGTAAGGAGAGTTTCTAAAGCTCGCACCGCCGCTGTGCCCTGGTGTATGCCAAGAGTCGTTTGCTTCTACAACATAATCTTTGTACTCAGTCCAAAACGGTGTTTCATTTCTATCATCAAAGTCATTAATGATGTAACCCAGTATAGATTCTGGGTCTGAGATAATGTCATTGCGATAAAAGAATGACTCTATACCGTTGGCCTGATTAACGATGTCCAGTCCTTTAACCGCATCACCCAATACATAAACCGGTAGCTCAGGGCGTATTCGTTTGATGGCATCAATCACACGAGCGTTGTTTTGAATAACAGCACCTTTGTCGTCAGAGTCAGCAACCTGACTAACGAGTTCGTGTTCTTTTGCTACCACGTCCCAGCTAAACACAACCGCTTGAATGTCTCCGTCGTCACGCACAAACTGTAACGCTTTGGCTACCGCATTTGCCTCTATCAGACTTATTTCTACATCATCACGATCAAAATACGTGATGGTATTGCTAATACTTGTGGTGATTTGCTCAAGCAAATCAGCGGCATCTTCTATAACAAGAATTTTCAAATGAGGGCGCATCAAACATCCGTGATTAGTTACTTAGCGCATGGCGCTAACGTGGTTACCAAAATTAGAGTGTAACGCTGAATTTCATGTTGTGTGAAGTTTTCATTTGCTCTATCACCATTATAAATCGCACTTTATTACTTTCTCGAAGTGGGCATTTTACGTTGTGTATAGGTATGATAGTGGCCCTTTTGAGATTTGCCCTTTGTCACTTACTGAAATGGAGCTAAAACACAACATGGCTTTCGATTTAAAAATAGAAAATGATATTGCTGTAATTACCTTTGACGACGGAAAGGTAAATGCGGTTGGCTTCACGCTAATAGAACAACTTAACAACGCATTAGATGAGGCCGAACAAAAAGCGAATGCCGTGGTGCTTCACGGCGGTGAAGGTAAGTTCTGTGGTGGCTTCGATTTGTCGGTAATGAAAGCTGATGACAAAAGCAAACAGCTTGAACTTGTTCAAGCTGGCGCTGACCTTATCGTTCGCCTATACAGCTTTCCATTACCTGTGGTGGTTGCAGCAGAGGGTCATAGTATCGCGATGGGTGCCATTTTATTAATGGCAGCAGATTTGCGCATTGGTAAAGATGCAGACACCAAATACGGCCTTAATGAAACCGCAATTGGTATGGTATTGCCTCCTTTTGGTATGGAGCTAGCAAAAGCAAGACTTGCCAATACATGCCAAACAGAAGCGCTGTTATTCTCTCGTATTTATGACGGTAAAGAAGCGGTCAAAGCAGGCTTTCTGGATGCAGCCGTACCGCAAGACCAAGTACTGGCAACGGCGCTAGGTTATGCAGACAAGCTTAAGATGCTGCCACGTCAGGCTTTTGCAGAATCTAAGATGCAGTTAAGGAAAGCCACTCTCGCTAACATGAAAGGCTAGCTTTAATTGAAATAGCGCGCTAAGCCATAGCAGGCAAAACCGAAGAGGCCTTTGCCATCTTAGCCTAGCGTGCTGTCATAACACCCTTAAAACACGCCTTTAAAACACACTTTAGTGTCGAATGGGGCCACAACGCTGTTCAATGTCTTGCTTCAATTTATTGCGAAGCCCCATCTCAAACGCCACTTCCGCTAGTACAAACAAGGGACCAATTGCCAACCCCATAATGTCGTCAACGAAAGCAGGCTTTTTTCCTTCAAAGTGATGGCCCACGAATTGAAGCGCCCAACCACCCACAAAAATACCTAGCGACACAGATAACCAAGAGATAACACCAAGCGCGGCAACTGATTGAGCAAAGTACACCATAACGGCGGTAATTAAGGCCATTACTGAACCCAGTTTTTTATCGAGCTTAAAATAAAATAGATTTCCAATAACCCATACTGCTATAGCGGGGCTCACTATAGTCTCGCCCAAAAGCGGTACATCCGTTAAAAACGCAGGCTTACTTAAAAGACAAAACACCGAAAAGACAATAAGTGGTATACCCGCATAGTGGGTATATATATTTCTCTGATCTCTATGATAATGGCCGTATTCGCCGAGGTATTGCTCTAATGTCTTCATAAGTTGTTACCACTTTTCACATATTGAGCAATAAGTGTATGTCTGCTTTTGCACTTAAACTGTCGCCTAAAAGACATTTCACCATTTTTGAAAACACATTAATTCTCACCAAGCAAAATAGTTAGACTCCGAACTATTTTTCGGTTTTTACTTGGGTAACCAAAATCCTTGATGACAATATCTTATTTACCGCAAAATTTAACACTAGCCGCAAAACCAAAAAACAACCTTTTAAAATCAACAAACTACATTAAATACAAGATTAAAAAAAGCGTTCCATATATCAGTTAGTAAACTTATCAAGTTGAAAAATTAGTTAGAGCACTATACAATTTATTTTTATTGAACAGCCAATCAAAATAAATTAATCAAATATTAAATGATTTTGACAGACTAAGTGCTTAACTTTTAAACACATATTCATGAAACCGTAGTGTTTGTTGTGTTTATAGAAAGTATCTCAGTGATTTTAAGTTAACAGCGTTAGGAGTTTTACATGGCATTACCGACTTATCAGAATTTCATTCATGGCAAGCCGTTGGCAAATAAAAACGGAGAAACCTTCGCTGTTACTAACCCCGCAACAGCAGAGGTGATTTATCACGTCGAAATTGCTGATGAGTTCATTCAACAACAGGCAATAGAGAGTGCGAAACAGGGCTTTGCTGCTTGGTCTGCCATGATGCCTGTTGAGCGTATGCGTATTCTTAATAAGGCGGTTGCGTTGTTGAGAAGTCGTAACGACGAACTCGCTAAATTAGAAGTGCTAGACACGGGTAAGCCTATTCAAGAAGCAGACTGCGTTGATATTGAAACGGGTGCCGATGTTATTGAGTACTACGCAGGTCTCGCGCCAACACAATTAGGAACACAGCAAGGTGTGGGCGGTGACTTCTTTTATACGCGAAAAGAGCCGCTAGGTATTTGCGCTGGTATTGGCGCTTGGAACTACCCCATTCAAATAGCTTGTTGGAAATCAGGCCCTGCATTGGCGGCAGGCAATGCATTTATATTCAAGCCTTCTGAAGAAACGCCAATGGGCGCTATGAAACTTGCAGAGATATTCATAGAAGCAGGTGTTCCTGCTGGTGTATTTAACGTAGTCCACGGCGCTGCAGAAGTGGGTCAATGGCTAACCTCACACCCTGACATTGAAAAAATCTCGTTTACCGGTGAAGTCGGTACTGGCAAGAAGGTTATGCAAAGTGCTGCAGCGACAAACCTAAAAGACGTTACCATGGAGCTTGGCGGTAAATCGCCATTGCTCGTCTTTGAAGATGCCAAAATTAGTCAGGCGGTAAGTGCCGCGATGCTAGGCAACTTCTACACCCAAGGCGAAATTTGCACAAACTGTACGCGCGTTTACGTACAACGTTCTGTATATCAAAGATTTATCGATGAGCTAAAAACACGTACCGAAGCGAACATCATCATTGGTGATCCCCTTGACCCCAACGTCAATATGGGGGCTCTGATCTCACAAAAGCACCAAGAGTTGGTACTAAATTATATCGATAAAGGTAAACAGGAAGGTGCCACATTACTTACTGGCGGACACGCAGTTTCACCTGAATCAGCCCCGAACGGGTTCTTCGTCGCCCCTACTATCTTTACTGACTGTACGGATGACATGACCATTGTTAAAGAAGAGATATTTGGCCCCGTCATGAGCGTACTCGTCTTTGATGACGAAGATGAAGTGATAACACGTGCAAACAACACAACACTTGGGCTTGCCGCTGGAGTATTTAGTCAAAATATTCAACGTGCACACCGCGTCATTCATCAGCTTCAAGCGGGAATTTGTTGGATTAATGCTTACGGTAACTCACCTGCTGAAATGCCAGTTGGAGGCTATAAACAGTCCGGTATTGGCCGAGAAAACGGCGTAGAAACACTCAACAGCTATACCCAGACGAAGTCAGTCTATGTCGGTATGGTTGATATTGAGAGCCCGTTTTAAGGAGTAGTTTTACTAATGACATCACAAACATTTAATTACATCATTGTAGGTGCGGGCTCTGCGGGGTGCGTACTGGCAAACCGTTTATCCGAAAACCCTAAGCATAGCGTACTGCTATTAGAGACGGGTGGTTCAGATAAAAGTATCTTCATAAAGATGCCCACTGCTTTGTCTATTCCAATGAACACCGACAAGTACGCATGGCAATTTCACACTGAAGAAGAGCCCTACCTTAATAACCGAAAAATGCACTGCCCTAGAGGTAAAGTGTTGGGAGGTTCGTCTTCAATCAACGGCATGGTTTATGTTCGAGGGCATGCAAAAGATTTTGACGAGTGGGAAGCCCACGGCGCTAAAGATTGGAACTACCAAGCTTGTTTACCCTACTTTCAAAAAGCCGAAAGTTGGTACAAAGGAAATGATGCCTATCGCGGCGGTAACGGTGAAATAGGCGTTAACAACGGTAATGAAATGAAAAACCCGCTTTACACTGCTTTTGTAAAGGCAGGCGAGCAGGCTGGTTACGACATTACTGCTGATTACAACGGTCGCCAACAAGAAGGCTTCGGCCCCATGCATATGACGGTAAAAAATGGTGTTAGAAGTTCAACCAGCCGTGAATATCTCGACCCCGTAAAATCGCGTAAGAATTTAACTGTAGTAACAGGCGCACTCGTGACCAAAGTGCTTCTTGAAGACAAAAAAGCTACTGGCGTTGAGTACCAAGTAAAAGGAAAGACGCATAACGCAATATCAGGTAAAGAGGTAATCTTAAGCGCAGGTTCTATTGGTTCTCCCCATATACTGCAACTTTCAGGTATAGGAGAAACTCATGCCCTTAATGCTGCTGGGATAGAGGTCAAACACCACTTGCCTGGTGTTGGACAAAACTTGCAAGACCACTTGGAGTTTTACTTCCAGTACAAATGTAAACAACCTATTACCCTTAATCGCAAGTTGGGGCTTATTTCAAAAGGGCTTATTGGGGCTCGTTGGTTGCTTAATCGCTCAGGGCTAGGTGCGACCAATCATTTTGAGTCATGTGCATTTATCCGTTCAAAGCCTCAGGTCGAATGGCCTGATATTCAATATCATTTTTTGCCGGCAGCAATTCGCTATGACGGTAAGTCGGCGTTTGACGGCGATGGATTCCAAGTGCACGTAGGCCATAACAAGCCTAAGAGTCGCGGTAGCGTAACCATTCAATCATCAGATCCTAAAGTGCCGCCAAAGATAGTGTTTAATTATCTACAGCATAAAGAGGATATCGAAGGATTCCGCGCCTGTGTGCGTCTGACTCGCGAAATAATTTCGCAATCGGCATTTGATGATTTTCGCGATGGTGAAATTCAGCCTGGAGAGCACATTCAAAGCGACGAAGAAATAGATGCGTTTGTTCGTGATGCCGTAGAAAGTGCATACCACCCGTCTTGTTCTTGCAAGATGGGAGAAGACGATATGGCGGTGGTAGATTCTGATACCAAGGTTCATGGTATTAAAGGCCTAAGAGTTGTCGATTCATCTATATTCCCAACCATTCCAAATGGCAATCTAAATGCCCCCACCATTATGGTAGCGGAAAAAGCAGCAGATATTATCTTGGGAAAGCCGAGGCTGCCTGAGCAAAACGTCAGTGTTGGACTAAACGCCAATTGGCAGACCGCGCAGCGTTAGGAAATAAAACGTGAAACACCATTAAAGTCGAGCATTTACACCAGTGTTCTACCTACCGGGTAGGTCACCCTGTGCAGTGTATTATCGTGCGATTAGCAAGGTAATTTGGGCACAATGTTTATAACTAAAAAAAGGAAAAAACATGTTACATTTTTATCAATATTGGGAGGGTGATAATGACAGTATGGCTTAGTGCAGGCATTATTTTCACTCTACTTTCTGTGGCCTATATTTTGTTTAAATGGGGCAATGTGAAAGTGGTTGGCGTTATGCCAGTGAGAACCCTTACCTTTATTGCTATCCTCTTTACCTCAGGTTTAGACGTGGGCTTAATTATGTTCCCACTGACTGAATTTGCCGGTTATGCTGACATAAGCGCAAGCCCCGAATACGCATTTACCAACCCGTTGGCTATAGAATTTGGCTTCTGGGGGTTCTTAATTTGGGGGTTTTACTTTTTAACTTGTTTTTATTTCTGCGTAATCGAGCCAAAGGTGAAGTTTTTCGAGCTTCCAGCAGTAAAGTTCGTTAACAACGTTGTGATCATTGGCACCTGTGCATTTACGGCCTTTCTATTACTCTCTAACTTGCCTTGGTACTTGCCCAGCGTAGGCGATGGTGAGTCAATTGTGCCGACGTTCTACGCCATTGTTTTTGCTGCTATTGCGTTTGCTGTGTATTCAAGTACCAGTATCAAGTTTGTTCGCATACTGAGTATTACCACAACATGGGTTTTTATCGCACTAATTGCAGGTATGTGGGCAGGCGCTTTCATATTTGGCGAAAGTAAGATGGCAAGTTACTTTGCAAACTTAGGGTTAATCGGCGGCTACTTTGCCAATATCGATAAATTTGTACTACCGATTAATGAATATCATGAGTTTTATCTATTCTGGTGGTTTAGCTGGAGCATTATGATTGGCCAGTTTACATCGCGCTTTGTCGGTGGCCTTAAAACCTATCAGGTACTAATTGCAATGATGGTGATACCGTCTATCCCAATTGCCGCATGGTTCTCAGTGCTTTACCACTACCACAGTGCGGGTATTTCAACAGATGGTTTGGTTAACTTTGCCATGGTATTTGTCGGTATTGTATTTGTGATCAATTCACTCGATTCACTCATTCGCCTTTACACCGACAATTTAAATATTACGGTAGAACGCATCGGTCGTGCCAACTACCTTGCATTAAACATTGTCGCTCTTTCGATGCTAACGTTATTGTTCAAGCTAGACTTCTTGCAAATTCAATGGGTCGGCGCTCTCGTCATCGCCCTGTTCTTTGGCTGCTTTGGCTATATTCTCAGCCAAAAATATAAGTCGGTCATGGCGATAAAAGCATCGCCTAAAGAAAACAAAATCGATTTCACGAAGATCGAAAATCTGAACTAACTTCACGCTTTTTCCTTTGCATACATCATGGCTTGCGAAAGCAAGCCGTGTGTTTGCTCGCGTGCGATTTGTAATAACTAACGAAAAAATAAAGACAAAAGGTTTTTATAAAATGAACAAAACATATTCAATTATTGCTGCACTTGCTGCGCTTTTCACATTCCCCACATATGCCAATTGGAGTGCTACTGTATCTGGCGTATCAGATTACACCTTCAATGGTGTTAGCCAAACCCAAAATGATCCCGCTTTGCAAGTAGGCATAGACAAAGCATTTGATAGTGGATTATATGCAGGTACATGGGCATCAAATGTCGATTTTGGTGGTGACACAAATCTTGAGTGGGACTTTTACGTTGGTAGCTACCAAATGCTCACTGAAACCGTCAGTGTTGACTACGGCATTGCCTATTACTCTTATCACGGCGCAAGCGATTCAAGCGACGGAAACTATCCTGAGCTTTATACCAAGTTTGGTTATGCCAGTGATTATGGCGCATCAGAGCTAAACTTTTGGTACACGTGGGACTACTTTGGTACCGGCGCAAAGCATGCTATCGCAATGGTTGCACATACATTTCAGCTAGCAGAAAACCATGCATTGCGTGCAAGTTTTGATGTATCAAACTCTCTCGATAGCGATAAGTGGCTATGGCAAGACAATGAAACGTCGTTTTATCACTACCGCTTGGCCTATCAAACCAGTTACTTGGGCTTCAACATAGAAATTGCGGCAGAAAATACCAATCTAGACTACAACACGGCTGACGAGAGAGTTGTGTTCGGCATTTCAAAAACGTTCGGGTTTTAGACTATACATCTCGTCTGGCTACACGTTTAGCGTTACCGCTTTCCAAGCGATGCGTTACGTGTAGCCTTTATGGCTCTCCCTACAACCAAGCCTTACAAACACCAAGATGTCGACAATATCAGCACAATAAAGTAAATAAATACTAACAAACTCATTATTAATGGTATTTTGTCGACAAAATATCATTAAAGAGGCAAGCGTTTGAACCTTTACGACATTACAGGTGCGGTTAATACCGCATTTATATTCATAAGCCTTATAGGTGTATTTTCACAGTTAAGGAAAATATGGCGAAGAAAAAATACGGATAATGGTTTGCATCCCACCGAGCTTTTATCTTTAAACCAATTTACTGTGAGCTTCTTGGCTTATTTGTCTTTCTTCGTGTATGGATACTCAATAGAGCCTTTTAATCACTACATTGTTTGGCCTAGGCTAATCGCCTCTTTGCTGGTTTTATGCATCATTATGGAAATCATGATGGATAGGAAATCGGCCAGGTCGATAGTCAGCTTTGTGCTGTCCGCGAGCGGTCTCTTACTTGCTGTTATTGGTCTTTTTTACGGTGAATCCATATCTGATAAAGGAAAGGTAATATCCACCTCTATTATATTGTGTGTTTCAGTGTTAATCGCGCAGGGCTATTTTCATCAAATCAGGCTTATTTATAAATCGGGGCGCACAGGAGCGGTAGACTTAAAAATGAGTCAATTCATTTTTATGATGGACATATCAACAATTGCTTTTGCGCTAACCATGGGGTTTTCAAAAGGTTGGCCCCTCTTAGTATTAGCCGTGACAAGTGGAATAACTAAGCTGGTCATCATGTATTTGTTCAAGTGGGTAGCAGTGAGCCCTATTGCAGCAAAGCACAGAAATGCGCGCTTTTCTTAAGCGCGCATTTTTCTCAACGACAGGCGCTAAAAACGCCATGCCACAAACCGGCTAAGCTTGTTCCCCTGCCCCATTTCAACAATGTCGAATTCTGAGGCATGGTGATAGCGAATACTGGTTTCAAGAGGTTTGAGGTGCGCACTTTTTGAAACCAAACAGGTAAACCAACCTACCTGAGTTTTGTACTGAGTGCTTTCTTCTATCATCCGCTGTATAAAAGCGAGTTCACCGCCGTTGCACCACAACTCATTCGCCTGACCTGCAAAGTTAAGGTTAGCGGTGGCTTTACCTATTGCGCTAGACTGTCCACCCCGCTTGCTCACGTTGCGCTTAAGGTTTTTTGTTTTTCGCCGCGTGCCCGATAACGCATCTTCCTGCGATTTGTGAAACGGTGGGTTGCACATCGTAAAGGTAAAGTAGTCGTCGTCTTTTATCACACCTTTGAATATGTAGTCGGAACTAGCCTGTTTGCGCACACTAAAGCGCTCAGATAAGTGCGCATTTTTCTTGGCAATTCGACTCGCATTTACAAACGCGACTTCATCGATATCACTTCCCACAAACTCCCATTGATAGCTACTTACACCTATTATTGGATAAATAGCATTGGCCCCAACACCAATGTCGAGCCCCCTTACCGAGTTTGTTTTTTGGGGCGGCTTTGCCACCAATAAATCGGCAATTGCGTGAATGTAATCAGCACGCCCCGGCACCGGTGGGCAAAGGTAGCCTTTTGGTACTTCCCAAAAATCGACCTTGTAATAGTGCTTGAGCATAGCCGCGTTCAGTGCCATTACGGCATTAGGATCGGCAAAATTTATGCTTTTGTTCCCGCTTTTAGCATTAACAACAAAAGGGATTAGCGCGGGAAATGACTGACAAAGTGCCGCCATTGGGTAACCATTTTTATGGAGGTTTCTTACGTGCATGAGAGATTGTGAAATCTTGTATTTAGTTGAAGTAAGACCGCTACCCTTTAAGGCGCTGTGCGAGGTACATAGACTGAACATTATCATCTAGCAATTGTGCACCTGCCCCATGCGCGGCCATTTTGTCATCGCTATTGTACAGCTTACACCGCTCTAGTGACAAACAACCACAACCGATACAGCCCTGCAGCGACGTTTTTAAGCTAGTAAGCGCTGCTATTCTTTGTTCAATATGTTGGTTGAATGTTTCACTAAGCGCTATCCAATCCTTTTGCGTGGGGGTTCTGTTATTTGGCAAAGACGATAACAACGTCTTTATCTGTGCAAGTGAATAGCCCATATTCTGTGCAATAAGAATAAATGAAATACGTCTTATGACCGAACGGGGGAAAACGCGGTTTCCTCCCTCGGTACGTACCGACGGGATCAACCCTTCATTGGCATAGTAACGAATGAGCGAAACGGCATTACCTGTCCGCTTCGCAATGAAGCCGATACTGACTAGCGGTTCTGGTGACATAAAAAATCCCAATCAGCACTTGATCTAAAGTTAGCTTTAGATATTAAGCTGGTTTTCGTTAACTATCTACTTAAAGGGGTAAATAATGAAAAATGCATATCTAGAACACGCCAATATTACCGTTACTGATCCTGATGCACTGGCACAGCTACTTTGCACGTTGTTTGAATGGAAGATTCGGTGGCAAGGCGGTGCAAAAAATGAGGGGTATAGCGTGCATGTTGGCGATGACAATGCCTATCTTGCTTTGTATAAACCTGTAAAACTAAATGCTATTGTTAGTGACTACAAAACACTTGCCAACGTTAACCACATTGGCGTGGTGGTAGCTGATCTTGATGCTGTAGAGGCTAAAATACTTTCCATGGGCATCGATACATTCAGCCATGGCGACTATGAACCGGGACGACGCTTTTATTTTATGGCACAAAATAATATTGAAATTGAAGTGGTAAGCTACACGTAGCATTTATTAGAACGATACACTTGGGCGTGCTTATTAGAAGGCACGCTTTCACACCAGGGGCGATTGGCGCTAATAAGGCATTGCAATGGCGTATTTTTGATACAGTGCAGGTATAGTGCCTTGTTGGTTAAGCAACGCTACCTGTGCATCAAAATGACGTTTGAGCGCTTTGCCTTTACTATTTCTTGCGAAAGACCAAAAAAGCTCAAAGTCACCCACTTCTGCAGACTGAAATTCACCATTGCGAATTCCCTCACTGAAAACACGATTAATCAGAATTTCGGTGTCCACATAAAAATCAACTTTGCCTTGTCTTAGTAGTGCCAAGCCTTGCTCAACACTCTTCACTTCAATGCCAGACGCGCTGTTAGGTAATGCAACATAAAAAATTACATCATCGTATCCCGCTCGGTATGCACCTAGCATTTGTTGGATGTCGCCACGATCAAGTGTTTCACGACTTACGAGCAGAATTTTTTCACTCAAAACAGGCTTGTCAGACTGATAGAAAGCATTGTTTTTAGGCATTCCTCCCGTCATGTCAATTTCTTCCTGCGTCAAATGCTTTAAGGAACGCTTCCATGGGAAGTAACTCACTTCGAGCTCAAATTGCGGCAAAGGAAAAATTTGTCTCATCAGCTCGTGGTAGAAGCCAGTACCATCGTAATCAGTAAACCCTTCCCACTGATCAGTTCCCCATTTCACCGTAGTGGCTCCCTCTGCCCTAACAAACGCAGATAAAAAAAGTAATAAGAGCGCAAAATACTTCATGAAACCGTTTCACCAAACCATGACAAGTGTTACAAAAAAGATAATATCAATCTTACCGCGATATAGATCAACTCAAATGCGGTAGACGCCTGTCAACGCACTTAGCGTTTAATATATGGACCTAGTGTTAATATAGGGGCTTTTTTATACGGGCTGTATTAGTCATTAGTCAATGCACAAGGAATAATCAATGCTAAGTAAACTATTTCCCATTGCCATGCTCGCCGTGTTTTCGATTTGTACTGTTAGCGCTGCCCCCATTTTAAGCATGCAAGAAAGAAGCGAGCTAATTGATCGCATTACAAAACAGCGTTTCGAGCAGGTGCTTCCTGACATAATGAAACGAGAAAACATTGATATGTGGATCGTTATGTCTAGGGAATACAATGAAGATCCTGTCCTTAAGACTATGCTTCCCTCTACTTGGCTGTCAGCAAGGCGCCATACTATGCTTGTCATTTATCGCCCCCAAGACAGCCGTGCGCTTGAGACACTTGCCGTTGCACGTTATGCCGTTGGCGATATATTTGAAAAAGCATGGGATAAGGAAGCGCAGCCTGATCAGTGGCAAGCACTGGTAGAAATTATTAAACAACGTAACCCCAAGCGCATTGCTATTAATACGTCGAAGGAGTTTGCGCTAGCAGATGGCATGAGTTCAACAGAATACGCAAACTTAATGACTGCTTTGCCTGACACCTTTGCATCAAGAGTTGTGACTGGTGAAAAACTGGCTATCGGCTGGTTAGAAACACGTAGTGAACTGGAAATGCAACACTATCCAATACTCACTCAAATTGGCCACGACCTTATAGCAAAAGCGTTTTCTAACGACGTGATAACACCAAACATTACCACCACAGATGACGTGGTGTGGTGGCTTAGAGATCAAACTCTCGAACTTGGACTCACAAACTGGTTTCACCCTACCGTTTCAATACAACGCGCTGATGACGAAAAATTTGACCAGATAAAAGCATTTAGTAAGCGTCCGGGCGAAAATGTGATTCGACCTGGTGACCTACTTCATGTTGATTTCGGCATTACTTATCTTCGGCTTAACACTGACCAGCAACAACATGCTTACGTTCTAAGAGAAGGCGAAACTGATGCACCCGAGGATTTAAAGAGAGCTTTAGCTACTGCCAATCGTCTACAAGACATTTTAACCAGCAACTTTAAACTTGGGCGAACAGGTAATGCCATTTTAAAAATGTCCAGAGAACAAGCAATAGAAGAAGGCATTACACCATCAATTTATACTCACCCGTTGGGATTACACGGTCATGCTGCAGGCCCAACAATAGGAATGTGGGATGCGCAAGAAGGTGTGCCTGTTCAGGGCGACTACCCTATGTATGGTCAAACGGTATATTCAATAGAATTAAATGCAGCTAGCGTAGTTAATGCGTGGAATAAAGAAATTCGAATTATGCTAGAAGAAGATGCGTTTTTTGACGGGCGTGAAGTGGTGTATTTGGATGGAAGGCAAAAGGCCTTTCACTTGATTAACGCTTCAAAGCAGTGAATTGAGTAAAGTGTCAGGCCTTTCGCTTTCTTAAGCGAAAGGCCATGAAACTGTACAATGTTGTAAGCAATAATTTGCTTAGTGCTTACTCTGCGTTAGAGCGCACGATGACATTTTCAGCACTGTACTGACGTACAAAGTCTGAAATGTCTTGATGGTTACAAATAATATTTTCACCTTCTAGGCCATACTTAACTAAAGCAGCATCTTTACCGATAGTAAGTGCTTCTAGACAAGCTTGTGACGCAGCGTCTTGATTTTTAGCAACCAATGCAACCGTTTTTGCATTCTCAGTTACTTCATTGTTTTTATACATATAAGCAAACGTACGTAATGACTCACCATTACAACGTACAGATGCACTAAATTCTTCTGCGTTAAAACCGCTGTTGCGGATAAAGCGCAATGCTGGACCAAAACCTTCTTCAGCAGCCGTTAAACACGCTTGTGTTTCGATATTATTGTTTACAGGCTTAAGACGAACATCTTTAGCAAAAGATTGAGTTGCAGCAACAGAAAGTGTTAAAGCAATGGCGAATGTAGACAGTTTCATTTTTGAATTCCTATTTTGTAACTAAATTAGATATCACCTCAGTGATGTGTACATTATGAACAAAAATTTCAATAAATAAAGCATTTTTCGTAATTTAATTACAAAAAATACGAAACAAACAGTCAGATCACGACAAAACTGAAAGTTATTTACAAAAATAATGTAATTTTATCTAAAAATTTACAAATAAGACGAATTCATGACAGCCCTTGCCGTCGTATTCACTGTTAGAATGGAAAAAGTGATAAGAAAAAAAGATGATTTGGATACCATGACCTTACAAAATAAGGTCATGGATCCAATTAAGAGAAGGCAACTGTTGCTCTGGTTGGTAAAACAGACGATTCAATCTACCCAGTAAGTTCACAGAGCGCGTAGGATCGTGTGCTTTTACTCTGTGCTCACTCTCTGTCAACATGAACTCCCAAGGCTGCAGGTTCAATGCATCAATTTCGTTTTGAGTAACCCCCAGTGACGCTAGCGTCGAGAGGATTCGCTCGGTTTTGCTTTCAGTGCTAGGAATAATATCGCTTGTATAAAGGTCTTCTAGCGGCGCATTAATTGCCTCTAATGTATGGTTGATGGCATGCCATACAGCGTCGTGGTCAAACTGCCAATCGCGCGGCGCATAGTACCCTTCTACTTCCCACTCGAATTCTGCGTTGTTAATGGCAATTGAGCTTTCAGCTTCGGGGGAATATGACAAATCTGGCTTAGCACCAATATTGTAAGCATCGACACTCATTGCCACACATATTATTAGGTCACCACATTCTTTGTGGGTATACAGCGCTTCAAATGCAGCTCTTTTCACCCCCATCCAGCCATGGACTTTAGACGGCTTCTCGACAAAATGTCGCACATCATTAGGGAGGTCCTCACCGTATAAATCAATAAGTAATGGGAGCGGATTTTGATCTGGTGCTTCATCAGGCATCCAGACTTCATACTCCAAGCGGTTATCGGCTTTACCTCGACTTTTGATCCCGTAAGATAAATTTACCGGCCGACAGATACTTCTATCTTCGTCTACTCGGTGAAAATATTCAGAGCGCATCCGTTTTATAAATGGTGCATCTAAGCCCGCTAGTGCCGCCGTAGGGTAGCGATAACCAATCTCACTATTTTCAACCATGTGCAGTGTTTCAATGGCCTGTACAAGCTTGCTTTTGAGACCCGCAAGAGTATTGACACTAGGTAACACGATACTGCGTTCAGGCTCAATGGTCAGTCGCGCACCATCTTCGGTAATAAACTTTGGTGTTTTGTGAAATTCGTAGTCTTGAAAGCCAAGATGTTGTACTGCTTCATTTCTGTAGTGACACAGTTCACTGAACAAAGCAGAGTGATTACGTATGTGCTTAAATAGCGGTCTGTTTTTACTCATAAATACCGTTTACTTCCCTACATTTACGCCAGCTTAATTGTCATGCACCTAGCTCTTATGCACTTAACCATGCAAGAATTGATACCAAATTTGACTACCTACGTCATCGTAGTGCTTCACCAATGCGCGGTATTGCTCTCGAAGACTTGCGTTCACGAGAGGAGCGGGTAGTAATGGGTCAAAAACCAAGTCATGAATTGCGTTATCTCCCACTTCGTAAGAAGCAATGAGTGCATCTTCAAGGGGCATCGTTGAAAGGCTATCAAGGGATTGTTGCAATTCGTCGATACCTTCCCGGTAGTGCTTTTCCAAGCGTTCGCCATGCCACAATTTACACGCTTTCTGCTGAATACGTTGCTCAAAGTCACAAGCGCTAAATACGAGGGCCTCTTTCGATAAACCTACTGTAAGTAGCTTCTGCCTGATTTCATTTACACTCGCTTTCATATTGTTTGGTCTGACGTACATGTCATTGACCAATCTCTGCATGCCAAAAAGCTTTAAGGCGCGTGTATTGTGACGTTGCTGCTTTTTATCACTTTTAGCCAACATCGACGTTTGAACAACAATCCAATCGTTGTGCCACGAGGTCAACAGCGATTCTGCGTTTCGCCACTGGTTTATTTCACCCGCAAACTGCTTACCCTTTTGCCCTAATTGATAGTAGCCTCTTTCCACCAGCGACAGTAAATTAGCACTGTGCAAACGGTTAAGAGTAACGCGAACATTATTTTCCGAAATACCAAACAATGCCCCTACTCTTACAGCAGTTGCTGCATTCATTTGAATATCGTCTCTTGAGCCCAGCAGTTTAAGGAGCAATTTACGCGCTACCGGCTTTTTCACTTTATCTGTAGTCATGTTTTTGTCGAATTCACCTACATGTGATTTTTGCTTATTGTGCGTGTGGCACTTACCTGAGTTTGCACTATCGCTACCATAATACACGAGCAGCTGATACGTCCTATCAAACACTTTCTAATAACCTTCTACCAATCTCAACATTACTTTGTTTGATTAAATAAAATATTATATGTAATGTTTCTATATCGCCTTGCACTAAGTGAACATGTTATGACTGAACAAAACCGTTTTGAAACCCACACCGTTGACAACCAACCTCAGGTAATGCCTCCCTATAGTCTTTGGGAAAAAGACGGTCTGCTACAGCATTTCACTTGTCTTTTTCTGCCTAATGAGAAATCGTCTATGCTGTCACCGCTGTCCACCTATGGCGCCGTAACAGGTGAGTCATTAATGGAACATGGAGAATTGGCGAATAAAAACAAACCTGTATTCTCACCTTTTGATCGCTACGGCAGGCGAATAGATAACGTAGATTTTCACCCGAGCTATCATGCGCTTTTGCAATCTGCCATGGAGAATGGCGCGCACAATTATTCTTGGCGCAATGAAGGTCAAGCTGGCTCACATATTGTGCGCGCGGCACTTATGTACATGCATTATCAAGCTGAGGCGGGTACGTCATGCCCACTCACAATGACCCATGCTGCGGTACCTGCATTGCGCCATGCAAAAGAACTTCCTGAATACTGGCTAGAAAAGCTCATCTATGGCACCTATGATAATCGAGAGCTTCCCGCAAAAGATAAAGCGGGAATCACCCTAGGTATGGGGATGACGGAAAAACAAGGTGGTTCAGATGTGCGTCGCAACACCACTACGGCGACAAAACAAGATGATGGCAGTTATCGCGTTGTCGGTCATAAGTTTTTCTTTTCCGCTCCTATGTGTGATGGACACTTAATTCTGGCACAAGCTGAACGTGGATTAAGTTGCTTCTTGTTACCTCGGCGACTGGAAAATGGCACATTAAATAACGTTAGAATTCAGCGCTTGAAAGACAAACTTGGTGACTGGAGTAATGCCTCTTCTGAAGTTGAATTTCAGGACGCCACAGCATATTTGGTTGGACAAGAAGGGCGCGGTGTTCCCGTTATCATCGATATGGTGTCGCTAACACGACTAGATTGTATGATTGGCTCTTCAGCACTCATGCGTCAGTCGCTGGTACAAGCAATGCACCATGTTAGCCATAGAGACGCCTTCGGCAATACGCTTATTAATCAACCTTTAATGCGCAATGTATTAGCAGATCTTAGTTTAGAGTGCGCAGCTGCTACCGCACTTACTATGCGTGTCGCTAAAGCAGTAGATGACGCGCCGAATAATGAACAAGAAGCCGCGTTTGCACGAATTGCGACTGCTATTGGAAAATACTGGATTTGTAAGCGTACTCCTGCCTTTGTAAACGAGGCTCAGGAGTGCTTGGGCGGCATTGGCTACGTTGAAGAAAACCCTTTGCCTCGATATTACCGCCAAGCACCACTTAATTCGATTTGGGAAGGTAGCGGCAACGTGCAGTGCTTAGATGTGCTACGCACCATTGCTAAAGAGCCTAATGCGAAAAACGCCCTATTTAATGAATTAAAGCAACAAGTAGGAAAGAACAAATACTTTGATTTACATTTTGCAAAGCTGTATGACGCTTTTTCAGCCACTGGCGATATGGAATTGCGAAGCCGACATATTACCGAACAGGCAGCATTAGCGTTACAAGGCGCTGTGTTGCTGAGTGATGACACCAACCCGCTAGCACAAGCGTTTTGTAATGCGCGTTTAAGTAACGCCTGCGGATTAACATTTGGCACGTTAGCGCGCGACACCAATTTTGACGACATTATAGCGTTTGCGAGCATAATGGCTTAGGGTCTTTAGGAATTGAAGCAGTTAACGTGTAGCGCTCTTATCTGGCACGACAACATTTGCGTGCCAAAACTGTTCTTGCTTTTGATAGATGGGACTACTCAAAATAACGGGTAACGCCTTGTTTATTCTGGAAACTGCCTCTTCGCCCCACGCATTGTTTGTACATCCTATTGCACCCGATATTCCCTTGCTGGATAGCTCAGTCGTTTCATAGTACACCAACGCTTTCTCGCCCTGTGTTAAGTTATGAAATTTCAAAATAGAGGGGTACTCAAGGGTGTAATCTATTCTTCCCAGTGCAATTTGTTCAAGTACTCGTACTGTAGCGTTCTCACCAGTAAGTTCGGCAAAATGGCTTGTGTTACTGACTTTATCGACATATTGCTGCAGCACATCAGGATAACGTCGCGCTAGCGGCTTTCCCATTCTAAGCGTTAACGCGTTGGCAAGATCTGACAATGATATTCTACCATCCGCCCTTAAATACGGCGCGAGGACATCAGGTAGCCCGATAATTCCTAAAGGCGCATGAACAACCGTCTCATCAGTGTAAAGCCATACCTCACTATCTTCTCTTTTTATAAGGCACGGAAAACACAAATTTTGCTTTTGCTTCGATAGCATTCTAATTCGATTCTGAGGCATCAGAATAGTCTCATGCGCTACCTCTGGCATTTGCGCACTAAGTGCATCAATGAGCACATCGCACATACCTGAATTTTCGTATTCACCCTCGATAATGTGAAAAGGAGGGGCGTCATTAATGGCCCATGTAATTGTGAATCCATTCTCTTGTGCCTGTGGCAACCTTGAAAAGAAAAGTGCGCAGATAAGAAGAAGCATTACCGCAGCCATTCGCACGCTAGACACCTCCACTATATGTAATACCAATTAACCGCGTTCTCCCCTAAACCTAGTGCAAAGATCGCAATAAACAAACCTATCACCAATAATTTATTTGATTTACTCTGCAAACCATTAGACGCAAATGGGCGTTTAAGTAAACTGATAAAGTAATGCCTGCACCAGCTTAAGGATAAAATACACAATGACTTTACGCATTCTGTTCATAGTAATTACGGCACTGCTTACCGTAGCCTGTGCGTCTAATAAACCTCAAGTTAATGTAGACGAACAACAAAACTTTGCCGATATAGAAACCTTTTTCGTTAAACCGCCACTTAACGCGGTAAACCAAGTACTTCAAAATCATTTAGAAAATAAAATTACTCAGCATCTTGTGTTAAAAGGGCTTACTCCTGCTACAGAGGATGACGCAGATATAAGCGTTGGTTATCTTCCCTCTACAGCTACAAAAGATGATGGAACAACCCTCAATCTAGGATTGGGAACGGGTAGCTATGGTCGCTCCGGTGGAATTTCACTTGGCAGCATATTTAGTATTCCCGTGGGTGAGCAAGTGTCGTTTTATCAAGGTCTGGAAATTGACATCGTTAAGGAGGGCAAGTTTATCTACAGTGCATCCGGCAGTGTTGAACTTGAGTCAAAAGACAGTATCAGCGTACAGGCTAAACTCGATGAACTTGTCGAGCAACTGTTGGAACAATATCCCACTAGACGATAAATATAAAAGATAGATTTAGAGGGATGACGCGCGAAAAATATCTGTGGCGCAATATTTGCTGCTGTAATGACATGTTGAACTTACAGCGCTATTGCGCCGTTAACACAGAACGCCTAAATGGACGCCACTTACCAAAATTTATCTCGCTTAAATACCGCTTCAAGACCGTCTCTTGTCGACTATATGAACGACTCAGCGGGGAATACCAACGCTTTACAGGCTGTGGTAGAGAAGGCTAAAAAAGCCGATGAACTACAAGGCTCCTTCAACGATTTCCACGCTCAATTGGGCACTGACAAAACGGCGCAGCTATTGGAAAGTATCGAAAAGGGCGAAGCTCCCTTAGACGGCAATGCCATTGCAAACTATCTGAACTTTAACAGGCAAAAACTTGCCACAGAGTTAAGTAATCTAGCCCGGTCGCTGGGTCTTGACGACAACGAGACTATAAATATAGAAAGCGATAATCTCGCATTGCAAGGTATCAATTCTGAGAAACTTGAGCGCTATTTGGAAAAAGATACTCGCCTGTCGTCTTTGATTTCGCAAACCGCCAAATTGTCTTCCTTCAGTGAGTGGTCAAAAGCGACTGAGTACGCCAAGTCACTTCAAGAAAATGGCGATGCAGAAAATGCCATACAACAATTTTTAACCGATGCCAGAAAAGTAGTGACAAGCGAAAACTCGCTCTCTTTCAACAGGGATGGTTTTGTGTTTGAAAGCGATAAGCGAACCGAATCACTCATCGAGAAGTATGAAGAGAAGCGCACCTAAGATACTTACCGAATGAGCGGAATTCGATGTACAGCCAAACCCATTAGGTAAATCTTATCAGTTATCACTGAAAATTAAGGAATTCGACAAGAAATAGCGCTATGCTTGGCAACATGAAGATGTTAGAAAAAGTGCAATGACAGCGCCTCAGCCGCTTTCTGTTCAACAGAACTTAACTATTCGCTTATTACGCGTTTTGAGATACAACAAAGCGCGCATTGAGCGTGCCTTGACACTTCTTCCTTTAGAACATCGCCCACTATTTCACGTACTGCCGTTCTTAGTGCATGTAAACCACGAACAACTGCCTGGCTACGTCGCCCCAAACGCTAAGGGTGAAGCAGTCCCCTTCGGTATTAACAATTACTCGTTTCGACCCGATGTGGAAAATGCGCTCATGCGCTGCTTCCCACAGCAGCAAAACCTGTTTGCCGATATAAAACAAATCTGGCCAAGGCAGCGCGCTATAGCTTCGCTCGTATTAATGGGAAGTATAGGCACTATTGCACAAACCGATGAATCGGATTTTGATTATTGGGTTTGTGTAGACGGCAGCCAATTCTCACCCGAAGCGCTCGATTTATTGCAGCAAAAACTATCGGCAATTGAAGCGTGGGCAGAACAGCAATTTAATATCGAGGTTCACTTTTTCCTGTCTGAAATCGGCAAAGTGAAACAAAACGATTTTGGTGTAGCCGATGGCGAGAGCGCAGGCTCAGCGCAAGCGTTATTTTTGAAGGCTGAATTTTACAGCACCAATATTGTGGTTGCCGGAAAAGCGCCTTTTTGGTGGCTAACGCCAGAGAAAACCAACGACAAGCAATACCAAGCACTCTACAGCAGTTTAGAGAAAGGCGGTTCCCCCGATGTTGATTGGTTCATGGATTTGGGCAACGTAGAGCGACTAGACGCTAGCGAGTTGTTCGGAGCAGCAATATGGCAATTGGGTAAAGCAATGGACTCGCCATTTAAGTCGCTGCTCAAGATGGCCAAATTAGAAGTTTATCTAGCAAATATTGAGCACGGACAGCCATTGTGTAATGTGTTGAAGAAGCACGTACACCATGGCAGTGAAGCGCCCGGACAAGTTGCTGATATCGACCCTTATGCATTTATGTTTGATGAGCTCATTGAACACTATAAATCCCACGGCCAACCCGAAGACATCTTGATTTTGCAGCAATGCTTGTATTTGAAATGCGCATGCCGCTTAAGCGAAACAATCGCTGAAAACGAAAAGCCCAACTTTAAGCGCAAAATTATGGCGTCTTATGCTAAGCGATGGGGTTGGAGCAGAAAACAGCTTTACTTGTTAGACAACCAACACGAATGGTCGTTTAGCGAGCGCGTGCAACTTAGCGCTCGTATTCATCGCTTTTTGTTGAAGTGCTATCGCCGTATTTCTAAACAACTTGGCGAATACAAACAAGCCATGGATGAAAAAGATATGACAGTGCTAGGCAGACGCCTTAGTACCTTCTATGGCAAGAAACAGCACAAAATAGAGTTTTTGCGACGCGCCTTTGACGAAAGCCTTTACTGCGAAAAAATCACCATTGCCATGAAGCAACAGAAAAATGGTACCGAGGTTTGGACAGCCTACGCGGGTGACTTACTTAGTAAATCGGGTATCATGGATGACGCACAGCGCATTACTCAAGCGTCAAATGCATTAGCACTGATGGTGTGGTGTGTATCCAGTAAAATAATTGATACCAACAGCAAGGTATACCTCGATTATAACTATGGCGAGATTAGTGAGCTCGACCTCAACGACTTATTAAAGCATCTGTGCGCATACTTCCCTCCGGTAAAAGTCTCTGCACTGCCAAGAGAGGACTTACTCGCCCCCGAGCGCATAACCGCTTGTTTAGCTATGGTGAACTTTCCAACCCTACGTCAAAAAGCATCTGTTGAACATGTAAGTGTGCTCTACACAACCTCCTGGGGTGAAACCTTCCTAAAACATGGCAACGATGTCCTTGATGATCTGTGGTACGAATTACGCGAAGTTACCCCGCTACCTAAGTGCTATGTAATGGTGCCACGAGGTAATCAACAAGCGCGCATTCTTGGCGAATTTATTGAAGAAAACGACTTAAATTTTACTGTGCTCTAGACCTTACTTCTGCCCCTCCCCACACTTGTTTATTAAATAAACAACAAATTACTTGCAAAATATAATTACAGATGTAATCTTAATCTTAAGACTACAGTTGTAATCATATATAGTGGTGAGTAACAATGACGAGTAACACGCAAAAAAGCGATATCTCCAACGCTGAGTTTGAAGTGCTTGATGTACTTTGGGATGACAGCCCTGCAACATCAAATCAAGTTGTAGAACGCTTGAACAAGCGCAAAGACTGGCACGAGAAAACAGTAAAGACACTACTGGGAAGACTCGTTAAAAAAGAAGTGGTTAGCTTTGAAAAGCAACAGCGCCAATACCTTTATTACCCTCTCATCGCTCGCGAAGATTACACCAAAAAAGAAACCAGCAGTTTTGTCAGTCGCTTATTTAAAGGAAAGATTGCGCCTATGGTAGCGGGTTTTGCCAATCAAAATGAGCTAACCAAACAAGATGTAAGCGAACTGAAAGCACTAATTGAGAAATGGGAAAAAGACAATGATTGATTGGCTTATCGCACAGCAGGGTGTGCTGTGTATCTCACTTGCCATGTTGGTGTTAACAGAACGCCACTTAACAGCGCGTTTAGGAACATTGTTGACTTACAAGTTATGGCTTCTTGTGCCTTTGTTACTTATTGCTAACAACCTTCCTGTCGACATGGTAGCAATAGAGTCAGCAGCATTTAGCCGTTATGTGGTTGGGGTAAGGCCTGATATCGTAAATCAAGATATCAATATTTTATTTAGTGTGTGGGCAGTTGGGGCAAGCACAATTGCGGCCTATGTTCTTGTGCATCACGTCACAACGTGGCGCTCAATTAGCAAGAGAAAGGCCATTAACACCGAAGCTTACTATTCAAGCAAAGCTGCTACACCTATGCTGTTTGGACTTTTTGCCCCTAAAGTGTTGCTACCCTATTGGTTTAAATCTGCATTCACACCGGCTCAGCAGGCTTTAATACTAGAGCATGAAAATGTGCATCGACAGCACTG
The DNA here is from genome assembly GCF_016756315.1 of Alteromonas sp. KC3. Classification (NCBI taxonomy): domain Bacteria; kingdom Pseudomonadati; phylum Pseudomonadota; class Gammaproteobacteria; order Alteromonadales; family Alteromonadaceae; genus Alteromonas; species Alteromonas sp. KC3. Next base: position 3,238,796 of record NZ_AP024235.1, read on the forward strand.
TGATCATCTTTGGAACACACTGGCATTGGTACTTGCGGCCGTATTTTGGTTTAACCCATTATCATGGATTGCACTTAAGTCATTTCGTATAAATCAAGAACTCGCCTGTGATCACAGTGTATTACAAAGCAAAACTGAAAAAGAAAAAATTAACTACGCCAAAGCACTCGTGCAATGCGCACAGGAGTGCTCCACAACAATAACCCTGTACCCTACTTTTGGAGAAAAAAGTACTATGATGAAACGCTTACATGCAATAAAACAACCTGCCAGCGGCAGTAAGATAGTAGCCGTAGTCGCATTGACTATTGCGACCTTGTTTACCGCAAACACCGTATTAGCGAATGCCCCTCAGGCTGAAATGAAAAAAGCCAGTGCGAAAATAAATGAAGCCTATCCCACTAAGCGCATTGAGCCCATTTACCCTGATAAGGCTATTAAGGAAAACCTGGAAGGTTTTGTGGTACTAAAGTTTGATATTACTGAAACAGGCAGTACAGACAATATCAAAATAGTGAAGTCGTCACCTAAAGGGATTTTTGAAAAAAATGCCATTGCCGCATTTAAGCAATGGCAATACAAGCCCGCTATAAAAAACGGGAAAGCAATGAAACAAAGGGGTTTATTAGTACAACTTGATTTTAAGCTGGCCCCTTAAGCTGGTGTAAAAGTGCCTTCAATGTAGACCACGAATGCTATAGCCAATGGTTGTAAAATCGCGTGTAAAACGTTGAATGGTAGAAGAGAAAATACTAAAAGGAGCTGGTGCTCCTTTTAGTGTTTTTTCGAATTTACTTCTTTAGATGTGGTGCGCAGGTGTCGGCCACGTTGGACGCATTGAAAATTTCAATCCAATAACCGTCTGGATCTTTAATAAACGCTATACCTTTCATGGCGCCATCGTTAAGACCTTTTTGAAACTCTACGCCAAGCGATGAAAATCGCGCACATGCTGCTTCTGCATCCGGTACATGAAAGCCGATATGACCAAACCCTTTAGGTTCGCTATTGCCATTGTGATATTGCACCGTTTCGGGTGTATCCCCCCAATTGTGAGTCAACTCCAACATTGCAGGGCGTCCAAACGTTTGTTGCATGCGGGTATTGTCGTCTTCACTAATGTCAGAAAAGTCCTCACCCGCAGCTAAGAAATACAAACTAAACTGCATTTCTTCGAAATCTAAACGCTTGATGAGCGTCATGCCCATTACTCGCGTATAAAAATCTAACGAACGCTTAGGGTCAGCAATACGCAACATGGTTTGATTAAAAACATAACCATGGGTGGCATTGTCTTTTTCCTCGCATAATCCTTCAGCACTATCAAAATGTCGGCTCATTTAATCTGTCCTTTTCGTTGTTCACATTCGCACGCTACGAGCAAATCAAACAATTTTAATTAAATATCAACGTGACGGTTTAGCGACTTTTCCCCAAACCGAGTTGCTCTTCTGACCATCTTTATCCTTTGCTACCGTTTTACTTTTGTCGTTGGTCTTATCGCTAGGTTTTCTATTTGCGCTACGTGTAGCGTCAGGACGGTACTTTTTCACCATACCTTGCAATAAGTTGCGGACAACCTGATCTCCAGCAGGTTTAAAATTTCTGTGATCGGGCTTTCTAAAGAATGCAGATAACTCGCCTTTACTGATACGAAAGTTAGCGTTTTTTAGCACAACAATCATATCGTCATCTTTGTAGCTCATAGCAATACGGATTTTCCTGAGAATGTCGTTATTGCTTAAGCGCTCACCGGCGTCTAAAACTTGCGGCGTACTGCCTTCCTGTTTTCCTCGGTTTTTTATGATCAAGCCATCTAAAAACAACGAGATAATTTTATCGCGACAAGGTAAGTAACCTTCCTCACCCTCTTTTTTCATAATGGCATGTAGGTAATCAATATCCATGTCGTAGTCGACAAGTTTGAATATACTGATGGCAGCAGTATCGTTAATTGCAAGTGCGTAACGCAAGCGACGTAAAACATCGTTGTGGATCATGTCTAGCCTATGAAATATAAAAATGAGGGGAAGTTGAGCCCTTAATTATATATCACATCGCCTCACTTCGATACGCCTACCGTATCGGTTGAATTTATACGCCAATCGTAGTCAATAAAGCGCACTTTGTAATGACTCGGTATCTCAGATTCTAGGTACCGATTAATATACTGAGGCAGGTCTCGCGACTTACCTGACTCAACAAAATCCTCTGTATAAAAGTCGAGTATTTCTGACACGTATGCGCGTTTGTGCTTACTGTCTAAATAGAAATGCTTCGGATTAGCAAAGAACGCGGTGGTTAACGATTCGAGCACGCTATCAAGGTTGTGCGCATAGAAAGGCTCTTGAGGCAGTCTGGGGCAATCTTTTACCATACAATTTAGCGCAAAATGTACTCTTGGCTCATCAAGCGGCCGAATAACGTCATTCTCGAAGTCGTACAGATTTGTTACTTCCCCTCCAATAACGACATCGCGAAGTTTAAAAAAGCTCGCTCTTGAAAAGAAGTTCGTGAAACCATCTGGGATCCCTCTTTCAATAACACCGTACATTGCAAGCACGTTGTACGTATTGATATAAAACGCCAATACGTCTTCTTTACTAGGAAAGAGTTGAGGAGTGGCACTTGGGCTGACAACTTCAATGACTGACACCACGTATTCAAGTGGCTCAATATCCTTCGCTAGGGCATGAAAATTTGTCCGCCCCTGTTCATCGACGTACGTTGCTAACACATAGCGCCAGTGCTTCATAGCGCGTTGATAACGCACTTCAAAGGGCTGTTCGCTATCATTTCCTGAATTTGCACTCGTCACTACCTGCGCGGCTTCGCTATAGCTTGCCGCGGGTACAAGATAAACAAAAAACAACGACAGGAGCAGTAGTAAAAATGGGTTACAGTGAAATAACCTTGGTTGTCGCGTTACGCTGGTCTTTGTCGGTATCATGATATCTTGTTCCCGGTTAGTTGATTTGAACTCGCTGCTCTTTCTTTTTGCTCGCCGTTTTGGTCGCCATTTTGCTCGTCGTTCTGCTCTCTATCAGAAAGATTGCGAATTGGAATAATGTTATCGCGTTGATAACGTTCGTTTTTGTAGCGCTCACTCAATGGCTCGTAACGTTTTACTTGCCCACGAGCATTGGTATAAGAAAGCGGCTTTAAAATGTAGTCGTCTCTGTTTGCATTATGCTGGCACATAGACACTGGGCCATCTGCGGTCATCACCATAAAAGAGCACGCATCAATTCGCTCTTGCACTAAGGCATTGGCATCCATGAAATTTTGAACAAAAAAAGACAACTTATGAATTCGCCCGCGACCTTTTACTAAGCTTGCGCGCATTTCAAAGAGTTTTTGGAATACGGCTTTGACAAGTTTCGCTATCCAACGTGGCTGCATAAGAAGCGCTTTTGCATAAGCCAATGCAATACGCCCTTTTCCATGCTGGCGGGTAATTTGAATATGCTTAAACGCTTCGATGAATTGAGCAAATAGATTCGCATCGTCAACAACAGAAAAAACCGAATTATTGGTCACTAACGTTGGCATATAGCTATGACAGTCACTATGCCCTATGCGCACTTTTTCCCATGGCAACGTTTTGTTTACCGCCTTTTCAATAGCGCCTTTCACCGTCATAGGGTCAACTACATCACTTCTTGCTCCCCACTCCCCCCGCCCGGTTTCGGCTTGAAGCTGAAATGACGCAAAGCTAACTACACTGGCGTTGCGAACAAAAAAATCCACCAGCATGGGCAGTTCATGAAAATTGCTGTTATGCACCGTTGTATTGAAGATCACCATAAGACCAAGCCCTTGCGCGCGGGCAATATACTCTTCTCTAATGGCGTTTAATGACTTCTCGCTACTATACCCTTCACGCTCTTGTGAGGTGTCAACGTGAAAAGCAACATCATTGAGGCCAACGTTGGCAAGCTGGGTAAGTAATGCTCTCGACGCCGCTATGCCGTTTGTAAATAGCGCGGTATGCAGTCCTAACTGAGTGGCATAGGCCACGATATCGACGAGTTCACTGTGCTTTCTTAGCGTGGGATCGCCCCCTGTAATTTGTACGCTAGTGCCGGCCCCATAGTGCAGCAATATACTATCTAATCGCTGATAAACCTCTTGAAGTGGAATATCACGAACTGCTTGCGAATGCTCAGACAAATAGCATAAGGTGCAATCTAGATTACATTTTTGCGTAATTTCTACGGCTACACACCCAATGGTATGAGTTCGTCCGAGAAGCTGATTCGGCGTGAAATGATCACCCATACGCTGTTTGGTATTGGCCAGCTGTTGCTGTCTTGTTCTCACTGGTGAACACGCCATAACTAAGCGCCTTTTGAAGCTACGTAATATCCAAAAAGACCTTTTGCTATGAAAAATACTTTCACAATATGGCGTTTTTTTGCAGTTGGGTTAATTGCATTGCCATTTATTTCATATAGCTCGAACAATGATGACAACGTCAACCAAGACTATTATAAGCACGTGAAGCAGGCCGTATTTTCAGACCCGTATCCATTTCTGCCGCAATACCAAGTGTCACGTAAACACTTCGACAATAATGGCGAAAATCTTCTACTCAAGCATGCCAAACGCACGTTATCCAGTACTGCTGATTTCGTTGAACTTGAAGGTAAACAAAAACTATTGCAAGCAAACGGCATTTGCTTTGCCGGCAATTGGCATATAAGTGAAAACTCGTCGTACACTGGTCTTTATTCAAAAGGCACTGATGTTCCGGTTATCGTGCGTGCATCAGTGAGCTTAAGTGGCACCAAGCAAGTTGATAAAAGAGCCTTTGGAATGGCAATTAAATTATTCCCAGAATTAAAGGGTGAAGACGCGACAAAACCTCTTACGTACAACCTCTTTGTTATGCATTCTCTAGGGGGCACCCAAACCCAACACGTACTTAGTTTGCCCATGACCAACGAACCAAGTCTTGGCGAGCTGCCACCTTTTAGTCAGTTGCTCACGGCGTATAGGGTAGAAAGTGATCTAGAAACAGCAGATAAACTGTTTAGCCAAGAAAAAGCTAATGCACGATTTCGACCTGTTTCTCATATTGCTCGTATCCCCCAAAGCGACCTTACTACTAATACACCTTTACCACTCAATGGGCCGCACTGGTTAAAGCTTGTTGCCAGCACAGATACAGCATTTGTCGATAAGTCAGATTTTCGCGACGAGTTGGCTTTAGCGCATTACTCCAACCATCGTATACAGTGGGATATTTACGCTGCCCCCAATAATGCGCAAGGCATTAAATCAGCAAAATGGCAATACTTAGGTGCAATGACAGTAAAAGAATCAGTCACCTCACTTACCTGTGATACACGACTGCACTTTGCACACCCTGTTATTCATTAAATATGGCAATGTATCAAACAGACGATATTTTATAGCACTTGACCGTTTTCTATTTTTACTCAAAAAGTCATTTGCCTTATAGTGCAGCACAAGCGCGCCCACAATAGCACCGCGCGCTTTAATCGCTTGAGGTAGTAATTACATGTCATCATCCCTTCGAAGAATCAGCCGAAACCTACATTTATGGTTTTCTCTGGTGATCTCTATTCCCGTTGTTATTGTTATTGGTAGCGGGTTACTACTGCAGGTAAAGAAGGAGTTTGACTGGCTTCAACCTCCTACTCAAAAAGTGCACAACGCTGCGCCATCCGTTAGTTTCGAAAGCGTGTTAAATGCAGTTCAACAGGTTCCCAGTGTTAACATAACAACATGGGATGACATTGACCGCCTTGATGTAAGACCCAGCAAAGGCATCATTAAGATACGGGGTAAGAACCACTGGGAAGTGCAGATAGATGCAACCACTGCCGACGTGCTTCATGTCGCCTACAGACGCACCGACACAATAGAAGCCATACATGATGGCAGCTGGTTTTTTGAAGGGGCGAAACTCTGGGTGTTTCTTCCGGTCGCCATTTTATTATTTGTATTATGGCTTTCCGGTTTAGTCATGCTATACACCACACTAAAGAGCAAATACAAAAAACGTTTATACCGTTCACAGTAAGAAAGTGGCACTCAATTGTATCGTTCGCCCCTGGGCATATGCCGCTTTGTCGTCGGCACTACTATAGAAAAGCTGATTGGTTAGGTTTTGAACGTCAGCATTAACTGTTATCCGTGGTGTAAGTTGCAATGCCGCGCCTATATCTAACGTAACCACGCGTTCGAGTTCACGCTCACCATCGCCAATCTCTCGCTTACTGGCTCGATAAATTACGGAACTAAACCACCGCCACTGCTTTGCATCGTAATGAAGGGTTAGACGATGATTGTGCGGGGGGATATCGGCAACTGTCGCGCCATGGTTGTCCTTGCCATGTGTGAAGGCCCCAGTCAGTTGAACGCCCCATTGGTCATTTAAGTCATTCCACTTAATTTGATAGTTTGCCCCTTTGATCACGGCACTATCGAGATTGGAATATTGCAAAATCTCGGTGTCATTCCCCGCATTATCGCGAACCGTTTTTCTCTCGATATAATTATCAACGTCCTGATAAAACAGTGCTAATGAACCACTAATCTGATCATCTGCATAAAATACTGTAGCCTGCGTATTGGTGGCGCTTTCGCTATCCAGCTGACTATCTCCAAGTACAGTACCACGCGGTGTTTCCCCGCTAAAAAAGCGCTCGGTCAGTGACGGATTTCTAAAGGCACTCGACAAGTAAATACTTGTTGTCCATCGTGACGACACTGCATAGCTTGTGCCTATAAACCCGCTGACATTAGCGTTAGTTACAGCCTTAGCATCAACAACATCGGCAATATCTGTTGACTGTCGCTGCCAGTCGACCCGACCGCCCGCAGCAACTGACACACTGTTAAATGAGCGACTGGCATCTAATACGCCTGCAACGGTAAGCTCGCTTGCATCCAAGGTTCGGATAGCATATTCCAGCGATGCCGATGGAAGCGAAAACTCACTCTCATCAGTAATTACGCCTTCTCGGCCATTTACTTGTAACTGCCAGTGCGTGAACCATTCACTTACCATTAGGCGTTTGCCTACACTCGCCCCAAAGTCCAGTGCTTCATTGTCACTTGTATTAATCCTTTTTTCAGGTCGTAGTGTGTTAGTTTCAAGTGTGTTGCGGTGCCACCACACACTTGCCTCTAGTCCATTTTCACTATCATCACTTTGACTTTTTATATTAAAACGAAGCTTCCCAAGCCAATGTGTATTACTTGGATAAACCGTTATCCGATCCGTAGGAAAATCGCTACTCGACTTTCCAATATCTCGATTGTGTGAATAAAGTGTCCATGCTTCCTCTACATCACTGTCTTGTGAACGATGACGAATAAAAAATGATGTTTGTTCAAACCCATCTAACAATTCTCGACTATTCGCATCTTCGCCATTGCCTGCATGCCGATAAGCAATATGCCAGTCGGTGTCATCAACAACGTCAGCATAGCTAATTTCACGCCTATTTTGGTTGTCGCTAACGCCTATTTGAATAGTTGGCTCAACAACACTATTAAAGTGCAAATTGACCGCTCCACCTATTGCTCCTGAACCAAGATAGGTAGAGGTTGCGCCGGGTACAACAGACACATTGTCAATTAATGATGGGGGAACAAAACCAATACTTGCGCCTGCACGGCGGTCGCTAACAACGGGAACACCATCGACAAGCGACTGAACGCGCCATCTTGAAAAGCCTCGAATATTGATGTTTTGTAATTGTCCACCCTGCCCGTTTAAGCTGACCGAGGGTGATTGCAATAAGATATCGTTAATGTGCAAAGGGCTGCCAATATCGCGCTGATTGTAGCGATATTGAGGAAAAATCCGCGCGAGCGTGTCGTCATAAAACGAACGTTCAGTAGTAACCGTGTATCTTTCAATGTTGGCTTCTGGTACTGCTAAAAGTTGAGCAGACACCAACACACTGCCCAGTGCAAAGGTGAGTTTAAACAATCTAAATTCTTACAATTAAAACGTATTTGCCTTCGCAAATAACGCAATGGAGTGAAAACAAAAAACGGCAGAACACTGTCTGCCGTTTTTTATCAAAGGCTTACTTACTTAGCAATAACAGTTAAACCTGTAGTCCAAGGACCTCCTTGGTCGACAACAGATTGTTGCAGTGCTGGTACCGCGCTTTCTTGAAGCGTTTTAATACGAGCCGTAACGTCTGCTAGACCGTCAGCCGCATAACCTAACTGATCTTTATGCTGCTGTGTTGGACCATACGATGACCAAAGCGCCGAACGTGCATAGCCTAAGCGACTCATCACATTTGCAGGTTTTGCCCCCTTGCGATCACGAGACTCAAGTCCAAACAGTACGTTATTCACATCGTGAATTTCGCGTTGTATAGACGCATACTTCGCTTCAAGTGCAGACACATCGCTCGGTGTACGGTCAATGGCAACACGTAGTAGCTCCATAGTGCCCTCAAGCTGTTTAAGCACAGCCGTTGACGACATTGCGCGTTTCTGTGCACTTTCTAACGACGCTTGGAATGTCTTAATGTCTTGAGCAGAAGGACCTTCTAAAGCACCTGGGTAAATCGACTCTAAAACAAACTCAACTGGCACTGCCAACTGCGTTATTTCAGCGCCCTCGCGCTTAAACAAGGCCGCGGTATAAGTACCAGGCATCGCCATAAAGCCACCATTTCGACCTTCTTTATCGGTAAGCGGTGTTGTGAGCGCATAGTCCATTTCCCACGTTACACGGTGAAGACCTTTCTTAGTGCTTCCTTCAACACGATTCACCACATCACCATTGGCATCACGAATCTCTAGATAAACCGCAGGCTTCGCTTCTTCAAGCTCGGCTTCTACTGTTTCCCAACTTGGATATTTAGGATACTTTTTGTCATCAAGCAGTTTTTTCTCAGCTTCCTGACGTTTATCCTTGGCGGTTAGCAAGCTATCTTTCAGATAGTAAGTCAGTGTTGCTCCGTGCTCCGGATTTTCAGCAACAAAGCGATCATCACCGTCAGAGTCAGTATGGTTAGTATCTAACTGGAACCACTTAACCGGGCGACTTGGTGCAAAGAGTAACGCATCTTGCTCCATCGATTGCTTGGTAAGCTGACGCAATGGTGCGTAGTCATCCAGAATATATATACCACGGCCAAATGTACCGGCAACTAAATCATTCTCACGACGTTGAATCTTTACATCACGAGTTGAAATCGTTGGCATGCCACCATCAAGTTCAACCCAATCTTTACCACCATCAACGGTAAAGAAGATGCCAAACTCAGTACCGATAAACATCAAGTCTTTGTTTACATGGTCTTGGACAATACGCCAAACAAGATGCTTCTCAGGTAAATCATCGGCAAGTGACGTCCACTTTTTACCTAAATTGGTCGACTTAATAAGATACGGTTTGTAATCGCCATACTTGTGATTATCCAAGGCGACGTAAACAGTGTTTGGATCAAACAGATCCGCTCGAATATCGTTGACATAAGCCGTGGCAGGAATACCGCGAATATCGTCTAGTTCAATCTTCTTCCAGTTTTTACCGCCATCAGTGGTCACTTGAATAATGCCGTCATCAGTACCTACCCACAGGATATTTTCATCTACTGGGCTCTCTGCAAAGTTAGCAATAGTGTGGAACTCACTCATTGCATACAAGTCCCATCCTGCTTCTACCGACCAGGTTCTGCCCATCATCGGCATGTGCATACGATTTTTATTCTGCGTTAGGTCTTTAGAGATAGGCGTCCAGCTGTCTCCGCGATCATCGCTTCGCCACACACGCTGAGAAGCAAAATAGATACGCTTCGGATCGTGTGCTGATACGTTAATTGGCGCATCCCAGTTAAAGCGTTCTGCCGGGTCCCCTGGTAGTGGTTGTGGCTTAATATACACACCATCTTTATTGGTTGTATCAATTCTAACCAGATTACCTTGTTGCCACTGCGAGTACATTATATCTGGGTTGCCTGGCTCCACCGCTGGCTGGTGTCCGTCTCCGCCTAAAGTTAAGAACCAATCTTTGTTCTTAATACCTTCTTCTCGGTTGGTACGAGATGGACCACCTTGTGTCGAGTTGTCTTGCGCGCCAGCATAAACGGTATAGAAGGGTTTGCTGTCGTCTGGCGCAACTTTATAAAATTGCGTTAATGGCAGGTTTGCCATAAATCGCCAGTTGGCCATTCTGTCGTGAGACATGTAGATACCACCATCAGATCCCATCAACACAAAATCAGGATCGGTTGGATGGAACGCCATGGCGTGATCGTCTACGTGTTTGCGTTTAGTATTAATTGGCGTCCATGTTTTGCCGCCGTCATCAGACACTTTACTGTAGTTGCTGACAATGTAAACGCGGTCAAATTGATGCTGATCAGCAAATATCTCCTGATAGTAGTGAGGACCCGTACCGCCCCCTACTTCGTCAGACATCTTACTCCAACTTGCGCCTTGATCTGATGAACGGTAGAAACCGCCTTTGCGATTGTCGGTTTCAATAGTGGCATATAGCACGTCAGGATTCATTGGTGATATTGCCATACCAATTTTACCCATGTTGCCACTTGGTAAGCCAGTTTTTAGCTCAGTCCATGTTTCACCACCATCATCTGATGTGTGAATACCTGCCCCTTCATTGGTACCTACGTAAGCAGCAATGGTGCGCTGACGCGCCCACGTGGCAGCATATAGCTTATCTGGATTACGAGGGTCAATAAGTAGCGACGTTACGCCAGTCCACTCATCGGCGCCTTTCAGAACCTGCTTCCACGTCTCACCACCATCAGTGGTTTTATAAAGACCGCGTTCGCCGCCTCCTGTCCAAAGTGGACCTTGCGCAGAAACCCATACAATATCGGGATTTGTTGGGTGGATAATAATATCAGAAATGTGTTCAGACTTTTTCAGCCCCATATTTTTCCATGTCTGGCCACCATCTGTAGACTTATAAACACCGTCGCCAAAGCTAATGTGACGACCACCATTGTTTTCGCCAGTACCAACCCAAACAATGTTTGAATTGCTTGGCGCTATCGTTACATCACCAATTGAATACACAGCCTGTTTGTCAAAAATTGGCTTCCATGTGGTGCCAGCGTTTGTGGTTTTCCACACGCCACCAGAACCTACAGCAGTATACCAAGTTGATGGGTTATTTTGGTCGACAGCAATGTCGGCAATACGACCAGACATGTATGCTGGGCCAATGTTTCTCAGTTCCATCGCTTCAAAAGTCGCGCTGTTGAAAACTGCTTCCTTGTCTGATTTATCTGCCATTACGGGCATAGAAAGTGCCATTGACACCGCTACTGCCGCTTTTAGGAGCTTGTTCATTATTATTATCCAGTGTGTTTCATGTTATGGGAATTCTATTTTGTAACTTTATAGCATTACTAATATTTTGGTTAACTTTCAATTAACCACACGACCAACCACCCAAAAATGTAGTTTAACGAATGTAAACTAATATGGATGTCTGCATACTCGGTCGTGCCCATTCACCAACAACACAAGTTAAAACGTCACGATGTCATCATTAATTAGATGCCCAACCACGTCACTGTCTTTTGCATCAACGAATGCATGATCAATGGCTTTAAAACGGGCGCTGGTTACTTTGCGATAATTAGGGTGCGTGTAAATGTAAGTTTGATTCGAACGCAATGCTTCTAATACTCGCTGTGCAAGCATTGTAGCTGGAATACCCGATTCGACGGCTCGTGTAGCAGCCTGTGCTCCCGCTTTTAGCTTATCCTTATCAATTCGCTTGTCAGAGGCTACAGCGTATTTCTGTTGACGATTGCGATAAGATTCGTGAATGCGCGTTTTAACGAAAGCTGGGCACAATACCGACACATGGATATTGTGCGGCTGTAGTTCCGCAACCCAGCTTTCAGACATCGATACCACTGCCGCTTTTGAAGCGCAGTAAGCGCCTGCGTATGGCATCCCCATCATACCTGCCATAGAGGCAACATTAAGCACCCAGCCGCCTTCGCCATGCTCTTTAATAGCGGGTACGCATGCTTGCGCGCCATAAAGCACACCCATTACGTTTACGTCCATTACCCAGCGCCATGTTTCGTGCTCTGAGTCTTCTATTTTTCCCGGCGTTCCTCCCACACCTGCATTGTTAACTACCATGTGCACCTTACCGAACTGTGCTTTGGCACTTGTCACAATATCCTGCCACTGCGCATAGTCTGTGACATCAAGTGCACAAGTTAAAATATTGAAGCCCTTGGCACGCAGTTCATCGGCAGATATTTGTAACGCTTGCGTATCAATATCGCCCATTACAATATTCATCCCCTGTTCGGCAAAGGCTTCTGCCAATGCCAAGCCTATCCCACCTGCTGCTCCAGAGATGATCGCTGTCTTTCCGGCAAACTCATTAGACATTATGTACTCCTGTTGTATTTCTGCTTCTTTGGCTTTGAAATGGTGTTATTGCTGCAATTCACTGCGCGAAAGGTTACGAGCGCAGCAAGGCACAAGTCATTAGCACTAAGAGTAGGCGGGCTTTTTGAAACGGAATACTTTATTTGACGAATTTGACAGACTTCATGAAATTGATGGAATAAAGCGCGATGTGTGAAGCTATTACAGACACTTTAGTGCGCTTTTGGCGTAGCGAGTAACCCATATGTTCACGGGCTTCGTAAGAGTAAACAGTTATTTAAAGGATGCGATTTTGTGAACAAGGACAATTTCAAAAGTGCCAAATCATTATTTGATCTCTCTATAAGCAGTTGGTGGCGTATCGCCAAGCGAGTATTTGGCAATATACAAGACCACAATGTTCCACTTATTGCTGCGGGCACCGCTTTCTATTTTCTACTTGCTATATTTCCATTATTGGCCGCCACAATTTCGCTCTATGGTTTGGTGGTGTCGCAACAAGAATTACAAGAGCACATGGTGCTTTTAGTTGACCTAGTGCCTTCAAAAAGCCGCTACATTATTGAAGAACAGTTAACTTCCCTTACACAAAAATCAAGCGCGACACTGGGTTGGGGCTTTGTTTTTACACTGCTGTTATCACTGTGGAGCAGTAGCAAAGGAGGCAACGCCTTAATCAAAGCATGCAACATCACTTATATTGAGCCTGAAGGAAGAAGCTTTTTTCACGGACTAATTGCACGCGTTGTTTGTACGCTTGGCATGATATGTATGCTGCTTATTGCACTTTTTAGTGTATCGCTTTTACCTGAACTTATCAGTGCGCTAACCCATTACAGCCTCGATAAAGAAGACGCGAGATGGATAACTTGGCCATTGCTATTGCTGCTATTCAATCTGAGCTTGTCACTTTTATACCGCTACGCCCCCCATCGACGACCTGCCCGCTGGCGCTGGATAACGCCAGGCTCGTGTGTGGCCACGTTGCTATGGGTGCTAGCATCAAGTGCATTTTCTTTCTACCTTAATGAATTTGCCTCGTATGACAAAACCTATGGTTCGGTAGGCGGGCTCATTATTCTGCTGATGTGGTTGTATTTAAGTGCCTATATCGTGTTGATAGGTGCCGAGCTAAATGCGGCTATGGAGCTTCAAACTACTGCAGATAGTACAGTCGGCGAAGACAAACCGATGGGCGAACGCAACGCAGTGGTTGCCGATAACACACCTGATGACCTGCGTTAACTATTTTGGGGAGTGAGCCAGGTTTCAAAGTCTGCCTTCGATAGTGGCTTGCTAAAATAGTAACCCTGAAATAGTTTGCAACCGTAAGACGCCATAAGTTCAACTTGCTCTAAGGTCTCTGTTCCCTCAGCAACATTGGTAAGTTCCATAGTTTTGCTAATTGCTATTATCGATTTCACCAATTCGCGGTTGCGCTCATCGTGGAGACCGTCTACAAATGATTTGTCGATTTTAAGCACGTCTAAAGGCAATTCGCTTAAGTACGAAAGTGACGAATAGCCAGTGCCAAAATCATCTAATGCGACAGTAATACCAAAACTTCTAAGAGCATTTAATGTTGAAATGGCCTTCTTGCGCTCGGTAAGCAAGCCAGACTCTGTAAGCTCTAACTCAATTAAATGAGGAGGAAGTGAATGCGCTTCAATCGAGGTCATCAGATGTTGAATAAATTCTGAGTCTTCAAACTGTGAAGCCGTGGCATTAATTGCAATGGGAACTAACTTGAGCCCGTTGCTCTGCCACTTTGTTATGTCATCTAAAACACGCGCTAATACCCACTGCCCTAATAGGTGAATAACCCCCGTTTCTTCGGCTATTGGTATAAAGTCAGCAGGCGATACAAAACCACGTTTGTGACTGAACCAACGTACCAGTGCTTCAGCACCAACAATAGCGCCATCTCTATCAACCTTTGGCTGATAGTAAACGTCTAAACCGTCTTCGTTGTGCAATGCCGCGACAAGATCGGCTTCAACTTCGCGAGTGAACTCAAGGTTTGAAAGAAATGAAGGATCGAAGAAAGCAAATCGCCCACGTCCGTGCTCCTTCGCCTTCATCAAGGCTTGTTCTGCAGCGCCTATAACGTCAAAGCTTACATCGGTCTGCGAAGGGAAAATGACCGCTCCCATTGTGCAATTGATATTAATTTTACGATTACCTATTGCACACGTTTTGTTGACTATGGCTTGAATGGCGGTCCAATGAACATTAGTTAAACTGGTGATATCAGCGTGAACATCAGGGATCACCACCCCAAACTCATCCCCCCCGCAGCGTGAAATAAACACGCCTTCATTGGCGTAACTCTGTAACCGTTCGCCAACAATTTTAAGCACGCGATCGCCCACATCATAACCGTATTTCCGATTCACCTCGCCAAAGTGATCGACATCAAAAAGCATGAGTAATGCTTGGTTTTTGTGTAGGTGTTGCTCAGCTCGAATAGTGTTAATGAATCGCAGAAGTTTAATCCGATTTGGCAAGCGCGTGAGGTAATCCACATAGGCTGTTGCCCTTAATTCATCTTGGAGTACTTGCCGTCTAAGTTCTGCACTTATCCGGGTTGCAAAAACGTCGGTAACCGTTTTAATGGTGCTTTCATTTTTCAGTACGTTTTTATAGAGCAGCACCAGCACACCTACATTGCTTTGATTATTGCCAACAATGGGGTAACCAATATAAGCCTCTATTCCCTCTTCGCGAAGCATCGCATCATCAGGATAATCATCGGCAACATGTGCTTTATGAATACAAGACTGGATGGTGAGCACATTTTCACACGGTGTCCCTTTTCGTTCGTACACAAAGTTGTCTATGCGCTTGCCGTCTTTGAACACTACTTTGGTTGCGATATTTTGTTTATCGTGAGGCTCTACCAGACCGAATAACACATAGTCTGCACGAGAAAAACGCGCCAACAACTCTACACTTTCTTCATAAAAGGCATGCTGACCATCTTCATTAGAAATCTGTGCAAGCTCTGAAAACACGTGCTGTTGCGCGCTTTTTTCTTCAACTTCTTTCATCAATTCATCTGACTTTTCTTTAAAGCCGCGGCTTATCATGCCCAAAACCAATAAAGACAGTACCGTGGAAGGTACGCCTCCCACGTATACCCAATTTAACGTTTGTTGGTCTATGTGAAATCCGATAACGCTCGAAGCAAATTGCAGCGCGATAGTCAAAACTAAAGCCCCAAAGAGATAGGTTTGGTTTTGCTTATAAAAACGAATGACGCAGTACATCATAAAAAGCGACGACAACCCGTAGCTTAAATGAATGAGCTTAAAGTACGCCCCTCCCGCGCCTTTTAACAGTGTTGCGGTGTCACCAAAAACGGTCTGGTAATACACAAGCTGTACATTATCTCCATAGCGAATGGAGTAGTCAGAAAACAAATTGATAAGCAATATAGGCAATGACAGTACACAAAATGCGTAAAAGAGCGCATTGATGTACTTAAAATGCGTCCAGAGCCCGAGCACGAGAATAAGTAATGGATGACCTATAATGATGCACGCTAAGTGAAATTTGCTGATAAGGATAGCGTCTTCTGCATTGGTAGCAGTGTGCAGTGACAGGGAAAACCAATGGAAGAAAAACAGGATTACATTAAGAATGGCCAGTGCAACAAAATAGGGCCTCTGCTTGTCGATACCAGACAGCAAAATGCTAATAGCACACACGGCGTTAGCGGTCATCAACATGCTGTAAAATGCTGTCATCGAAGTTTTCCCTTTCGCAGACGTATTAGCCCTTTGGGGTCTCTCATGGCCTTGCTTTTAAGGTAGCGTTTAAATAAGCATAGACAGTTTTTTAAAAAGCGTGATAAATAGCAGAAAGCGAATTAAAAAAGCCGAGTAAACACTCGGCTTTTTAGTGTGTTTTGTTAAGGATTACGCTTGCAATCAAACCAAGCGCTTACCCTTAAGGTTTAGGCTCAACTTCTGGGAAGTAAGAAACTTTGTCGCTGCCTTTCCGACTGACCATTAAACGCTTTTTATTATTAGACACATCTAGACTTAACAGATTAGCATAGCCGTCTGTGGCGAATTTTCCTTCACCAACGTGCACTAATACGCCACTAGTATCTGCTGACCAAAGCTTTAGCCCACCTTCATACACCAATTGATTTGCTTGCTGCTTTACCGTTAAGGTTTGTCCAAAGCCCAAATTATAAGTACCTTCTATCGCTTTAAGCGTGCTCTGGTCAGCCTGTTGCGAAGCATTAGCAATTGATGTATTCCAACCCAATTGCGCCATGATATCGGCAGACAATATTTCAATAACAGGAATACGCGCGGGGTTACCGCCGTTGCCGAATATTGCAATACCTCGGCCGCCATCCATTGTGCCCATTATGTGACCGCCAGTACCCGTGTTAGAGCCACCATGTGAAAACCAGTCTTGATTAGCTTTTGCTTCGGTTCGCATCCAGCCAAGTCCCCACCCGCCGGCAACGTCTAACGTTTCTATGTGGGTGGTGGTTCTTGCTACGTCGTCTGAAATAACCTGAGTTTGTTTTCCCGCTAGCGCGTTTTGCATTTCAATTAAAAGCTTGGCCATATCGGTTGGCGTACTCCACATACCTGATGGCGCGATTTGTGGGCAAATCGGTAGGCCTGCACCAATAACGGTTAGGTCATCATTATGTACACTTGCCACGTTTGATAAGAACGCATCGTGATTGGGTTGATACATAGTGGTACGCGACATATTAAGTGGCTCAAATAACATGGTTTGGGCCAGTTCTGGCAATGACATGCCGGTAAGATCCTCTAGCGCAATTTGCACTATCACATAGCCTCCACCACTGTACGCCCAACTAGTGCCTGGTTCGAACATCAAACTGATGGGTTTGTCGTAGCGCGGCACTTTCACACCGTTTAGACTATCAATAGCAGTAGGTACATCGTCGCCTTCATAATAGTCAACAAATCCGCCTTGCGTTGTACCTGCGGTATGACTTAGTAAGCGGCGAAATGTTATCGCGTCTGGATTAGGGAAATCGGCTGGGTTAAGCTTCCAGCGCTTTAAGTATTTTGACACTGAATCGTCGAGAGATAACTTGCCCTGCTCTTCTAACATGGCGACTAACAGCGCGGTTACCGGTTTTGAAATAGACGCGGTTGAAAACGCCGTTTCATCATCAATCTTTTGACCCGAACCAAAACGCTTTTCACCACTTGAAGCCGTAAGCACAACTTCATAGTTATCGATAACAGCAAGACTCACTCCTGAAAGTTTATGATCTTTCAACAACGTGTCGAGTTCCGCTTGCGTAATGCTAATTTGTGCTTGCGAGGTCGGTTTTGTTTCTGCCGCCAGTGCGCTGCTATAGGGTGAACCGCTAAGTACCGCTAGTGCAAATAAAGTAGCGCCAGAAAGTAGGGTTTTCATGGGTGTCATATCATTCTCTCCTCATAAAGATGTACACACTTTAATCAGAAAGAACCCGTTTTATATCGACAAAAACCTGAACGGCATCTACACAACCTGAACAGCATTGAGAAAGGTTCAATGCCACAACAAAACTGTGTAAGGTAATACCTCTTAACAACAAGTAGGTAGTTCCGTCTGTGCGAATTGTAAATTGGTTTTATTTGATGCTGATGGCCGCGATTATTTGGGGTCTAGTTCTTATGCACAAGCCACCGTTACAGACGTTAGTTATGCCTACATCTTTTGCGCTATTACACTCCTCGCAAACTTCACTTCCACCACAAGAGGCAAATTGGCAAGACCAAGATATAACCAGTTTGACGCTACCTGATGAAGCGATTTGGCTTAAGTTCACATTGCCACTCAATGAGGATACACCGCTACCCAATGGGGCAGTTCTAACTAACAGCAACAAGGTTAAAACAGCGAAAGGGCTCTTTATTTCAGTGCTTGGCGCGTACTCGGTCTATTTCAATGGTGAATTTATTGGCAACAATGGCATACCTGCCGTAGCAGATGCCCCCGAGGTCCCCGGAAATATCGATAGCGTATTTTTGCTTCCACCTCATCTGATAATGCAGGGGTCAAATACTGTAATGCTTAGATTTAGTAGCCAGTTTAGGCCAGACAGTCTTACCCACAGTGGCGTTTGGGTATTTGCAGATGCCTATAGCAATTTGATAAACATAAATGAGGAACGTACCCGACTGCCAATTATGATGCTAAGTGCCTTGTTGTTGGTCGCGCTTTACTCGTTTGTTGTTTATTTCTCATCACTTAATAACGCTACTTATTTATGGTTTGGAAGCTTAAGTTTCACGCTTATTTTATTAATTGTCGCTGAGTCGTGGCGAGGTTTGTTCGGATACCCCTACCCATGGCACGTAGTGAGAATGGAAGTGGTCTTATGGTTAACCTTGGCCATCAGCGTATTATTGCCGATGTTCTTTGTTGCCTTTTTCCGCTACACAAAACGGGTTGCAACCTACTCGCTGTGCGCACTTGCGTTGCTCTACACCTTGATAATGCTATTTGTAGATGGCTATGACTATCGAAGTTTTGTGTTGTTTGGTACAGGGCTTGTTTGCAGTATTGCCGTTTGTATAGTTAGCTTAATTGCGCGTAAACAGCACGCCTGGCTAATGACTACGGGGTTAATGGTGTTTATTTCCCCTGTAGTATTAAGCCGCTTTTCTTTTATGGACCAATACTTTTTCGTATCGTTTATCGGTTTAGCATTGCTTATGCTTATGGTGCTAAATCAAACGCAAAGTGAGCGTCAAAGAGCGTTCGCTCAGTCCAAACTCACTACCCAACGATTAGAGCTTGAGCTGGTTAAAAAGCAGCTACAACCCCACTTCATTCTTAATACGCTTACGGCAATAGAAGAATGGGTAGATACGTCTCCCCATGATGCTGTCGCTTTTATTCAAGCATTGGCGCAAGAATTTCGTCAAATGGCGCAGCTTAGCAATCAGTCCCTCGTTACTTTTGAACAAGAAATCGCGCTTTGCGAAAGTCATTTAAAAATAATGGGCTATCGCTTTGATGCCAAATTTGAGTTGATAAAACGTAATATTAATCTTCAGCAACGTCTTCCCCCAGGGATCTTACTAACCCTTATCGAGAATGCCTTTAGCCACAACCGCTACGATTCCCAAGCTTACTCATTCTATTTAGAGGGGAATACCGATAGAGAAAACGCGAAAGTGACGAGCATCATCTTCAAGTCGATGCGTAGCGCGGGCGCTAACTCAATTGATTTGAGCGAGTCAGACAATAATATCAATGGATTACATACAGGTGTAGGCAACAAGTATGTAAAAGCGAGACTACAAGAAGCGTATGGCGATTTGTGGTCATTTGAAGAGCATCAAGAGGCTGACTTTTGGGTAGTGACTCTCACCTTTCCCGCTTTTGAAAAAGCTAACAAACATGAGGACTCGAAGTGAATATCGTATTGGTAGAAGACGAGCCAATGGTAGCCAAAAGGCTTCGGCGGTTTATTACTGAAAGTACTCAGGGGAAAGCGGCGATTAAACACTTTAGTAATTTGGAAGACGCTCAGGACAGTCTTGTCAGTCAGCCTGTTGATGTAATGTTTCTTGATCTTAATTTACATGGCAAAGATGGATTCTTACTACTCCACGAGCAACTCGTTCAGCCTTTCCATACTATTGTAGTGTCAGCCAACACTGACCGTGCGTTAGAAGCGTTTGAATTAGGTGTACTTGATTTCGTCGGTAAGCCTTTTACGCAAGAGCGAATAGATAAAGCGCTACAACGCTTTGCCGATGCTAATGTAAAAGGTCAATGCAAAACCCTGTCATACAAAAAACAAGACATGGTACATTTTCTTGAAATCGATAACATTCAATTTGTACAAGCAGCTGGGCACTACAGTGAAATAACCACGAAAGATAATCATGTTATTTTGCACGACAAGCACCTTGATAAATTAATGCAGGTTTTACCCGACACCTTTATTCGAGTGCATCGCTCTTATGCTATTTCGCTCAACGAATTAGAAAGCATTTCTCAAAAGTCCGGAGCAAAGTATATTGCTCACTTAAAATCAGGAGCCAGCGTTCCCGTTGGCAGAACGAAATTCAGCGAATTAATGGAACGACTCGAAGCGCCCAGTTAACACTAAGCCTGCTATTAAAAACTCGCTCACCCTTAATGTGTATTTGCTTACATTTAAAGAGTTTAGTTACACACAAAAATGTGATGTGCTAGGTTATCAATGCTTAGCACCCTTTTACATCACTAGTCGAGTATCCCAATCATGACGTTAACATTTGTAGGCAAACCGCAGCACTGGTTAAAAAACACATTTTATTGCTTAGTCGCTTTGTCGTTAATTTCGTGTTCTGAGCGTCAAGCGACAGCCCATGAAAGCTCCACTAGTGAGAATACCCATCATAGTTTGAGTGCTGATATTATCGAAAAATCGTTTACGATCCCCGGCCTAGCTCGAGATAGGAAGGTACGCATTTACTTGCCACCTGTCTATAACCAGACTGAACAAGAACAAACGCACTTCCCCGTTATTTACATGCATGACGGGCAAAACCTTTTTGACGAGAAAACTTCCTATGCAGGTGAGTGGCAAGTTGATGAAACCTTAAACAAACTTTCAGCGTCTTATGGCCTCAATATCATTGTTGTAGGTATCGATAACGGTAGCGAGCATAGAATGAATGAGCTTTCACCCTGGCCTCATGACGACTTTGGCATTGCAGAAGGAGAAGCGTACCTCGCTTTTATCACTGACGTAGTGAAACCATACATCGACCAGCAATATCGTACATTAGACGATGCCGAAAATACGGCCATGATTGGCAGTTCAATGGGTGGTCTTATGACTCACTATGCCATCATCAAGCACCCCGACGCATTTGGCAAAGCGGGTATTTTTTCACCCTCCTATTGGTTTAGCGAAGAGGTTTTTCGCTTTACTGAACGTACCGACATTCCACAAAATAGCCGCTTCTATATTTCTGTCGGTGGCAAAGAGGGAGAGTCTATGGTGCCCTATGCTATTCGCATGACTGAAGCGCTTGAAGATAAGCAAGTCAGCCAGCAAAACCTCTTTTCACATGTTGTAGAAGACGGTGAGCACAACGAAGCCTTATGGGTGGGCGAGTTTGAAAACGCGGTGCTTTGGTTGTTTAAACAGTAAAAAGTCAGACACGCTCTAACCCGATAAGCACAAAAAAAGTATGTACGCTTTGCATACTTTATTGAACGGATTGATAATTTCGTGACAGTGTAAACGTGTAATCTCTAGACTTTAACTGGAGAACTCACCGTGAAAAAACTGATATTTGCTGGCTACAAAGCATACTATGCAAGCGTAAGCACTATGCTTCCTAAAATTGCTTCGTCGCAAGCATTAAAGCTTCTATTCACCGTGAGAAAACCTTCGTCACCACCATCATGCCTACCTGTTGCGCCAGAAAAGATTTTACTTAAGTCGAGCAATGCGCATTTATCAATATGGAAAGGAAATAGTAATAAGACAGCGCTTCTTATTCATGGGTGGAATGGCGATTTAACACAGTTTACTCGTATCTTTGATGCGCTTAGAGAACGAGAGTATACCATCTATGGTATACACCCTAGGGCGCATGGGCCAAGCCGGTACACTATGTCTCATCCCGGCTTTTTTATTGAAGCAGTAACAGAAGCTTCCGTTTGGCTTGGCAAAAACTTTGATATCGCCATAGGCCACTCTATGGGAGCCGGTGCGTTAGGCTGCGTATCAAGCACTGTTAACATAGCAAAATCTTTAGTACTCATTTCGAGTCCAGCTTCCTTTCTTGATGTAATCAGTCGTTTCGCAAGTGCGTTGTCTCTAAGAGGACGGGCCAAACCCTTATTTCATGAAGACGTTGAAAACTACGTAGGGCTTGGATTTGAAGCGCTTGAAGTTCATCAGTTGCTTGGTCGTTCAAATATACCCAGCTTATTGGTGCATGACGTAGCCGATAAGCAAGTACCGTTTTCTGATGCTAAGAAGCTGTTTGACGCTAATGACAACGCACATTTACTTCCTATGCAGAATACCGGGCATACTAAAATACTCGGTGATGCTAAAACGGTCAGCCAGATTTTTAAATGGGTAGACAAGCAAGCGTCTCAAACCGAAGCTGACGTTGCCTAAAGTGCGTCGGCTTGATATGCCTTGCGCACCGCATTAGGGCTTTTACCAATAATTTTTTTAAAAGCCCGCGAAAATGCGGCTTCAGATTGATAACCAATATCCAATGCAATGGCAAGCATAGAATCTTTTGATAGCTGCAGCTTAGAATAGGCTAAGGACATTCGCCATTCTGTAAGGTATTCCATGGGTGTATTACCCACCAGCCGCTTAAATTGCTGAGCAAAACTGGTTCTCGACATCCCCACTTTTTGAGCAAGTTCTTCAAGCGACCAATGATAGTCTGGGCTATCGTGGATTAATGTTAGGGCTTGGCCAATACGATCATCCTCAAGCGCTCCTAACCAACCCATCTGCTCCGCATCTAACTGACTTAAATGTTGCCGCATGGCCGTAATAACCAATATGTCTGCTAGACGCGCAATTACCGCCTCTGCACCAATGCCAACGCCACTTGTTTCTGCCTCAAGCAGTTGACTGATATTAGTGACCACACTGGTAGGAGACTGCTTTTCTTCTAGCAGTTCTCTACGAATAAGAATGAAAGAGGGAAGCACACCAAGCAGTTTAATCGCCAAGGGATGTTGGAAAAGCAACACGCCACACACCATGTCTGTTGACTGCCCGCCACCGCCAAAACTTAACGTTTCAAAACGCTCGGTTACGGCTTTTATAGGCAATTCACTTAAAGGCGTAAAGAAAGTGCACGTACCATCGTTAAGCCGGTGCCCCTCACCTTTAGGGAATAAGATAAAGTCGCCTTCATTTAATACTACGCTAGTTGTGCCAATGTGAAATACCGCACTACCCTTTACGACCATATGAAACATCATACAGTTGTGCATGGGCGGCATGCTTAATGCCCACGGCACTGTTAGTGTCGACTGCGTGAAAAAGGCGCTTTCCATCCGTAAGCTATCCAATAACTTACCAATAGGTTCGTCGCGAATGGGCGTCTCAACACGAGCTTTGTAGTCAAACCCCATAAATATGTACCACCCAATTCATCTGCTATACCTTGCAATTTAGCATAGCATTAAAGCGACAATAAAAACCCAGATATCACACCTGAAATCGTTCTAACGTGATTCCACTTAACCCATCGCGTTAAATACTCAGCCCAAACGCTAGCGACATGTTCGCTACCAGCATCTTTTAGCTTGTTGTTAAGCGGCACATTAAACAGCATTGTCACAACTGTAGTACCGATAAAGAATACCAAGCCCGATAGCGCTTGAAATCCGGTATGAAACCAAAAGAAATAAACACCTGCCGCGCCAGACACGGAAAACAAAAACAGAAACAAGGGATTCAAAATAACGGCGTTAATACCATTCATTACCTCAGCACCATTGTGATGCGTGGCAAGTACGCGCATTACGGTATTGCTGAAAATAAAATACAACCCCACCATAATGATCATCGATAGTTGAAGCAGTGCTTCAACTATCGACAACAAAGTAACCGCTTCAAACGTATCAATCATGATGATCACCAAAATACGCTATATTGTCGGCCACAAAATCACTGAAACACTTTGCTGGGCGACCTAATGCACGCTGAACACCATCAGCAATAAATTCGTTTCGACCATCTAGCACCTCTGTAAATAGATAAGACAGCATCTCAATGGCACTCGGGTCGACCTGATGCGACTTTAAACCCTGTACAAAATCGGTGAGCGAGATTTGTTGAAAGTGAATGGGCCGATTGAGCACAGAAGAAAAGGTATGCGCGAGTTGCTCAAAGCTAAGCAATTGTGGGCCCGTTACTTCGTATAGCTCACCATTGTGCTTATCATCAGTCAGTGAGGCGACAACGACTTCACAAATGTCGTCCACATCTACAAATGGCTCGGTAACGCTGCCAACGGGTAACGCAATAGTGCCCGCTTTAATATAAGCGTTAAACATACCCTCGCTGAAATTCTGATTAAACCAACTGGCTCTTACAATGGTATTGCTCAATCCCGATTGCTGCACTATTTCTTCACACACTTGCGCAGCGGGTTCGCCTCTTCCTGACAAAAGCGTGATGTGCTTAACGCCTTTTATCTTGGCAAGCGCACAAAACTTTGCAATATCGTCGGGTGCTTGGGGAACAGCTAAGTCAGGATAGTAAGTAAGGTAAACGGCATCAACATCGCGCAATGAAGCTGCCCACGTTTCAGGCGCTTGCCAATCGAAATGAACTTCGCCATTTCGACTGGCTCCCTTCACGTTAAAGCCATTATCTTTTAACGTGTTATACACACGAGAACCTGTTTTACCAGACGCGCCAATAACGAGAAATGAATGTGTGTTGTGATGCATGTGTTTTCACCTATTTGGTTACAGTAAAAACACTATAGCCACACCAGCACGTTCATTTTTTGCACAGCGTATGCAATTTTATGCTAATCGTTCGAACTTTGCTGAAACGCGCGATCAAAAATAACGTGAGCGTCGTCAAGTGCCAGTAATTGTGATATCTCGCCACCATTTGCTACATAATCAGTTGCCAATTGAAACCCTACCCAATACCCCATGTCTAAAGGTATTTCGCCAACTGATGGTAACGTGGGAGACAATGTATAAAGCCAAGGCGCATAATTAAAGGTATCCATACTTTTAATGAACGTATTCATTAGCGCCGCTTTATTTGCTTCGCCAAATGCGGCTCGCTTATCATCCAACACAAAAGTCTCTTCCAATAGCAGAGTCGCCACATAATCGGCACTACCTTCCAAAAGCGCCATCTCTAGCAAATTAAAACGAAAATCTGTTCGCTTAGTAAGGCGATATTGCGTTACATGCACAAGTTCGTGTGCCAAATAATTCTTAAAGGTAAGTGAGATGTCGCCCGCACTTTGTTTATCACAAATCATTTCAAGCCCAAGTACCACTGCATGTGGTGAAGCGGTTGCAGCGGTGTTACCCGCACCAACAACACCAAACGCCTTAACATCTTCAAGAGGAACCCCCGTTAACTTGGTTAGCTGTTTCTTAAAATCAGAAAACGCGGGCGTGAGCTCTGCTAGCGAAGATGCACATTGTGTATAGCGTGCAATGTCTTCTTTTGTCAGTGTGGTGTAATAGTGCATAAGTGCTTCTGGTGATTGAAAGCGCCCACTAAGCACTGCCAATCCGCCTGCATCTTTTGCAATAAATTGCGCTTCAAACTCTGAAGCCGTCATTTCAGTTACATTAATAGTGTTTAGTGTTTCAACCGCTGATACATCAATAGTGGCATGAACATTTGCAGAAAATTGCAGCCCCATACCCAGCATAAAACCGCTCAACAACTTCTTCATATTAAAACTCCGCAGATTACAATTTAGCCCGTCGAAAATTGTATCGCGTTTAAAAAGCATTAAATTTACCCAGCGTTCAAAGCGCATTGCAGGGCGTTTAACCTTTGATATAGGCATTCAGCAATCGTCATTTTTTGAAACATCTTTAACATTGCTGACTTATGTTGCTCCCGCTACACTGAAACCATAGGTTTTCGAAGCGATCGCTATGGAATTACAATACTTACAACTTGCCGTTCTACTTACGTGTTTGGGATTAATGATTGCTCAACTGTTGGTCAAACGTAAGTGCGCTAGTCATATTCTTTTTGCAGTTTTTTGTGGCTCTGTAGCGATGTCCCTCGCTAAAAATTTATCTGGTAATGTCATTGGACCCTATCAATACCTAATTGGCATGGCAGCATGCGTTACCTGTAATGGTTACTGGCTGTTGTCTCGCACTTTATTCAGAAAAAATAATGCCATCGCGTTACCACACTTGCTGTTCGCTGGCGCTATCGCGCTTTTGATCATGGTTAACCAAGGCTACTTGTATGCTAGCAATAGTGGCTTAATAAGCTCAGATAACCTCGCCGTATTCAGCTACATTTTGAAAGAGTTAACCACCTTGCTATCTTCGGCCATATTAGTACTGTCATTTTGGGAAGGCTTACGAGGCTTTTCAAAGGTCAATAAAACGGAAAAAGCACAACGCCTGTTGTTTCTCACAACATTTGGGGGCGCTGTCGCTAGCAGTAAAGTGCTACAAGGGATACTCGTTGATTCGCCAGAAGCTAAAGACTTAGCTGTTGCAAGTATAATTCTGATTGTGGTGCTGAGCACACAACTTCAATTATTGTGGCTAGCGCGTTGCCGTAAAGCGGTGAGCAATAGTATGTCTACTTCAAAACGCGATCCTGAGACAAATAGTTTAAGTGATTCGTTATCTCAGCTTGTAACACCCCATAATCAACAAGCAAAGTCTCAGGTCGAGCCCACATGCGTAGCTGATGAAAGTGTGTTAGCCAAGCAAGTCAGCTCGCTATTCACAGATGAAGCTTTATTCTTACAACCAAACTTAAAAATAGCAGATATTGCGCAAAAGCTTGGAGTACCAGAATACCGAGTTAGTAATGCACTTCGTTATAACTTGGCAGCACGCAACTTTAACCAATATGTAAATGCACTTCGCATCAAGCATGCACAAGTATTACTGGCCGATGAAGACAAGAAAAAATGGACTGTGTTGGTGGTGGGCCTTGAGAGCGGCTTCGCTTCTGTAGGGCCATTTACCCGTGCATTTAAAGCCGCAACCGGTGTTACCCCCAATCAATATCGACAACAATTATTCCATGCAAAGTCAATTTAACGTTTTTTCGTAGGCCGAATTTCGAAATCGGCGAGAACTCGTCTTTTTTAAACAGCACACTTCACTTACCGTTTATAGATAAGGAATAACGATGAGTGAATCAATTGCAGAAAAAACTGCTTGGGCCTTACCCAATGCCAAAAAGGCGCTAAATTTAAGTATAAAAAGCTGGTTTGTGGTAGCCCTTTGCGGTCAATGGGCCTTCGCTTTTTACATACTGACTATTTACACCTTAACCGCGCTTTATGATTTAGCGGTAACCGACTTTAGCCCCTCCCCCAACTTAAAAGAGGCAACTGGGCACGTTTTGATAATTTTTTTCCTGCATGTACTGCCAGCTATTTACTTGTCAGCGTTTGGAATACTGCAGTTAATTCCCAAACTTCGAAGCGCATACCCACGTTTTCACCGTATCAATGGCAGACTATTTTTGCTATTCGGGTTAACTGGGGCACTTACTGGTTTATATTTGCAATGGTCAAAAGGGTGGCAAACTAACACTGCCGCATCGTTGGGCATTACTCTAAATGGACTGCTTATTGTGGTTGGAGCGCTACTAGCGTGGCGCTTTGCTGTGCAAAAACGGTTTGACCTACATCAGCGTGCAGCTATACATACCTTCTTTCTGGTGAATGGCGTTTGGACATTCAGGCTCTACCTGATGGGATGGTACCTGGTGAACCAAGGGCCTAATGGCAATACTCCAAATATAGACGGACCTATGGATATATTTTTGTCTTTTGCATGCTATTTGTTACCCATGCTATTTGCTGAAATGGTGTTTTGGGCTCAAAAACAGCAAAGCGAATTGAAAACATGGGTATGCACTTTTGCCACCGCCTTTGGCACACTCATCACGCTTATTGGTGTAATCGCCGCCGTTATGATGATGTGGAGCCCAAGAATAGTTAACCTGTTCAACGCTGTATAGAAACATCGCTAGGGTGAACGCGCTATATTGAGGTACTGCATGAATTTGTGTTTTCCCTAGCCACAGAAATACACTACTATTCGCCGTCAGAAATAAAGAAGAACTGCAGAACATGACAGACACACTCAAAATAGAAGACACTGTGATTGGCGAAGGCAACGAAGTTAAAAAGGGCGCGCTGATTACTGCGCACTATCGCGGTTTATTAGAAGATGGAAGCGAGTTTGATTCTTCCTATGCGAAAGGTCGTCCATTTCAAACCGTATTATCGAAAAATAAAGTTATCCAAGGTTGGTTTTTGGGTATACAAGGCATGAAAGTGGGTGGAAAGCGTAAGTTATGGGTTCCCGCAGAGCTTGCCTACGGTGAAAGACAGGTGGGAAAAATTCCACCTAACAGTAACCTATACTTTGAAATTGAGCTGCTAGAAGCATTTAATAGAGACGACTAACCGCAACCACTTTACTTTGGTACATATTCGAGACCCTCATGGCACTTAAAGCGACCATATTTAAAGCAGACATATCAATTACTGATATGGACCGCAATTACTATAATGATCATAACCTTACTATTGCGCGTCACCCATCAGAAAACGACGAGCGCATGATGCTGCGTATAATTGCATTTATCGTCAATGCACACGAAAGACTTCAATTCACAAAAGGGTTATCCGATGATGATGTGCCCGACCTCTGGCAAAAGAGTTTCAGTGACGAAATTGAGCTTTGGATTGAACTAGGCCAGCCTTCTGAACAGCGTATCAAAAAAGGCTGCAATCAAAGTCAGCAAATGATGATTTACTCTTACGCAGATAACAGTTTTGATGCGTGGTGGAAAAAAGAGCAAAGCAAATTGCAGACAAGAAAAAACCTATCTGTTTTTACACTTCCAGAAGCACTATCGACAACACTTGCAAATGCGGTTCAGCGTTCGATGCAAATTCAAGTCACCATTCAAGATGGTCAAATGTGGCTAACCATTGAAGGTGCAGAGGTGACAGAAAGCGTAGAAATTGCCATTGAGAAACACCTGTAATGAAAAAGCTTTCAGCCGTTCAACTAAAACAACAAGCCCTCATTTTCGATGTAGCAGATACGTTAGAAGCACAAGGTCGCGAAGAGCTCGACGGCATGGTGCAGTGCTGGTTCGACGTGCAGTATCATCAGTTTCCGGGGTCGTTACTACTTCGCTTTCAGTTTGAAGATGAAAGCGCATTGATAGCTGCTGCAGATGAAGAAAAGAAATGGCAAAAACGCCTAAGTGCGGCGCTGTTAAAGAAAGGCGTTGTGTTTAAAGACAAATGCAAACATCTGATTTTCACTACACAAGCTCCTCAGTAATAGCGTTAAGAAAAACGGAAACACCAATAAGAATATGAATGCATCAAGTAAACTAGAATTTGACGACATTCATTTTGTTGTGTCGCACAACGGTGTTTCTGCAACGTTGAACCCGCTAAGCTTCAAATTGTTACGCGTACTGTCTGATGCTAATGGCGAAATTGTCTCAGTAAAAACGTTATTAGACACTGTATGGGAAAAGCAAAATGTTAGCCCAGAAACACTAAAACAAAGAGTATTTGTTTTGCGAAAAGCCCTCAATGATGCCTTTGTATCAGGCATTGTCATTCAAGCGGTACGCGGTGAAGGGTATCGCTTGATAATAGAAAAGATCACTGAGGCTGACACGTCACCATTATCAACTGAACCACTCTTCTCTGGTAATGTTGAGACCAAATATTTTCTGCGCTTTCGTTCGACGCCGTTGCTGCTATTCTTTGTATTCCTGATCATTCTAATAGCAGCATTGATTGGATTTCGAGAAGTGGGCCACTCTGGCAATAAGGTGATAGCTAACAACCGAATAGCACTATGGAGTAATGTTACTCCAAGTGACATGACAAAAAACGCTAAAGCAGCGTATGCGCGTTGGAACAACATGCTTAGTCAATCAAACGATGGCAAAACCTTGCAGTTGGTAAAATCTAATCAACAAGAGGAAATTCCACTGTCTCTTCAAGCAAGAAAAGACCGCATTGCATTAGTTAGTTTTTTTGAAACAATCGAAATGGGGGAACAAAGCTTAATAACGCTAAGTATCATTGAGCCCGCTACTGCCACAATATTACGTTCAGATACTATACAAGATGGTTCAGAGTCTGATGTCAGAGAACTGTTTGAGTCTCACAAGAGTGGTATCAAAGCATTAGTTTCATCGCAAAAACTGTACTTAAATAAGCAACAGAGAGATTTCGCCAACGACCCTATATGGGTTGAATTACGTGCGCTTGCTAACCCGAGATAACGCAAAATAACTAAACATAACCAAAGATAACTCGCCAATTATTGTCCGTCAGTGCTCAATGGCAAAAAAGGAGCACATTATGACAATAAAACCATTTATCTTAGCCTCAACCATATTGTTAGCATCGGCCACTGCAGCGCCACAACTTGGTACGTTAAAACCACAAATAAACCAAGAGTACCAAGACCAACTTAACACTATTCTCGACAGCTTAAGAGAGGTAACTGGCGTTCCCGGATTTTCAGTTTCGGTAGTGCACGAAGGCGTTTTAGTTGGTTCAGCCACGAGTGGCTATGCTGACTTTCAATCACAGACCCCAGTTAACCGAAATACTCTATTTCGACTAGCGAGTGTGTCTAAGATTGTCGGTGCAACCATGTTGGGCGAGCTGGTAACTCAAGGTAAATTGTCTGCGGATACCAGCATTGGTGATTTCTACCCCGAACTCAACACCAAATATCACGACATAACGCTGCGTGAATTGATGTCGCACACGTCTGGTATGCCACACTATCAGACAAAGGATTACGATATATATGACAAACATTATACAAGCGCTATTCAGGCTCTTGAAACACTGAAAGAAAGAGACTTATTGACGCGACCAGGCTACGAATACCATTATTCAACGCACGGTTTCACATTGGCCGGAGCTATACTCGAAAAAGTGGTTTCAACACCACTACCTCTTGCCCTAGAGCAATTTAATCAGCGCTGGACTGGTGCGGCGACACCTGTAGCAGAAGACGTTAGGCATCTAGCACCTAATACATCAAGCCTTTATGAGATAACGTCTAATGGCTCAAGAGTTATCAAACGTGGCGAAAAGTCATACAGTATTCTGGGTGCTGGCATGCTAGCCACATCTGACGATCTCGCCCAATTTGGCTACAGAGTACTCGAAAAAACATATCGTAATAGTCTTCTTGAAAGCCTACTGTTTACACCCGCAAAAACAAAAAATGGTACAAACGTGACATATCGAGATTTTGACGTTGGATTTGGTTGGCGCATTGGCAACGATATGCATGATCGAAAAGTATATCATCACGCAGGGGCAACACCAGGTGCGCGTTCAATACTAGTCATTTATCCCGAACATAGTTTAAGTATTGCATTTTTATCCAACAGCAGTTGGGTATCATCAATTGACAAACTGGCTTTCGCTCTTGCAAGCCTATATTTGGACAAAGCCAAGGCAATAGATTATTCAGCCATTAATTTTCGCGTGAAATATGGCGACGATTTTTTCATTGGCAGTACTGATTGCCATAAAAACAAATGCGCGCTGACAGACGGTAAAACCGAATATTCAAAGTGGCTTAATACCTTCAACAAAGGCGCCACATCGATATCAAGTTGGCCAATCTTTAGCTACTTGGTTAAAGGTAGCCAAAGACTCTTGATGATTAACAAAGTGGGCATTACATCATTTGATTTACGAAACGGCGTATTTGAAACAAGCATAGGTAAAGCAAAAGACTACAAAATCGAGATAAAGCCTGCTGGGCAGTACAATGAATTGTAATGGGAACGCGGTAAAGGACTACCGCGCTACTCACAGCCCGACAATACCACTGAGTTCGACGTAATAGTTAATGGCGCAACACGCAATAGCGTATTAATTCCAAGAATGTTATTCCCTTTGGGCAAAACCGCTACCTCAACTGGGCCTACTTCACACGTATCGCCGATGCGCACCGAGTTTAGTTGATACTGAGAAACCGTTAATATTTTGCCATTGGCCATCCTGGCGGCAGAGGTGCGCGTGGCGGTGAGTTTTTGATCTCGGGTTAAGGCATCAAAGGTCGCTTGGTTAAGCGTAACTAAGCTAGAACCGGTATCCAGCAAAAAAGACGTTTTGAATTTCGACTCCAATGTTGCTTCTAAGTAGAGTGTGCCTCCTGAGCTTTGTGACAACGGAACGTTGTGTTCAATGGCTAAGACGGGTGCCGTTAAAGCGCATAATGAGAATAACAAAACCGAAAAAAAACGCTTCACTGGCAGGCCCCAATATTGGCAATGGTTCACATGAACAGCAAGATAAAGACCAAAACAGTAATTGGTTGATTTAACGACGTCTTCTCACGCCTTTCACCTTTCTCTGCACAACCTTTGTGCAAAAACACATTAACGTTGCACCTTTTACGTACAACTAAACGTATAAGTAAGGGTTAGACGCTATGTTGTCTGTGATTAGTAAATCAATGTTTACAAAATTTACTGATAGCTATTAACTATCGCCAATCATCATTGTTTAGCGCTTATTCGTTCATACAATGTAGAAAGTTAGGAGTGTTAATACGAGGACAGGACATGAAATTACGCTATTTACTAGGATCGCTATTTACTGCTACAACATTAAGTATCACAGCACTTTCAGTACAAGCAACACCGTCGGCAAACGCCGAAACAGTCGACGTACAAGTTGTAGACTACTCGGGCAAACCACCATTTAAGCGCCGCGTAGTTAGCTTATCGGTTAATGATGTGGCACAGCTTGAATCTGTGGGCCAAGAAGCCATTGAATACGTTGAAGTAAAAGAAGTGATTATGCGCGGCAAACCGCCTTATCGCCGCACAACAAAAATGATGCCCGTATATGATGTGGCGCAGCTAGAAGTATTAGATGAACAACCTAATACGCAAAAACGTGGTACACGCCCACCGTTTAAGCGCAATAACTAAACATCGATAGTAACGCATTGCCTGTAATTACAAGAATTACAGGCAATGTCTTTCGTTCAGTTAGCCTTTATTAGGTACAATCAGGTACTTCTCACCTGTTTTCTTAGCATTATACAAAGCCACATTTTCTGGCTGTAACGCTTCTTCAAGTGAAAGCTCTTTTGAATAAGACGACGCAAAGGTGGTGTTAATTTCCATTGCCACTTTTTGATACAACTCGCCCACACGCTTTTTATCAAGCTTGCCAAGGAAGCGCATAAGCAACCAACCGCCTATTCCCCATGTCATGCCATAAGCACGATTTAAAATAGTGGGTGAGAAGTCTAGACCACCGTAGATATAGACTTGCTTGTTGCTGTCAGAGCCATAGGTATTAAACCCTTTCGCATCTTTACTGCCCGACGCTTCCATCATAGTAAGAATATCGCTTACCAATTCGCCGCCGCCGATAGCATCGAAGGCAAGCGTAGCGCCCGTGCTATCAATTGCTTGATAAAGTTCTGCTTTGAAATTCTCGCTTGAAGAGTCAAGTACAATTTTAGCGCCAATAGCTTTTAGAATGTCGACTTGCTGCTGACTTCTCACAATGTTGACCAGCTCAACACCTTGCTCTAAACAAATCTTGTTAAGCATTTGCCCTAGGTTCGAAGCCGCTGCGGTATGCACTAACGCCTTGTGCCCTTCCATACGCATGGTTTCTACCATACCTAAAGCAGTTAACGGGTTAACAAATGATGACGCAGCCTGTTGTGCCGTAGTGCCATCTAAGTGAGGTAAACACGCTTGCACAGGCACGCATGCGTGCTCGGTGTACGCAGCACCTGTCAAAATTGACACGGTTTTACCCATTAACGCTTGCGCTTCTGGGCTATCACCCGCTGCGACTACCGTTCCAGCCCCTTCATTGCCGATGGGTAAGGTTTGATCAAGTCTCGACTTGATACGTGCGAGCAGTGGCTTATGTACGGGGGCAACGAGTGCATTCTTACTTTCGTCAAATGTTGCTTTGTCTAAGCTAGCCGGCCCAAACATTGGCCACATGTCAGAAGGATTGATTGGAGATGCTTCCATACGAACAATGACTTCGTGTGGCTTAGGTTGTGGTACCTCAACCTCTTTTAAAGAAACCGTAAGTTCACCTTCAGATGAGATATGCGTAAATAACTGTTTAGATGTAGTCATAGTGATTCATTCGCCATAATAGTTAGTCGCTAAGTGTAGCTATAACCTAACATGCCGCCACTATCAGTGTTATTTATATTGCGAATATATATGGGTAGCCATGATTTATAAAACAAAACCAGAAACGCGATATTAAGGTTGTCACACAACCCACGGCATTGTAGAAAACACAATAGTAAATAGGCACAAACTAATTTATAGTGAAACTTCGATGTTGTGCGGCTTAGATAATTGAAAAGGACATCATGGAAAACGCCAAAAAAGGAGAGCTTGTCATTGTCGGCACCGGCATTAGTGTAGCCGGCCAAATGACATTAGCAACCAAAAGCCACATAGAAAATGCCGACATTGTGTTTATGGGCATCATGAACAAAGTGGGCGAGCATGCTGTTAGAAAGCTCAATGCAAACAGCATTTCACTAGACGACCTTTACGAAGAAGGTAAGTCTCGCGCACTTACCTACAAACAAATGACTGACCGCATCGTACAAGCGGTAATTGATGGACAAAAAGTATGTGCAGCCTTTTACGGTCACGCTGGTGTGTTCGTCACTCCTTCACACGATGCCATCAATCAAGTACGTGAGTTAGGCTACAGCGCAACTATGCTGCCTGGTGTGTCTGCAGAAGACTGCCTTATTGCAGATTTGGGCATAGACCCTTCAAAATTTGGCTGCCAGTCTTACGAGGCCACACAATTTCTATTTCGCGATTATCGTATCGACCCGCACATGACCCAAATTATTTGGCAAATTGGATTGGTGGGTGAAGCCTCATTAAGCGTACTTGACGCTACACATAATCGTCCTGGTCTTGCGCTATTAACTGAAATACTGCTTGAACATTACCCAGACGATCACGAACTCATTATTTACGAAGCCCCTACTCTTCCAATCAGCGAGCCCGTAATTCAAAAAGTGACGCTTAGCAATTTGATTAATGCCGAAACGACTTTAGTTTCCACCTTAGTGATCCCATCGCTAGGCTTGCCAGCCTATCGCCAAGATAGATTGTCCAAGCTTGGTTTAACAGAGCAACAAGTAGTAAGTTTCAGAAACCCAACCTCCATTACTGAAGGAAATTGATATGGCCAAAACACTAGAAGATTTTTTAGTTGAGTTAGACACCAACAGCGAGCTACTAGAAGCCTATAAAAAAGATCCTGTGGCGACCGCAACTAAATACGGCTTGTCTGAAGAGGACGTACAATTGTTTAAAGACAAAAACTGGGAAGAAATAGAGAAGCGTTTTACCGATGAAAACAAAGCGCCACGCGTAGTTCATTATTAACAAACTCGTTGTAAGCAAGTATGCGTTACCTGTTTCTCATTGCAACCATCACCCTATTTTGGGTGATGGTGCCTGCGTTTGCCTACCAAACGCAGCAGGGTAACGCATACGTCGCCACTAGCTTAATTGATGGGCTTAAAGAACGTATACAAAAAGGCGACCCTACCGTTGACGAAACATTTCAAACCCTCGACAACTTTTTTGCTTCAAACTCAGATGACTATGAAAAAGCGCGTTTCTTAAATTTACGATCGTACCAATTCATTTTAAAGCAAGACTACATAAGCGCATATGAAGTAATACTTCAGGCCCGCGAACTTGCTGAATCAAGCGACAATACGCTTGCCTTCGCCGAGTCGTACCGATTAGAAGGGCTAATACTCGACTTTTCTGGCGAACACGCCAGTTCTATTGAGGCCTTTAATCGAGCACTCGCGCTGTATAACGAAATGCAGAGCGACCGCGTTTTGTTTGTGTATAGTTCAATGGGCAATGTGTACTCGTCGTTAAAGGATTACGAGCAAATACTTGCCTTTGCCAAAAAGTACCAACAAACGGCACAGCGCTTATACAGTCAAAAAGACGAAGGCGTGGCCTACTTTTTTCAAGGGTATGCGCAAAGTAAAATGGGCATGTACAAAGAGGCACAAGTTAGCCTGCTATTGGCAGAAGAGTTACTCAGTGACATTCAGTACCCTTTTATCGGTATTGTTTACAGTGCCATGGCTGACTTGCACATTGCACAGAACAACCTAAGCGAAGCGCTTAAAAAGCTTAACGAAGCCGCCGAGGCTGACCGCAAGGTGGCTTTTCGTTACAACGAAGGCGCCTATATTCTTCAGCTTGCAGAAATCTATGAACGACGCGGTGAAATAGAACTGGCGATAGCTGAGCTAAATGCTGGGCTAAATTCAGATGCTATCCAAAACGATAAGTCACTATTGCTAGGTGCGCTTGAACAGCTTATTTCACTTTCTAAATCGAACAGTGACTATCGTGCGGCATTAGATTATGCCGAGCAATACAGGCAAGTGTATGAGCAAAGCTTTAATGAACAGCAATCTCGCTCACTAGCGCTTAATCGAATTCGCTTAGCAATCTCAGAAAAAGAAGAAACAATAAAACTGCTGGAAAAAGACAACTTATTAAAAGAACAGCGCAATCTTATTCAGCAAAAGCAGAACACCTATCAACTTTACTTCATTGCTATTGTGTTCTTTTTCTTGCTGTTAGTCATTGGCCTATGGTTACGCACGCGACACCAAAGAAAAGCGCTCAATACCGTTACTCTTGATTTACAAAAAGCCACTGAAGCTAAGTCTGACTTTCTTGCCCGCATGAGCCACGAAATACGCACACCGCTAAATGCAATTATAGGCCTAACTAAGCTTTCTCAGCGTGCTGCTGAAAATGAAGAACAGCAAACTAACCTTATTCAAATAGAATCAGCGTCGCATACCTTGCTTGGCGTGATTAACGACATTCTAGACTTTTCCAAGATTGAAGCAGGAAAACTGACAATTGAGTCGACGCAATTCAACTTAGATACCTTGGTGAATCAAACCATACGACTGCATTTGGGGCGCGCAAATGAACACCATATTGAGCTAATCCAATATATTGCCAGAGATGTGCCTTTACACCTGATTGGCGATCCATTGCGCATTCAGCAGATACTGAGCAACTTGGTCAGCAATGCGCTCAAGTTTACCGAAGAGGGTCTCATATCGGTGAGTGTAAGGTGTAAGCAGGCAGACGATGATATTCAGCTAGAGTTTGAAGTGAAAGACACGGGTATTGGATTAAGCAGCCAACAAAAAGCCAAGCTGTTTAAACCGTTTAATCAAGGCGATGAATCGATTTCTCGTCGCTATGGTGGCACCGGATTAGGGCTTGCAATATGCCAACAACTTGCCGCATTGATGGACGGGGAAATTTGGGTAGAAAGTCAGCTGGGTAAAGGTTCAAGCTTTTACTTCACCGTACAGGTTAAGCGTGACCCCGCCAAACAACTAGT
Source organism: Alteromonas sp. KC3 (assembly GCF_016756315.1). Classification (NCBI taxonomy): domain Bacteria; kingdom Pseudomonadati; phylum Pseudomonadota; class Gammaproteobacteria; order Alteromonadales; family Alteromonadaceae; genus Alteromonas; species Alteromonas sp. KC3. The sequence continues at coordinate 3,276,379 of NZ_AP024235.1, forward strand.
ATCACCCTCTAAGCAACTATCTGCTCTTAAAGTACTAATTGCCGATGACGTTAGTTTGTCTAGACGCGCCATTACCGAGGCGTTATCGAGTGCCAATATACAATCAGATACAGCAACTGGTGGGCAAGAAGCCATTGCCATGTTGCGTGAGGCGGTGTCGCAAAACGCCCCCTATGATGTAATGATTTTAGATTGGAAGATGCCCGATATCGACGGCTTAGAAGTGGCTGCAATAATGAAGCAGGAGCTCTCAAACAAAATACCCAAAGTGATTATGTTGTCGGCGTTTGATTCGCCTCGAATGCGCGAACAGGCAAGACAACTTGGGATCCATACCTTTATCAAAAAACCGCTAGGTACTAGTGAGCTCATAGACAGATTACAAGAACTTTGCTTAAACATGCCTGCGCGCACTCTCGCCACAGATGAATTTGCGATACCTGATTTTAGCAACAAAAAGATTCTGTTTGCCGAAGATAACGCACTAAACCAAAAAGTAACGTTAGGGCTGCTTGCCGATACTAATGCGAATGTGAAAGTGGCAAGTAATGGCTTAGAAGCGGTTAATATTCTTCGCGAAGATTCAACCTACGACGCGGTATTGATGGATATTCAAATGCCAGTTATGGATGGATTAGCGGCAACTCAAGTAATACGAAAAGAGCTCAACTTATCGCTGCCAGTAATTGCGATGACCGCACATGCAATGCAGCAAGACATCGAAAAAAGCTACAATGCAGGTATGAATGAACACATCAACAAGCCTATTGAGCCGAAGACGTTTTTCGATGTCTTGAGCAAGGCGATGAAGGTTAACACAGTGCGCCAAGCACCTGATAACGCTAGTGACAATGCGGTTCAGTCTGCCATTTCTTTCAAGCAAAGCACCCTTTCAGTTATTGATAAGCCAAGAGCTATGCGTAAGCTTCGAGGTAACGAGCTGCTGTATAACGAGTTACTTAAAGACTTTATTGGGTTACAAGGCGAGCTTGATTCACTGCGCAAAGCAATTGATGAAAACGACTACGCCACAATTTCACGTGTTGCCCACATTTACATTACTGCGCTTAGGTATATTGGCGCCTTTGCATTGGCCGAGCTAACCAGTGCTGTTGAACTAACCATAGTGCAAAATGAACACAAAACCACTAAGGGTTTTAGTGAGCAATTAAACGTGCTTTATAATGAAATTGCTAAGATGAAAGTAAGAATAGAAGCCCAAATTGGGGCTAGCTAGTTCATAGAGTTTTGGCCCATAGAAAATTAGCTCATAGCGTCGATATGCTTAAGAATACTTCCGAAGGCGCGACTTCCCACATTCTGCACTTGCTTATCAAAATAGAGGCTACCTAACAGAAAAATAGAGATATGCCCTACTGAGCGCCAGGTGACATGGGTTTTATCACCTCTTTCTTCAAGCGTGATTTCGCCTAACTCGTGATCGTACGGCAGCGGCTTAGATTTAATAACTTTGTATCCCAGTTTGTAGGGCGGATCGAAAGCCACAATCTCTTCATGTAAATTGGCCCCACCGGCAACAATTTCGCGCACCGCACCTAAGCCATTTTTCTCATGTTTGCCTTCAATAAGCAGTGTCGACTTATCTACACCTTTAAACTGAGCGTAATTAGCATGGTCACTTAAAATGGCAAACACCTCGGCAATGGGCTTATTAATGGTGCGCACTACATGAATTGAAAACATTCGTTACCTACATCTACTTCAACCGTAATTTACTGCCTGTAATCGTACTCTACATTTGACCGAACGATTATTTCAATAAGTAATGTATTGCGATAGGTGAAATTGTGTGACCTATTTAAAAGGGTGGACGAACAGGAAGCCTGCTTAACAAGCTAATTCTGACTAGTTTAACGGTGAGTAACTGGTACACTAATAAAAAAAGCGGTGACTTATACACCACGACCATAAGCTATCAGCAGTCTGGACGAAGTGTGTTCTGTGATGATCATAAGGAATTTGTCATGACATACAAAGTAGCAATCGCCATTTCAGGTGCCGTCTCGCTAGGTTCTTACGAAGCTGGCACCATGTATGAAATAATCAACGCCATAAAACTGCACAACGAATCTAATCCTTCCGACCAGCACATTAAAATTGATGTAATGACAGGCGCAAGTGCGGGCGGCATGACCGCAGCGCTAACGGCCCAAAAGCTGCTATACGAAAGCTATTCGCTAACCGAGCCACTCACTAACGTTGGCTATTTGGCATGGGTAAAAAAGGTACACATCGATGGCTTGCTTACAGCGCATGATAACGACAATGAAAACACCTCTATTCTTTCTTCAGGCTTTGTTGATTCAATAGCGCGCAACTTGATTTTAGGTCGCTACGAAAGTGCCGCCACACCTACTAAAGCTCCTCATCCGGCAAGCGCCGATACCATAAAGCTTGGCCTGGCATTGTCTAACTTAAACGGTGTGGACTACGCCAGAGACATTTTTACCGCTACCCACGACGGGCTTACTGGTGGCAAATTTGTTGAAACCCGTCATCAAGACAGATTGACCATAACACTTGGCGAGAACGACGATAATCAAAACACCTGGCAAACCATAGCCGACACATCACGTGCGTGCGGTGCATTTCCGTTTGCTTTTTCACCGGTTGCGCTGTTTAGACGGTTTGAAGAGCCCGATTATCAAGGGCGTGGTGCAGAGGATTTCTCATCAGTTAAGCCCGATGGCAAGTTTACCTATATTGATGGCGGTGCATTTAATAACTATCCGTTAGGTATGGCAAGAGAGCTCGCAAAGTCTAACGACAACGACCCGCTGGATTACGCTAAGCGTTTTTATTTTTACATCTCACCTAGTGCAAAAGCGTCCACAATGGATTTAACGCTTGATGCCGAGTCACCTGATTTCAACATGATGAGCGTTGCTAGCAGTGCCGCAAAAGGAATTTTTGCCCAAAGTCGTTTTCAAGACTGGTTGATGACCGACAAGATAAATCACAAGGTTGAGTTACTGGATGAACGGGCCAAACAAATAGTAGATATTGTAACGTCCTCTACCAAAACGGCGGTAAAGCGATTAGCACAAACATCAAAAGAGCTATGCCAAGAAATATACAAAGATACTACTGATAACGACGAGCAACTTAATGATGCCATAGCGCGCTTAACGCTTCAGTACAAAGAAGACTTTGCAGACTATGACAATGCGACGCAAGAAGAAAAAGACGCGTGGATTTACAGTATTGCACTGCTAGAAAAGTCGGCAGGATTAAACGACTTTGACATTATGAACGTGTATACCATTACTGCCAAACCAGAAGATTTGGCCAGCGAAAAAGTAATGTCGTTCATGGGCTTCTTTGAAGAGCGGTTTCGTCACCACGATTACATGAGAGGCAGACTTAACGCGACCAATGTCATTTTGCACATACTCGAAAGCCGCCAAAACGCCCAAAAAGCCAAAGACCACCTACCACTTAATGTAGACAGCGCCTTTTACAAGACTCAAAAGAAGGCGCTAGAAGATATTCTTAACGACACCAAACTGGGTAATGTAACACCAAGAAACGCAGCAAAAGCCGCTCGAGAGCGTGTATATGAAAGAGTGAAAGATAGATACTATGGCCTTGCCAAGCAAATGGGCATGAGCTGGGTATTACGTGTGGGTTTATATAATTTCTATATCAAGAAGCGTTTGCGGGGATATTTGGAGTTGTAGTGGTGGAAAAAGGTTAATTGGTAGTAATTTGCGAGTAAGCATTGGTAGCTGATGTTTGGACTAGTATAGCCATTAGCTACTCAGATTCTTATCAACCATTGGGGAAAATTGGCTATTTTTCATCTGTTAGCGCTAGTTGAGTTTATCGAACTATCAAAATCTTTTCGAATTCGGCTATTTGAACTAATGACTTCGTTTTTTTAGTCGTGGAACGTGGCAACAATTGAGATCAAAATCTAGGAAATATTGTTTCTATTGGCAAAAAATGGCGATATATTGTACAGTCTAAAAATTAAACAAAAATTATCACTTTAAAGGCTAAAAGCCTGATATCCATTAACATCTAAACGGTGAAATATTGTCGTTAAAGTAAGCTGAAATACTACGCTGCTCGGTTGCGGCGCAAAGGACTGTTGATGCAACGTTTAGCCACATTCAATAGAACAAAAAAACAAGCTGTAGTTTTGGTTCATGGTATGGGCGAACAGCGTCCCATGGAAAGTATCCGTTCATTCGTAAGTAACATTTGGAAGCTCGACCCTTTCCTTGAGGAGCCTCATTTTTGGAACAAGCCTAGCTCAGTTAGCACTTCATTCGAACAACGTAGAATTACAACCAATACACCAATTAACAAAGAGAACAACAAGCATACGCAACGAGTTGACTTTTACGAATACTATTGGGCGCATCACACTGTTGGAACAAAGTGGGAGCATTTTACTGGCTGGTTAGTAGCATTAATGTTTCGACATCCCTCCAGTTATCGTGAGCACTCAACATCCTTGCTGAAGCTTTATTACTTGCTTTGGTCGCTTTTCGCTATGGGAATATTAGTGGCTATTGCTTGGTGTACTATCTCTGATTTTGAATCTTGGCTCCCCACCTTTCTAACAACTGCACTTAGTGCCATATGGATATTCCTGTTAGGGCTTGCGAAAAAATTTTTTACCAACTATTTCGGTGATGTCGCTCGTTATGTTCAGGCAAAGCCAATTAATATAAAAGTTCGCCAGGATATTCGCAAAGGTGGAGTTGAGCTGATTGAGCGGATTCATCGAACTGGTGATTACGACCGTGTTATTTTAGTAGGCCATAGTCTAGGCTCGATTGTAGCGTATGATCTGCTAACCCATCTCTGGGCGCGAGCAAATAAGTTCAAGACAAGCGATGAAAAAGGTAGTGTTCCAACACCTTTGAGCGAACACGCAAAAGATTTAATTGAGCAACTAAGCCAGAAAGTAGAAAAACAAGAATTTAGCAAAGAATCACAGACGCACTACTGGCAACTACAGCGAGACTTATTTAATGAGCTTAAGGCAAATTCTCCAGATAACAACTGGCTAATCTCAGATTTTGTCACTTTAGGTAGTCCACTTACCTATGCGGATATATTGATGTTTCGCAACAATGAAGACTTTATAAAGCGCAAGTTAGACCGCGAAACCCCGACTTCCCCCCCTGTGACTGAAAAAGGCAAGTGGTACTACAGTGATAACCAAGGAGAATTTTTGCACCACGGCGCTGTTTTTGCTCATGTGAAATGGACAAATATTTATATGCCCCACGAAAACTTTTACAAGGGTGATTTTATTTCAGGTCCAGTTAGTCGAAACTTTAGTTACATACACATCGACAACAATTCCGCTTTAATGACGCCTCCTCGAGATATTTGCAGAACCCCTATTGAAGAGATCAAGCTAGACTACAGAGAAATTAAGAATGGGTTTACTCATACATCATATTGGACAGAAACAGTTATTAGCTCAACATCAAAAAACATAAACCTAATTGCACTGAGAAAGGCATTAGGACTGTATTAATCAAGAGTTTCAAGGGAGTGAGTTCAATGACAACACATATAAGAAAGTCATCTTCTTTATTGACCACTTTATTAGCAACAATATTAGTAGGTTGCAGCATTTCACCTGAGCATCATGTTCGTACTGGCGCTGATCCGAGATATCAAGACAAAAATGTCGCTTTCCAAACGACCTACTACTTTCGTGTGTTCGACTACTGTTCACAAAATGGTCAAAATAATAACAATGGTAAATATCCTTCATCAGGTGGCTTATACAGATTTAAAATGACTGGAAAAGCTAACACTTGGGCGAACGATATTAAGTTCGAATCGGGTATTTTAAAAAGCTGGGAATTAGATCCACTCGGAGCAAATGTAGTTTTCGATGAGAACATTGGCCGTCATCGCTTTGTCTCGGAAAACGAGACTCAGAATGAAGCTGCCAGAGAGCAAGCATGGGCTGATTACACTAAGCTCAAATCTGAGTATTTAAAGCTAGCGGGCGAACATCAGGGTTTTGTTGAGACAAAAAATGCGCTTAGTTCAAAACTGCATAACACTATTCTCAGTGAGGGGAATGTTATAGCAAAAGACGGTCTATCGTCAGTCATTGATGACCAGTTTGAAGCTCACGGAGCAGAGTTAGAGAAGATCAATACAAGCGTCCAAAACAGTTTAAAAACAGCGATTGAAGTTTCGCTTGAAAACTTGAAAAAAGAAAACAAAGAAAAATTAAATCCCGCCTTATACTCATTAGGTTTAACTTGGTTGAAAGATTTAATTAAAGCGAAATTAGTTAAGAAAATCGAAGAGCATGTAACACCAAACTTGCCAGACGACCTATTTAGCGATCAAGATAATAGCCAAACTAAGTGGAACATGCTCATTGGCCAACTCGAAGGAAAGCAAATTGACTTTACTGGTACTAACAAGAATGAGCTTATAAAAAAACTAGCTTTGGTTTACAGCCAATCAAAAAGTGCCAGTAATATTTCTACTGCAATATTAGACTCTAACGGGACACAGATTAAAATTGCTGACAAGCTTTCCGAATTGTTTATCGAGGAGGTAAAGGACTTTGAACTAAAAGGGATAACAACCGGGACAACGGAAATCTTTTCGCATTTTAAAAGTAAAACCCAATTAATAAACAATCCGGAACAGCCTGACCAACTCACCTACAAGATGTTAGACGCAGAGCTCAAAATCGAAATAAAAACAAAGCTTACGAAATATATAAACGACTTATTTGCTACACAAACACAGTTTTTATTACTTACGGACAATTTACCCAAACAAGAATCTATTGAATTTGAAAGCGACTCAAGTCTGAGTGGCATCTTGGCACTTGCAAATGAATCATCCATCAGAACTGCACTGGCTGAATTCACGAAGCTCGCAATAGGTAATGCTGTATCAAACGCCTACTTCGAACCAACCAGCCAGCTTTCTGAAATACTTACTACCCTAAAGTCAGCGATGGCTAAAAAGCTTGCACTTGCTACAGGTTTGCCGATATTAAGCAATAGCGAGAGTGATTCACAACTAGCTTCAACACTTATAGGTGATAAACCAATTGATTGTGACATTAACCAAAGACGTGGTTTTCAAATTCTCGGTCCGGAGGGCTGGCGCACATTTAATCAGGACGAACGTCTTACAATTGCTATGTCCGCTGATAACAAACCTATCACTCAAACTTTAAAAGCACTTTCTAAGCAAGTTCTTAATGCGCAAACCAATAATGAAAGCGAGAGTAATATTTTGCCAATAATGCACGCTGAATTACGTTTAGGCAAAGCAATTAACACATTGAACTTGAATAAGGCGAAGATACTTAGCGCTTCTAAAAAAGCAAAATACACGGAGCTTTGTGAACTCAGCAGGTCGGTGGTAGCCCAGCTAAATTCCAACGCTGCAGATGTTTCTGACACATCGTTTAAATGTGAGGAGGGCGAGTGATGCGTAGATTAACTTTAGTAAAAAGGGCAATGTTTTTATTACTATCACTTCTTAGTATCACGTACATTTTTGTATTTGAAGCCAAGGCTGAAAGTTCGATGCGAATTGAAGTTGAAGTGTACGACGGCCCATTAAGTAAAACATTGGACATACAGAAAGCAGAATTGATAGGTACGCTTAACCTTAGCTCACATGTAACAGAAAATATGATAAGAGCAATTCACCTTAGCGAATGTCGATTAGGGTGTTTTGGCACCAGCGCAGCGGGTATAAATGGAGACCTTCTAAAACAGTGCTCTCCTTCGACTTTTGAGGATAGTCAGCTAATTACCCCTGACATTCTGCAAAGTTTGTCGGAACTAAAAAAACGTACATCGAGCGAAATCACATCGGATAGTGCCTCACCTGATAAAGTTCTCTATGCACAATATAACGAAGACTTCACTAAAATGCTTGCCACGATATTGCCCCGCAAAAAAAATAGACGTCTTTCTATATTAGAACTCGATAGTGAACCACCATATGATCAAGACATTCATGACCTTTTTAACCTAGATTTTCTCGACTATCACGATAGTTTTGTCATACCTACGAAAAATGAGGATGCCGTTCATCAAGTATGTCCTCAGTTGTTTGATGTAAAACACAACCTCTTAAATGTTCTAGCGTATATGCACAAGTCTTTGAATTTTGACACTAGCAAATCCATGCTTCAGTGTCGTAGATATTTATTAGATACAGACACCAATAACACCCCCAAAGCCCAAGAATGCCTCACAAAGATGGCAAACTTGGGACAATTACTTTCACAAGGTGCGGAGCATTGGGCAACCACACAAGTAGCAGTGTTACCTAACTCAAGGCGAGCACGTATAGAAATAGCGAGAGCCGCAATTATTGCGGCTGAACTTGGTAGTGAGATTACTGCTCGTGCCGATGCTATTGCTCGTCAACAGAAAGGTGAGAGCGCTTATGAACTTATGCCCACTAGTTTTTATCTTCGCGACTCAGAAGCAACAGATTATCTAAATCTCTTTGAATGGCTCGATGCGACTCCTAGAAAAGACAAGAAATGGCCAACCAAAAGCAGGACTCGCATGATTGAACGCCTTATTAACGATAATAATTGGTCAATGGTGAACACAGCTTTTGCTCGCGGAGATGGCAAAACAAGTATGGTTTTTGTAAAAGATGATATCGGCAACTGGAATTTGAAAAGCTACGACAATGATCCTAGTGATATGCTCAATAACTATCAAAAAATCGGAACAAACCTACTAAATAGTGCGGCAAAACTAGCCAAAGGTGTATCAGGCGGGGAAGACATATTAATCAATTTAGCCGGTATTAAAAACAGTACAGAGGAAGCACAGGGCCTTTTATTCGGCAACGCTTCGAATAGCGGCTCCAGCGGTCTTTCTGAGAATCTTGAGTCAGAAGTAAGATCCAGAATTACAGCAACTTATCATAAATATGCAGCGCTTATAAAAGCAGCTGACAATCGTAAACTCACACTCTCGAAGCAAGTCCGAGAAGTTGATGAGTTGCTCGAATCCAAAATCAAAGAATTTGAAGAATACTCAACTCAAAAGCAAGAACGTGAAAACTCAATTGCTGTAAGCCAAAGCGAATTAAGACAAAAGCAAATTGAACTTAAAGAGATACAAAGTCTCTTAGCTAAGGAAGATCCAAAGACTCTACAAACGTTGGGCAATTACAATCAAATCAGCGAGAGTATCATCCAATATAAGAGTGATATTTTAAGCCAAACGGAAGAACTGGACTCATTTATTGTCAACAACAGCGAAAAAGAACAACAGCTATTGGAGCTAAAAGAAAGGAAGCAACATTTAAGCGAGGAGCAGCAGAGCAATGAAAATACAATAGAAAGATTACCCTTCGAGGCCGTTGCTGTCATTGAACAAATATTACAAATGCACCAACTGAATATAACAGCAATAAAAAATAGTTTCGTTGAAGCAAAAGTAGAGTAAAGCCGACAAATTGAAACCTCACAATGTATTTGATAACTCGAATGGAGAGCCATAAATGTGAAGCTCTATATCAAAGGATGTTTATTTTTTGAAGCTTTTAAGAAATTAGGAGAAGTCTACAAAAGCATAAATACCTTGACTCATCTACTAGTATCATTCCTGAAAAAGCTTATCGTATTGGTTTACCTAAAACGCATTACATAGTCGAGTTATTTCCAAAACTGTATAAAGCGGAACAGGAATAAATTATCTGCAATATCCTTATATCATCTCATTGTCCTATTAGATGTCTGATAACAAATTTTTGTTACGACCTAAAATGTAGCTTTCTCTATAGCGTTCTCCGAGACAGCCTCGTATCAATCTATACCATGACACGATTTATCCTAGTCGCTAACATTTACCTTTCTTAAATTAGCTTACACTCACCCCAGCATAGTAAAATTAGTATGAGTAACTTCTGCATTTGCCTAACCTCTTCTGCCGTTCAGAAAACCTACAACTAACATTTATTTCACTAAGAGCAAATCCTGCTAAGGTGCGGTCACCTATTTTTTTGCTTAGCTTTTTCATTACTGCCTCAAAGTGAGAATACTCGTTTATACTTATCAAATAAGGTGCTCCTGTTTCTTCCCTTAAGTCTTCACGAGTACCAAATTCCTTGATATCCAATTTTACAGGTAGATCACGGCGGCTACTCTTAAACGTAACATTTTCATAAAAGAGATTTTTGGGCTTTTGAAAATCTTCTTTCTCACATTTAGTTTTATAGACAGCTGCAACATTAAATGTTTCTTGCGAAGCAGTGTCTAAAACAGAGTAAAGAAAGAAGTCTATTGATTGCCCATCACCGCCATAGTCTTGACCATCAGCTATCACAAGTTGTTTATCATCATAATCTATGTTTCCCAAATCGAATGATTCTGCGACAAACTGAACGTCATCAAGTTTATCGTGATCTATCTGTAAAGTTCCCTCGAGTACTTTTCCACATGTAACACTGATAGTGTGTATTTTCGTTTTCTTTATTTTATATCGAGGATGTCTATGGTCCGTACGAGTTACCAACCCATGATCTCTCAACTCATCTAATCTAGAGGAAGTTACGTATCCTCTCACTGGCTCTTCTTGTATACCTGCAATTTCTATATAGCCAGCTTCGCTGCCTATAATATTAAAAGCATCTCCCCTAGAGACCGGAAAAATATTCCCCTCTTTCGGAGTATCGCACGGTTTTATATTGCATAGTTCATATGCTGAGTTAAAAACAATTTCATGAGAGCCCACTGATTCTGCAAATGGATATTTGGATACATGCTTATCTAGAACATATACGCTTACGCCATCTTGTGTAATGGCTCGAACAAAAACGTCGCCCGATATAGTATGTGTTTTATTTCTATCATCAATGTAAAGTAAATATCTACTAGGTAAAAAGGCATTTCTAGGATAAATATTTCGGTCTTGAGTTTCTTTAATTTCAGTCCCCAAAGCCCATGTGTGATTTCTTGTATAGTAGGGCTTATCCTCTTCCGATAGACCTTTAAAGCATGTGAACGTCACAACTACGGCAAGGCTAGAAGATATAATTTTGCTAAGCAACATCATTTACCTCTTCTCTTACAAGTAGAATTAACCTTTCCTGAACATGTTGACTAAAAACTCCTAACTTATTACCGAGAGAATCTCTAGCTTCACGAGTCTCATTATTTGGTTTTAAACTCTTCAATCTACTAGTCATGATCGCAACGTCCTTTAGCAGTTCTGTCCCAGTTTTAGTTAGCTCTTCATTCAGCATCAATAGTTCTACGTATAACTTTACTTCTGTCTCATATTGTATTATCTCAGCTAACTTACTTCTGTTTCGGCTATTGTCATAATTCCCAACTTTGGTATCAAGAATCGCATCACTGGTAGCAAGTAGCGACACAAAACTAGATTGAAACATAGAAAAATTTTTCTTCAAATATTCAGATCTTAGATTAGACGCAGCGACAGCTTTGTCTCGTTGAGTAGCATATTTTTCGTACTGCCATTGAGTACCTAAAGCTATCGACAGAACAAAGAATCCAATCACTACTTTATCTAGTACTAACCATTTAATTTTTGATATATCAGATGATTTAGATGATTTAGTATTACTTATTAAAAAGTTTAAGTACTCTCGACTCACTTTTAAAGTTGTTGCCAACTTTTCTAGCTCTACCGATGTACAATTTCTCTTCCCGCTAAGAACCTCAAAGAGCCACCCTTCCTGTTGGCCGTTTTCAGAAGATATCTCTGCTGTAGTTTTGCCTGTTGCGCGGATTAAAGAGAAGATCTCGCTATGCATTTCATTTCCTTGTTAAAAACTATCTAAAAGTAAGTAGCTTCAAACGCAATCCGTAGGTTACTTTAACAGTCTAGATGGAGTGGTAAATTATTAAGTTAGTAAACGTTTCTTGAACATTCAAGAAACGCAAAAGAACCGGCGAAATTTATACGAGTTTAATTTATAGAAATAACAAGCAACATTCGCCAGCCATAATATAGATTGTTACTTAATAACTCTTAGTAATAAGGAGAAAAGACACATAGTGACAGCTTCTACTCCTCCAGCAACCAATCGTTCATTAATTCTGCAAATTTAGGATGTATAAGATATCCAGAAGAGCCGTGTGGATTTGATTTATTATTTCTTAGATTCAAATTGTAAATGAAAACATCCTCAATACCATTTGGAAGTAATCCAAGCTCCTTCATTCCTTTATAATCATTGTCAATTTTACTGTCATGTGAAATGTAATCGTCTTCAGCCGAGAAATTAACCCACCTTTTAATATTCGTCGGATATTTATGTTCATTTTCGTTCTTTGCCCCCTTTAACCGCTTCTTAATGTTTTCGTCTCCAAGAGGCGATCCCATAGTAACAAACAACTCAATTCTTTTGTTTTTGCCATATTTGTTCCTATATTCACTGTAATGAGAAAACTTCCAGAGATTATCAAAGCTAATCATTGTTCCCAAGCTGTGAGAAACCAACATAACATCATCGCCATCATCAAATGCTCTCTTCAGTACTTTGGTTAGCTCGTATCTTGCGTCACTGCCGTAGTATGAATCACCGTTAAAGTAGTGCTCCATATCAGGTGCTACTAAGCTTATTAATGGCTCAGCAACACCGAGAACACCAAGAGTGGCAGAAAACGTATCCGCCAAAGCTTCTTTAAGAGAACCAAGTCGGGCTATTTCTTTATAATTATTCTTGTTGAAGTCACTTTTTCCAAATGATTTCAAATGCTCTAGGGCGGCCCAACGACTCTGCGGCTCTTCATAGCCCTTTTGAGAAATTGTGTTCCAATGGTGGTAATAATAGACAAACTCCTTTGCTACTCCCTCAAACCTCTGAGCTGCTTCGGGACCAAAATCTCTCTCTAGTCCATGTGTAACAGCGGCATGCCAAAGCTTTTCAAGTTCATCTTTTTTAGGTTTTATAGCTCGACCATGAATAAAGATTATTTTTTTAGCCATTCTACTTTTCCTTTAAAAAGTGTTATTTCACTACTATTTCAGTACCTTAAAAATATATAATCACCGTGATCCATCACATATGCATTGGCGCCTGAGTCGAGTTCATGATTCAGTTGCATAAAGAGCTTGATTTCAGCAAAAGATTTTCCCATAAAGTATTTCTGTGGGTATAGCTTATTATCTACTTGTCTAGTGAAATCATCCCAATGGATGGGGACAATGTTTTTTGCATTAGTCCCCTTAACGAGGCTTTCGAAAATTTGTCTCTTGTCTTCTAAGGATGTTAATCTGGCAACAGACATAAATAACCAATCTGCATCTATTTGTTGAAGCTCGTCCGCTGCCAAGCTGGTGCTTGCTTGGACAATTATAGAACCAACTGGATGTTCAATTAGAATTGAATATGACTCACCTTCAGCGTAATCCCATAACCTTGCAGGATAATCAACATCTTCACTCACACTTTGGTTAAGACCAACCAACTTTCTGATTGATGGAGGTAGTTCAGTATGAGCAGCTTTTATCAGCGAGATTGTAAAATTACCGTATGGGGGAAGTAGTCCAGTTTCTGTTCTTTGATTAAAAAGTTCATAGCACCTTTTTTGAGTATCATTCAAGCCATACGCTAGCCGGCAGGTTGACACATCCCCAATAAGGTCTGCTCCAGTAATGCTAGCAATCAGTGGGGCATCCATTGCGTGGTCATGGTGAGAGTGCGCAGTAACAACGGCAGACAAGTTGCTCAGACTGTAAGTCTCAACAGCGTCAAGCAAACGTTTTCTTGAAGCAGCTGAGTTGGGGTCAAATCCGAGCGTTATAAGTCTTAGTAGCCCAGGGCGAGAAAAAAATCCGTCTATGAGAATTTGGGTGGCGCCATCGTCTAATAGCAAAGTACTGGTGCCAAAATAGCTAACTTTTATATGCTGTAAATGGTCTTCGGGCTCGGTTGTTAATTCTGCATTCGGCCTAAAATTATCTAAATACTCAAGCTGCTTTTGTGAAAAATTACGATTAAAAACACATCCATTTAGAAACAACGTCAGAATTAGGAGCAGTGAGTATTTGTGCATGGGGTCCTTCCCTATAGAACAATGTACTGCTATTTGCCATTGGAATTTACTACACTAATGAAAATAGACAGCCACATCCTTTTTGTCAAACTTGACTTTCCTATAAAACGTCATTCTCATTTTATTTGGAAGGAGCACATCAATATCTTTCCAAATCCACGATAAATAAAAGCTGTAGCCCATAGAGTCCATCTACTGGCTACGCTAAATCTTATGACTGAAGAGAAGTTTTGCTTGCGGCTTGCCTCCCTCAACTTCCGTATTCAAAAGTCAGTAAGAATTTACACTCCCATTATCTGCGACCAACTCAAACCAAACTTGTGAAGATACTTCTGCAGGCGCGTTGAGTCGTTAGCCTGCACTTTTTTAGTCCGGCTTACGTCAAACAGCTCTCTACCTGCTGACGCCATGGTTGGGTGCTTGCTGCAAACCTGAAGAACATAGCTAAGCTGATGCGCGTCGAAGCTATCAAGTTGCTCAATTTCAGCTTTCGAAAAGTACTTTTGCAATATGTTTTCTGAAGAAGTGTTATCAGACGACTGCCACGCACTGTTTAGACGGGCAATTTCTTCGTTCACGTCATCAACTGAAATTCGTGATGAGTTGGCCAACGTGCAAAGCCGCGTAATTGCTGAGCTCAAATCGCGAAAGTTACCAGACCAAATGGCTCTTGCTGATGCAGCGAACTGTTCGAAGGTTTCCCTAGCCTCTTTGTTAAACTGTATGCGCTGCCCGGTTTTCTGTTCATACAAACTAACTTCATAGTCGATATTTGCAGGTATATCTTCCTTCCGGTCTTTTAGTGCTGGTAGTTCGTAGGTCCACAGGTTAATTCTGGCTAATAAATCCTCTCTAAACTTACCGTTCTCAACTTCTGCTTTAAGGTTTTTATTGGTACCAGCAATTAGCTGAAAATCACTGCTAACCGTTTGATCGCTCCCTACCGGATGAAACGTTTTATTCTCTATAGCGTGAAGTAACATGGCCTGTTCTTCTAAGCCCAGTTCACCAATCTCATCGAGAAATAGCATGCCTTGGTTTGCTGTAACCAAATAGCCACTGCGCTCTTTTTGTGCACCAGTGAATGCGCCTTTTGTGTGACCAAAGAGCGCGGCCATAGCATTCTCACCTTTGAGCGTTGCACAGTTTACAGAAACGAAATCCCCTTTCAGCATACCCCGCTTTTTCTTCAGTTTATAAACGCGTGTGGCAAGCTGACTCTTTCCTGCACCTGTTGGCCCAGTTAGCAACATTGGATCGCTGGAGCGAATAGCGACCGTTTCAACTTGCGTAATTAAGCGGTTAAATGCTTCGTTTTTGGTTTGAATTCCCCCTTTAAGAAACGCCTTCCCTTCTAGGTGTTCTCGGTCAAAACGAGTGGCGAGTTGGTCGTACTTAGATAAATCCAAGTCGATAATCTGAATTTTGCCGATGGCCCTATTGCTATTTTTTTTATCCGGCGACGTTTGTATCAACCTTCCAGGGAAATGCCCGCTCTCCGTCAGCAAAAAGCTGCAAATCTGTACAACGTGCGTACCCGTTGTTATATGAAAAAGATAGTCGTTTTCTTCAGTGTCAAAAGTATGCTGCTGGCACCAATCGTAAAGTTTCGAATAAACCTCTTCAAAGTCCCACGGATTGGCAAAGTTCACATTATGCAGCACAACATCTGTTTCGGGCGAAACACCTGCTATGTCGCTCGCTACGTCACTGGCCAACTTAGTACTATGATTATCATGTAGCATGTGAAGTTGGTTTACTACCAAATCTTCCTGACTGCACAAACTGACATTGGGGCGCCATTTATCCCAGCGATCAACTCGCTTTCCAACATAATCCAACTGAGTGCCAATCAGGCTTACTACGACAGTACTCTTCACAACCGAATATCCAAATAGATAAATCACTATCCATATAAATACAAAATCTAATTTTGGTCAAGTTAAAAAAGCACCTCAAAACAATCAAAATAGAATAAATAAACAAACAAAAACAGAAACTTAAATAAAAAATAACTTTTGAAGCAGAGATTGGCACATTGATTGAAGTACAGAAAGAGTCTGATTAAGCGGTTGTGATTCAAAAATTCACACTGGTGCGTTGAACTCTGTGACTGCGCATACCTAATCAAACAGCGTATTAAGTAGCTCAGTTGGAAGAGCAGCGAATAGACACTCGTCGGTCATGGGTTCGACTCCCATCTTAATACTATTTAAGTAGCTCAGCTGGATAGAGCAACGGCGTTAAACCGTTGGCGAAGGTTCGAATCCTTCCTTAAATACAGGTAGCTCAAATTGGTAGAGCATCGAACATTTAATTCGATTGTTGTGGGTTCAAGTCCCACCCTATAAACACATTGTAAAACACGTTAGTAAGCCGTTTTTGCCAATGACTGACGAACGCTAATGAGAAACGACTCGCAGCAAGCTGGATGCTCCCTGCTATTCATACTCTAACGTCTTTGTCAGTAAAGCAGTTAACCCTTACTAACACCACTTAGCTACAAGACGTTTGCCAAAGTGGAGAAAAGAATAAAAGGAAATTAGTGATGTTGAAGAATAATCTAATGAGAAAAACAGTAACCGTCGCTGAGAATCAAAGAATATTAATGTTCAAGAATCAACAGCTGACTAGTGTCCTGCTGCCAGGAAAGTACAAAATGTGGGACTTTAAAAATGAACTTGAATTTATCACTTTCGACATCGATGAACTGTATTTCTCTGAAAAGAACGCAGATAGGCTCTTTCGAAACAGGGAAACTTTGCGCGAGCATATCTTGCATTGGAAATTAGCAAGCAGCGAGGCCGGATTACTGTACGTAAATGATTTGCTGCAAGGCATCGTTGCGCCGGGTGAGCATATATACCTCTGGAAAGATGCTGGCGAATTAAGACTGGAAACGATTTCGATAGACGACAACCTCGCCGTCGACGAAAAGCTCTTATTCCTAATTAATCGGGCAGGCGCAAACAGCGCTTCAAGATTGATAAGAAGCAATCGCACAGTTGCAGCGAAGCCAATTGCTGACGTAGCCGTAGCAAAAGAGCACGTTGGCCTGTTGTATGTGAATGGGAAGTTCATCCAAAGATTGGAGCCTGGCCAACACGCTTTTTGGCAATTCAATCACACCATTGAGGTTAAGGCATTTGATTGCAAGACTCAGATGCTCGAAATCTCCGGACAGGAAATTCTGAGTAAAGACAGAGTGAGCCTTAGAATAAACCTGAGTGCAAGCATTAGAGTGCAGAACCCAGAGCTAGCAGCGCGAAGCGTTGATAAGGTTGATGACTATGTCTACAAAACCTTGCAGCTGGCACTTAGAGAAGCCGTCGGAACTAAATCGTTAGACGATATCCTGTTAGATAAGTTGTACGTTAACGAAACGGTAAAAGAGTTGGTATCGGAACAACTGAAAGAAATAGGTATATCGCTAATAAATGTAGGTGTGAAGGACATTATTTTGCCCGGCGAAATGAAAGCCATCCTGAATCAGGTGGTAGAAGCACAGAAAGCCGCAGAAGCTAATGTTATTAAGAGACGAGAAGAAACCTCAGCTACCAGAAGCTTGCACAATACAGCCAAAGTGATGGAAAACAACCCTACTTTGATGCGGTTGAAAGAGCTAGAAGCGCTTGAAAAGGTGTCAGATAAAATTGGCAACCTGACGGTGTATGGCGGCCTAGAAGGCCTGATGAATGGCGTAGTGAAAATAGCGTAGCAAACGAGCATGAAAAATAGGAAACGGAAAGGGCTGCAGCGAACAAGATGTTGCAGCCCGCTGTTGACGCACCACTACAACTAACAAACAACTAATAAAAAATTAAGGAGTAAATAATGTGTAGTAACTACAACGTTATTGAAAGCAAAGGAAAAGCAACCATAAAAGCATGGACAAATGGCGTTCCTTTTGAAGACAAAGCTAAAGAGCAGTTGAACAACATTGCTGGAATGTCACTAGTTCACTCTCATATAGCCGTGATGCCAGATGTACATATGGGTAAAGGCGCTACAATTGGAAGTGTTATTCCGTCTGTAGACGCTGTTATTCCTGCTGCTGTAGGTGTGGACATTGGCTGTGGAATGGTGGCGACCAAAACTACATTATCTGCCAGCCAACTTCCGGACAACCTATCTGGTATAAGAAGCGCTTTTGAAGCGGCTGTTCCTCATGGAAGAAGTGCGAGAGCCAGAGGTTCCAGAGACAAAGGGGCTTGGCATAATATACCCGATGTTGTGGCGGCAGAATGGAAGAAGCTTGAAGCAAGATTTGAGCGTATTTGTGAAAAGCACCCTGCGATCAAAAAGAGTAATCACGTAAATCATTTAGGCACCATGGGCACTGGAAACCACTTTCTTGAGCTGTGCTTAGATGAAAACAATGCCGTTTGGATAATGCTGCATTCAGGTAGTCGCGGCGTGGGTAATCGCATTGGTACCTATTTTATTGAGCTGGCTAAAAAGGAAATGGAGCGCCACCAAATCAACTTGCCAGACAAAGACTTGGCGTATCTTGAAGAAGGCAGTGAATACTTTGATGATTACGTTGAAGCAGTAGAATGGGCACAGGACTATGCAGCCAAGAACCGCGAAATTATGATGATTAATGCCATTGCAGCATTAAGAAAACAAATTCCAACGCCATTTTCAACTGCTGAGCTTGCGGTGAATTGCCACCACAATTACATCTCGCGAGAGCGACATTTTGGAAAAGACTGCTTTGTTACCCGTAAAGGTGCAGTGCGCGCCGAGAAGGGTGAGATGGGCATCATCCCGGGAAGTATGGGAGCGCGTTCGTTCATTGTACGAGGGCTTGGCAACCCAGAAAGCTTTAACAGCTGTAGTCATGGCGCAGGCCGTGTAATGTCTAGAACTCAGGCAAAGAAGGTATACAACATAAAAGACCAAATTGAAGCCACACAAGGTGTAGAGTGTCGTAAGGATGAATCGGTAATTGATGAAATTCCGCATGCTTACAAAGACATAGATAAGGTGATGGAAGCTCAAAAAGATTTGGTCGAGGTGGTGTACACCCTAAAGCAAGTAGTATGCGTTAAGGGATAAACAATGACGTACTTAGTAATTGATGGCGCACAAGGTGAAGGAGGCGGACAAGTGCTACGGACAGCGCTGACCCTATCGATCATCACAAAGCGGCCAATTGAAATTGTTAACATTCGGGCCAACCGCAAAAAACCTGGCTTATTGCGACAGCATTTAACAGCTGTGATGGCTGCACAAGCAATATGTAACGCAACTACAGAGGGTGTTGAACTAGGTGCTCAGCATATACGCTTTACTCCCGGTGTGGTGCAACCTGGAGCGTATCGTTTTGCTATTGGCACTGCAGGTAGCACAGTGTTGGTATGCCAAACCATTTTGCCTGTTTTGGCGCTGGCCAATGGAGCTTCACGAGTGACCTTTGAGGGCGGTACTCATAACGGAATGTCGCCATCGTTGTGCTTCTTGGAGCATTCTTATTTACCGCTTTTGCAACACATGGGCATTTATTGCAAGGTTAAGCGCTCATCGCTCGGCTTCTACCCTGCTGGCGGAGGCAAGTGGGAAATAGATATTGCTCCATCCGTAAGTTTAAGCCAATTAAGGTTGAATGAGGCTGCCAGACAATTTGCTGCAAACCAGAAAAACTGTCAGCTACATGCCTTGGTAAGCCAGCTTCCACTTTCCATAGGCGAGCGAGAAGTGAAAACTGCCAAAGCTATATTAAACTGGCATGATGCCGCAAGCTTAGTAACTAATGTTGACTCGCGCGGCCCTGGTAATAGCTTTCAATTGCGCCTTTCCAGCAATACACACACAAGCGTTTTTGAAGTGGTGGGTGAATTTGGAGTATCGGCAGAACGCGTAGCAAAACGTTGCGCTGGCCGTGTAAAAAATTTTGTTCGCTCAAACGCGGCCATAGAAGAGCAGCTGGCTGACCAGCTACTTATTCCTATGGTGCTAGCAGGTGGCGGTAGTTTTACCACCACCAAGCCAACGCCTCACACCACTACGAACATAAGCGTTATAAAACAGTTTGTTGATATCAATGTAAGCGCAAAGCAACATCACGACGACGAATCATGTTGGACAATTTCTATTGGGCGTTAGCTAAACCTGATGAACAGGCGTTGCCCTAGCGACTTTATGCAGTCACTAGGGCAAACTTTTCTCCTTTAAAGGTTCTTACAGGGTTTCCCCTTTCAAGTTCCCAGTGTTGCTGCCTACGCACTTTTTCTTGCAAGCTCATTTGTGATTGTTTCTGCATTTCAAGCTTCTGAAACAACAACGCTTTCGCTAGCTTTTTGTTTGCGTGTTGGCTGCGCTCACTTTCAACACGTACTGAAATACCAGATTCAGTGTGGGTAGCCCTTATCGCCGAATCGGTTGTATTTACGTGCTGACCACCAGCACCCGATGCACGACACGCCTGATAGGTGATGTGGTCGGTCATTTCCGTTTCGTTAACTTCAAACACCTGCCCACTGAAAAACCAGTTCTTGCGTTTGTGCTTTGGTCTAAAACGACTTTCACACACCCACAACATTGGCCCTTGCCACGCAAGGGCTAATTGTTTAGCAGTATGCGTTTCCGCAGCATCTAGCTTTAACAGTACCGACTTAAAACAACCTGGCGCATTGGCTTCCACAGCTTCAATCACACTACAGCTAACTTTATTTGCATTGCATTCTTTGGTAATTAGCTTTGTTGCTAAACCAATAGCTTTACAGCACTCAATAGGCCCTTGCCCTGAAGATAATTGCAATAAGATCATGATGCACAATCTCCATTGGTTTTAAAGGTCAAAACGGGGCGTAGCTTTGCGACAACCTCTATTAACCCTGCATCAACCATATCGCTAATAACGGTTTCGCATTTTTTGTAGGCTTGAGGTGCTTCATCGTACAACAACTCTTTGTTGCCACAAATTACACGACTCCCTAACGGCGTGCGATACAAATCATCGCGTTTGTATTTGTGCCCAAGCCTGCCGTGACACTCACCACGTTTCCATTTTCGACCCGCACCGTGAGCAAGCGAATACAGGCTAACCGCCATGTTTGCATTGGCACTCGTAAGTGGTTTTACAAGGTAACTGTAGTCACCGCGTGAGCCCGGGATCATCACGTAGCCTTGGTCACTCGGCGTTGCCCCTTTACGGTGTAAGTAGCCTTGTATGCCATCAATTTCTTTGGGTGAAACAAGGTTATGATTTACATCTAGCGTGCATGTTCCTTTTGCTCGAATAGCCGCTAGAAAGCGCATCGCTATAAGCTCGCGATTTAGTTCAGCCCAACGCACAGCCTCATCGTGTTTGGCCATGTAATCGGTAAAGTCATCGCTATCATTACCCGTATCGCTAACATTCAAACCATTGTGATTATGCGTAGTGACATGATTAACCAAAATCGACTGCCCTAACCCTCTAGAGCCCGAGTGCACCAAAAGCTGCAAGTGCGTTTTGTTAAGCCCTAACTCATCTAGCGCGGCGTGGTCATACACTTCTTCAATTGCCTGAAACTCGG
The DNA here is from genome assembly GCF_016756315.1 of Alteromonas sp. KC3. NCBI lineage: Bacteria > Pseudomonadati > Pseudomonadota > Gammaproteobacteria > Alteromonadales > Alteromonadaceae > Alteromonas > Alteromonas sp. KC3. The sequence continues at coordinate 3,297,940 of NZ_AP024235.1, forward strand.
CAAAGTGATTGCCACCACCAATAGTACCTAACGCATGATCATACGCATTGATAGCTATACCTTTTTCACGTTTTCTAACATTAACCGTATCTGCCCAGCTTTCGTCTAGTGGCAATTCAACGTGGCTAAATCGCTTAGCCATTTTATCCAAATTGACCTTGGATACTTTCGCTGTTGTTTGCCAAAGCGACATACCGCAGCCAATATCGTTACCTACCAAAGCAGGGTAAATTTTGTTTGTCGTGAAAAATGCTGCCCCAATGGGATAGCCTCTTCCAGGGTGCAAATCAGGCATACCAGCAACGCGCTGCATACCGACAAGTTCTGACGTTTTAATTAATTGTTGTATTGCTAACCCTTCAATCCACGTTTGTGCAGACGCAATAAGGCTAACGTTTTCAGTAATTTTTTGGACGGATTTGCCCATAGTACCAATTCCTTTCTCTTTATTTAGAAAATAAGGATTTATAACGAAGGATGAATTGGCAGGTCTTTTTAAACGGGTATGTGACCGGGGCGCAGCTTTACAAGAAAGCTAAATATAGTTGGATAGCTTCCTGCTACTTAACGGACAAGACCTGCAAAGGAAATGATGTAATTGTCATGATATTTACTCCTTTACAGTTAGTTGATGATTAATTGAACGCGCGCATCATAATGAAACAATGAACACAACGCAATAAATGTTTTAAAAATTGCGAACTAAGCGAGTTAAGTAAAGTGATTACATGTATATGCTTGCGCTGCAATTTTTGTCGCGTAGCAGATTAATTGACGCAGTAATGCCAGCAACGTACTCTGTGACTACTTTGGAATGAAAACGCGTAACGGAATACCTATAATGAAATCAGCCAAAACACTTACCGCTATAACACTTTCCATTTGCCTAGCATCACTTTTAGGCTGCGCGGAACCTGAAACCTTAACGGCCTCCCCCTCACCTGTCGAAGAAACACAAGAAGCCAACCTTTTAAAGACGGGGCTAGCAGGGCGTATTCGCATTGAAGGGCAAGCGGTTAATTTTCAGTCGTTAGAACAACGACTGGCGCATTACAAGGTGCCAGGGGTGTCCGTCGCATTTATGCGAAATGGACAGCTAGCTTGGACTATGCAAAGCGGTGTTAAAGACGTAACAACCGAATTGGCGGTTGATGAAGAAACAGTATTCCAAGCAGGCAGTATTTCTAAGCCCGCATTTGCAGCAGTATTGATGAAGTATCGCCAAGATAACCCCATTGATTTAGATACCGACATAAATAACTTGCTTACCAGCTGGCAATTGCCCGAACACGAATGGACAGGCCAAGAGGCGGTGTCGTTACGCCGGCTGTTAAGCCATACAGCAGGCACTACAGTGCACGGCTTCCCCGGTTACGCCGCTGGTGAGCCAGTGCCAACTTTGCAGCAAGTGTTAGAAGGAAGCGAGCCTGCAAACACCAGCGAAGTAATAGTTGATATTAAGCCAGGCACGCAGATGCGCTATTCAGGTGGCGGCACCACGCTGGCGCAGCTTGCCTTGCAAGACTTAGCTAACGAACCTTTGCCGACTATGTCGCAACGGCTTTTATTCAAACCTTTAGGCATGACACGTTCAGGATACGAACAACCCATAACGACAAACCTATCCAACAATATGGCTACCCCTTACGACGGTGACGGTTCGCCAATTAAAGGTGGTGCGCATACCTACGCCACACTAGCTGCAGCTGGCATGTGGAGTACGCCATCAGACATGTTGAAGTTAGCAAGTAGTGTACGCAGTGCGTATTTGGGGCAAACCACAGACTGGATATCGCAAGCTACCGCACAAGAAATGTTAACCAACAATACGCCAAGTATTGAGCCACCCAATGTAGGAATAGGCTTTTTCATCAATATGGATGACAACGGTGAGATTTTAGGCTTTGGCCACGGCGGCGCAGATGCTGGATTTATGTCGCAGCTATACATTGAGCTAGGTTCGGGCAATGGCTACGCCATTATGACAAATGGCAACAACGGTAGGCAGTTAATCACTGAACTAGAAATACGCTTAAAAGAAGCGTTGGACGTTGGCTACTCAGAAGCTGAAATTAAAACACTAGTGCCCATTAGCCAAGACGAACTAAGCCAATACATCGGCACCTATGCGGTAACCAAACCAGTTATTGTTGATGTGGTGTTAGAAAAAACAGCCAACGGTTTTATGCTTAACGCCATACCTTATGTTGAAAATGAAGAGTATTTTCATGAAGGTGAAGGCCTATTTTTTGCGAAGAATGGCAGTAGTATTCGTTTTGAAATGGATGAAGAAAATGGGTTGGTCGAGGCGCTTGTGATGGATGGAGATATTCGGGGGATTAGGATTCAGTAAGTATTGGGTATCGTGCACAGAGATAGCGCCTAACAGCTACAGTATTCGGCCAATCTTGTAGAAGTAAAAAATACCACATTAGTAATACACTACAGGGAATCGTAATGACAACTAATAAACATTTTATTAATCTCGCTCAGTATTTTAGGCGGTCTATAATCGATAGTGAACGTCTGTCACCAAACACCCAGTCACTGCTAGATGCAATAAAACCACGCAAGCATAGCATAGTTAAAAGAGATGCACCTTTTGCTATTGCGTCGAACGTTTGGCAGTCGGGGGAATTAGATTCCGAAATAACTCAGGCCATTTTTAAGATACTTAAAGTAGATAAGACAACAAAGCAAATTGAGATCGTTCTGATGCCAAGGGTCGATTTGATAAAAGTCTCAGCAGGAAAATCTGTAGGTCAACCAAGCCCCATAATTGCTCCAATAGTCGCACAACTTCGCTTAAATAGAACTGGTGAATTACAACCCAGTGACAAACCGCCTTACGTTCCTAGAGAATGCTTAGCTCCTAATCAATCAGATCAAATCCCATTCGGAAAAGTGAGTACTATGGATGAGTTTATTGATCAAAACCCATTCAACGCAGCGAACTGGACTGAATTAACGGACTATTGTGATCGAATGATTGCGAGTTTGTTGGCCGATAAAATCATTAATAAAAAAGATGAATTGTCACCTACATTACAAGATTATGAGTTGCTCGACGAATATCAAATTCGTCAGGATATTAGTTTAGTTTTACTTGAGCCGCCTATTGTCGCAGGCTTTCATATACTGAAAATATATGATGCGATTTTGCGTGGTACGGAATTGAATCAATTATTCAAAAAAGTATTTTCGATTCACTCTGCCGCAGAAAAGCCATATAGAGATCTAACACTTGATATCGAAGAATGTAAAAACCATGTTGGGCAAATGACTGCTGAATTTCCTTTAGCGGAAAAACAGCGCAATGCTCTTCATTACGTAGCAAGGATGGATGAAGGAGACTTGCTAGCTGTTAACGGGCCGCCCGGCACCGGCAAAACGACGCTGCTGAGATCAGTCGTAGCAGATTCATGGGTACGTGCTGCTATACTAAGAAAAGAACCCCCGATTGTCGTTGCAACTTCAAGTAGTAATCAGGCTGTAACGAATATTCTAGATAGTTTTAGTAAGATTGAAGAGACTAATGTTGAGGAGGCATTGAAAGGACGTTGGTTACCAAATATCAATGCCTATGGCCTTTATGCCTGTGGAGACAATAAGGCTAATAAAGAAAACCCGTATTCTTATGTTACTAAAAAAGGGGCGGGCATCATGCAGGCGATGGAAAGTGATGTGCCCATCGAAGAGATGAAAAAACATTTCTTAATGTCTTTTAATACATGGAGCATCGACAACAAGGTTGACGATGTTAAGCAAGCTGAAGATTCACTTTACAAAGCGCTATGTCAGTGCACTCAAATGCAGCAAAATATTCAAAAACAGTTTTTAAATACAAAACAGCAATTGAATATCTGCGAAAAGCGATATGGCTCAAAAGAGAATCTATATTCTCAAATCGAAAAGTTATCTAGTGAAAAACGAAAGCTAGAATGTGCCATTGCAAACAATGAATCTCTTATCACAGAATTTTTGCTTCAGTGGCAAAAACGACCTTGGTTTGCAAAACTTTTTTCATTTATCCCAGCAGTCAAAAGGCAATGGAGTTTAAACAATGAAATCCTAGCCCGTAAACTTTTTCTGTCCATCAATACTTTAGACGCTGGTTTAATCACAGATAATATTATTCGCCATACGATCAGCACTAAAAGCATAGCACTTTCGACTGATCTAGCAGAACTTGAAAACGAATACATTACGGCACTATCATTCCAAGAGCAACTCGAAAAGGACTCACTGTTGCTAACTGACTTATTAAGCAATGTGTCTTTAGATCAGAAAATAGAAACAATAACTTATGGCGACTTAGTCAATAGAATTGACACTCAATTGCGTTTTAGAGCGTTTAAGTTGGCTACTCACTATTGGGAAGCTCGTTGGATTAATGATGCTTCTCGAATGAATAGTCAGCCTAGAACACCAGCTGAGAGAATCCAAGCTTATCGACGCTACGCAAAATTAACCCCCTGCTTTGTCGCGACATTCAACATGCTTCCTAACTTTTTTGAAGTTTCTGAAAAGGATGGGGACGGCTGGAAAAGTACACCTATGGTTGATAGTGTTGACCTATTGATTGTTGATGAAGCCGGTCAAGCACTTCCTCATGTCGCAGCGGCAAGTTTCTTAGTTGCCAAAAAAGCTTTACTAGTGGGAGATGTCAATCAAATAGAACCTGTATGGAGTCTTTCCAAAGGGGTAGACAAAGCAAATTTGACGTTAACTAATTTGATTAATAAGCAACTTGACTATGAATCGTTTTGGCTTGACAGCGAGATGATTGCAAGTAGTGGTAATTTAATGAAAGTTGCCCAACGACAGTCGCATTACTGTCAGTTTGAGGACCTCGAAAAAGGCTTGTTCTTAACCGAGCATAGGCGCTGTTACGATTCAATTGTTCATTATTGTAATAAACTAGTCTATAAAGGGCATTTGGAGCCCTTGCGTGGTGAAAGCTCAAAAGAACAACTTTTTCCATCGATGGGGTTTGTAAATCATGTAAGCTTTTCTCAACGCCTCGGAACCAGCCGCATTAACTTGATAGAAGCTGAGTTTATCTGTAAGTGGATCATTGAAAATAAGCAGGCCCTAGCATGTGATAACAAACTTGAAAAAGCTGTTGCAATCATTACTCCCTTCAAAATGCAGGAAAAAATTATTCGCCAAGCGCTTAATAAGCACGGACTTGTAGGCATAAAAGTGGGGACGGTTCACGTTTTTCAAGGCGCTGAATGTGATGTGGTTTTGTTTTCTTCCGTTTATGCTTCAAATGATGGTAGCGGTAGTAAATTCTACGATCGCGGAAGCAATATGCTAAATGTAGCTGTTTCAAGAGCTAAAAATTCTTTTATTGTTTTCGGTGATGCTAATATTTTCGGAGCTGACAATTCGTCTAGCCCTTCAAGCTTACTCAAAGGTTTATTAACTAGATTTTCTACGCAAAAATCTGTAATAAACCACAAACAGATGTAAGTTCTAAAGGAAGTTTAACCTTCAAAAAATGGTCGCTTAGCAGGTTGCAACTGTGCAATTTTATAGATATTTGTGTTATCGCATAGCAAGAAAAAGAGTTTTACCATGTAAACTTAGAAACTTGGTCGTGTTTTGGTTTGTCCATATTTACCGTAGTGCACTAAGGAATCTCAAAAACACATACTGGCAACTATTGAACCTAAATTTGATTTCGAAAGTCCAATATTGAACATTTAACGATAGATAAATTTCAAGTTAAGGGTTGAGAGAACACATATCAGCTCACTTTAGTACCTAGCCAATTGCGAGAGGCTGAAAGCATTATGCTGTACCATTGCAATCAGCCAGAATTTCAAACCCTTTTGTTTGTTGCGTTACACGCCCCACGTCTTTATTAGCTCTTGAAAGGCAACATCTTTCCACTCATCACGCCATTCATCTAAATATTTAATATCTGTTGAAGACGGCGGTAAGTCACACTTACCTACTTTTATAAGAGAGGGCACAGAAACGGCATCTCCAATCAGCAAAGCTTCACCTTCTTGAATCGACCAGACTTCTCTAAACCGCTATTTTTAAGACATAGCCAAAATTGGCTGAAAATTTTTTTAAGATATTTTTTATCGCTCATAAAAGCAGCAAAAAAGACAATCAAGATCGCTTGCGATCAATTGCCAATTCCTCAATTTTCTCATACTATCAATTTGTTCACATACAGAGATTAAACATGGCCGATGATATTTTGACCATTCAAGAGGTCGCCACCTACCTAAAGCTAAATGAAAAGACGGCATATCGACTTGCAAGTGAAGGAAAATTGCCTGGTTTTAAGGTGGGTGGAAGTTGGCGTTTTAAGCGCATAGATTTGGAAAAGTGGATTGAAGAACAAAAACAAAAATAAGGAATGTTATGAAATTTAATGAAGATTCTCGCGTTAAGATTCCAGCTATTTTGCATTTAATGCGTCTAGGCTACCAGTACTTATCACTTAAAGGACAAAGCTGGGATCTAGATACCAATATCTTCCCTGAATTATTTAAAACCGCTATCAGCAAAATTAACCCAGGTATTGAAGAAGCTGAATCTGGTCGACTATTAGAAGATGTAAAACTACTCCTTGATAATGAAGACCTAGGTCGAGCTTTCTTTGAGCGCCTGTCTGAGCGTTCAAATACCAAGTTGATTGACTTTGAAAACTTTAATAACAACACCTTCCATGTTGTCACCGAGCTAACGTGCCAGAATGGCGATGAAGAGTTCCGCCCAGATATCACGCTGCTCATCAATGGTATGCCGCTTGTGTTTATCGAGGTGAAAAAGCCGAATAACCGCGAAGGTATTTTGGCAGAGCGGGACCGCATCAATAAACGCTTTCAAAACCCTAAATTTAAACGTTTTGCCAACATCACCCAGTTTATGATTTTCTCTAATAACATGGAGTACGATGATGGCGACCCAGAACCAGTTCAAGGTGCTTTTTACGCTAGTAGTTCTTATCACAAACCAGTCTTTAACTATTTCCGCGAAGAAGAAATCTTAAATTTAACCGCCCTGCTAAAGTCAGTGTCGGATGATGACGAGCTAAAAGTCTTAAAAGACAACAATCTGGAAGTAATCCGTAGTAACCCAGAATTTCAAACCAACAAGCAACCAGAACGACCGACCAATCGCATATGTACTTCGTTGTTATCCCGTGAGCGCTTAGCCTTTATTTTACGTTATGCCTTAACCTATGTGTTGGAAACTGACGGATTACAAAAACATATCATGCGCTATCCGCAGCTGTTTGCTACCAAAGCTATTGAAAATAAGCTCAGCAAAGGCATTAGAAAAGGTATTATTTGGCACACTCAAGGTAGTGGTAAAACCGCCCTTACTTATTACAACGTGCGCTTTTTAACCGACTATTTCCAAAAACAGCAAATCATCCCTAAATTTTATTTTATTGTTGACCGCTTAGACTTACTGCAACAAGCGCAGCATGAATTTACCGCCCGTGGTTTAACCGTTCACACCATAAACTCGCGGGATGCCTTTACGCGTGATATCAAAGCCACACAAGTGCTCCATAATCATTCTGGCAAGCCAGAAATCACCGTAGTAAATATTCAAAAGTTTAAAGATGACCCTGATGTAGTTAGCACTCAAGACTACAACGTAGCGATACAGCGCGTGTACTTTTTAGACGAAGTTCACCGCAGCTATAACCCCAAAGGCAGTTTTTTAGCCAACTTGAGCCAGTCTGACAGCAACGCCATCAAAATTGGCTTAACGGGCACCCCGCTATTGGGCGATGACTACAACTCACGCGCTTTGTTTGGTGACTACATTCATAAGTACTACTACAACGCGTCCATTGCCGACGGTTACACTTTGCGCTTAATCCGTGAAGAGATCAGCACCCAATACAAAATCGATTTGCAAAAAGCCCTTGAAGAAGCCGAAGTGAAAATGGGCGATGTTGATCGTAAGCTGATATACGCCCACCCAAATTTTGTTGAACCTATGCTCACTTACATAGTGAACGACTTTGAAAAAAGTCGTGGTGCATTGAATGATACTAGCATTGGCGGGATGGTGATCTGCGATAGTTCAGACCAAGCGAAGCAGATGTTTGAAATATTCAATGAGATTTATGCCGAAACGCCTATTCTTCCACAAAAAGTAGGTGACTCAAATAGCCAAGTACTCGAAGTCACTGAACCTGCTCCAACAGCTTATACCGAATCAGCTAAACAAGCCCAAAAAGTAAAAAACGCCGCCCTGATCCTGCACGACATCGGCACAAAAGAAGAACGTAAAAACTGGGTAGAAGATTTCAAAGCCGGCAAAATCGACTTTTTGTTTGTGTACAACATGCTACTCACGGGCTTTGATGCCAAGCGCCTGAAAAAGCTCTACCTTGGCCGAGTTATTCGCAAACACAACTTGCTTCAAGCCCTCACGCGTGTAAACCGTACATACAAAGATTTTCGCTATGGTTATGTGGTGGATTTTGCCGATATTCGTAAAGAATTTGATGCCACTAACAAGGCCTATTTCGACGAATTACAGTCGGAACTTGGCGATGAGATGGAGCACTATTCAGACCTGTTTAAATCTCAGGAAGAGATCAAACAAGAAATCGAGCATATCAAAGATATTTTGTTCCGCTTTGATACAGAGAACATGGAAGAGTTCTGCAACCAAATCAGCCAAATACAAGACCGAGATACGGTACTGGCGCTAAAGAAAGCCTTAGCTGATGCTCGCAGCTTGTATAACCTCATTCGCCTGCAAGGTGAGTATGACTTTCTGGATGAACTGGATTTTGCCAAGCTTAATGTGCTTTACCGCGAAACCAGTAACCATTTAGACCTACTAAACCTCAAAAACGATTTGGAGAGCGGCCAAGACACCAGCAACCTGCTCAACCGCGCTTTAGAAGACGTGATCTTCAAGTTTGTAAAAATCGGCGAAGAAGAACTGGTCCTGGCCGACAAGTTGAAAAGTACCTTGCGCCAAACCCGTGAAGCACTAGCCAGCAACTTTGATCAGCAAGATCCACAGTTTATTAGCTTGAAAGAAGAACTAGAGCGCTTGTTTAAGAAGAAAAACCTCAGCGAAGTCACCCAGGACGAAATGGTTGCAAACATTGACGCGCTCAATAAAATTCACGACCGTGTGAAAGAACTCAATCGCCAAAACAACCAGCTGCGACAAAAGTATCTAGGTGATGCCAAATACACTCGTATTCATAAGCGCTTGCAAGAACGTGGGGATATTTCAGACAGTGAGCGAAAAATATTTGAGGCTTTAGTTGGCGTGAAACAAGATGCCGATGAGCAAGTCCTCAACAATAGCCAAGTGCTCGACAATGAAAGTTACTTCGAGCGTCAAATGATGCCGCTGGTAATAGCGCGCTTTATGAAAGAACAAAATATCAAACTTAACGCAGACGCATCTCGTTATATCAACCACCTCGTCGTCGCGGAATATTTAAAAGAATTTAATACCGGCAGCCAAATTTGGTAGTGCCGGTAACACTAATTAGGAAACACAATTACAATGGTTGAATTAGAATTTCAGCAAAAAACTAAAACCCTGATTGATAGCTTAAAAAGCATCTGTGCCAACTATGGTTTAGGAAATGACGGTAACGAATTTAAAATCATTACCCAAACGTTTTTGTATAAGTTTTTAAACGACAAGTTCGCCTTTGAAGCGAAAAAGCTCGACGACAACATTGCCAAGGCGGACAAGTGGGAAGAAGTCCTCGCGGCTATGTCGGAAGATGACCTCGACATGCTTCAACTGCAAATGGGCGGCGACACCGCACGGTTGAAACCGCAGCACTTTATTAGCTACCTATTTAGCCAGCAAAATGCCCCTGACTTTGCCAAGCTGTTTGACGATACCCTCATCGACATTGCTATAACCAATAACGATGTGTTTGCAGTAAAAACCGATGGAGGCGCAAAAGTGGTGCTGTTTGACCGCATCAGCCAATACATTGCTGACGACTCAAAACGCGATGCCTTCTGCCGCGCCATTATCAATAAATTAGTGGAGTTCAGTTTTGAGCGTATTTTCACTCAAAAATTCGACTTCTACGCCACCATCTTTGAATACCTGATCAAAGACTACAACAGCAATTCTGGCGGTAAATACGCTGAGTATTTTACCCCTCATGCAGTAGCACGCATTATGGCGGAAATCTTAGTACCCAAAGAACAGCGCGGCACAGTACGTAATGTCAGTTGTTACGACCCATCGGCAGGGTCTGGCACTTTGTTAATGAACGTTGCGCACGCCATTGGTGAAAATCGCTGTAGCATTTACACGCAAGATATTTCACAAAAATCATCAAACCTGCTGCGTTTAAACCTGATCTTAAATAATTTGGTGCACTCAATCCCGAATGTGATCCAGGGTAATACCGTTTGGCACCCTTATCACAAAGACGGTAAAGAGTTAAAACGCTTTGACTACATCGTCTCAAACCCGCCATTTAAACTCGATTTCAGCGACTTTAGAGATGAGCTAGACAGCAAAGAGAACAAAGAACGCTTTTTTGCTGGTATTCCTAAAACACCAGCTAAAGCCAAAGATAAAATGGCAATTTACTCGCTGTTTTTACAACATATCATTGCTTCGCTTAAACCTAATGGTAAAGCGGCTGTTGTAGTACCAACCGGCTTTATTACTGCGCAATCGGGTATTGATAAAAAAATTCGTGAACATTTGGTGAAAAACAAAATGCTGGCGGGCGTTGTTTCCATGCCATCGAATATTTTTGCCACCACAGGCACTAACGTATCCATCCTGTTTATCGACGCCAGCAACGATGGCGATGTGGTACTGGTAGATGCTTCCAACTTGGGCGAAAAAGTCAAAGACGGCAAAAACCAAAAAACCGTATTAACCTCCGATGAAGAACAACAAATTATTGATGTCTTTAACGCCAAAGAGACAGTAGATGATTTTTCTGTCGCTGTGCGTTATGACGACATTCAAGCCAAAAATTACTCGTTAAGTGCAGGCCAGTATTTTGATGTCAAAATCGAATATGTAAATATTACCCCGGAGCAGTTTGCAGAGAAAATGCAGGACTTTACCAATAACTTGGATAACATGTTTTCCCAGTCTCGTGAATTAGAAGCGGAGATCAAAAAACAGTTGGCGGGGTTAAAGTTTAATGGATAAAACAATAGGTCTAGCTTGTAACATATCAACTGGGAAACTAGATGCCAATCAAGCGATTCCAGGTGGAGAATATCCATTTTTTACTTGCGCTGAATTCCCTGATCAGATAGATCACTTTGCATATGATGATGATGTTGTGCTTGTAGCTGGTAACAATGCCCGGGGGAACTTTCATGTAAGTCGGTATAAGGGGAAATTCAATGCTTACCAGCGCACTTATATTCTAACCGCCAAAGAAGGCTTCAATATTGATTATGTTTATTACGCACTAAAACTCGAATTAAAGAGATTACGGGAAAAGTCACAAGGCTCTCAGACTAAATTTTTGACGATGCCAATTCTCACAGGAATCCACTTTCGCGATATTACAGGTGATGAACAATCAAAAATCGCCAATGTATTAAGTGTCATCGATAAAAAAATCGAACTCAATAACCGCATCAACGCCGAGCTGGAGGCCATGGCCAAAACCCTATACGACTATTGGTTTGTACAGTTCGACTTCCCCGATGCCAATGGCAACTCCTACAAGACCTCCGGTGGCAAAATGGTATACAACCCAATCCTAAAACGGGAAATACCGGAGGGATGGGAAGTAAAAAATCTAGGTGACATTTCTCATATTAAAGCCGGCGGAGATAAGCCGACAGGATATTCTGAAACACAAACAGATGATAACCAAGTCCCTATATTTTCAAATGGAATCACTGAAGATGGTCTTTATGGCTACACAAGCAAAGCCACAATTGAATTTCCGAGCATTACAGTCTCTGCGCGTGGAACAATTGGTTATGCTGTATTGAGAACGAAACCATTCGTCCCAATAATTCGATTACTTGTATTGACACCGTATCATAGCGAAGACATTAAATTTTTAGATGAGGCAGTCAAACGAATAGGGTTCGAAAACTCAGGGTCGGTTCAACAACAGTTAACAGTACCGCAAATTTCCAAGATTAATATTATTTATCCACCGCAAATAATTCGTGAACAGTATGCTGGCGCAGTTATGGGTAGTGTGAAAAAAATTGAATTGCTGAAGGAGCAAAGCCGAGATCTTAAGGCTTTACGCGACTGGCTTCTCCCCATGTTAATGAACGGCCAGGTAACAGTAAAATGATTAATACTGCGTTTCGGGTCTTACTCACAGCTAATGCTACATCGCTACTGGTGATTATCTATTTGGTGCAAAAAGGCATCACGATTAGTCAATTATTCGGTGGACTAGATTGTTTCAGTTGGACAGTTAAACTTCCGAACGCAGCCTCGTATTTGTTTTATTTGGCCATACCCATCTTATCGACGGGTTTGAGTATTTGGCTGAGTCAATACTTGGGTAAAGACGAATTTAAAGAGGGTGAAGTCGCTAGTATTGAACATGCAAATAACAGCTTTCTACCCAGTTACTTGGGCTACTTTTTTGTGGCGCTGAGCATAGGCAACTGGGAAACCCTGTGGTTTGTGTATGGGGTGTTGTTCGTATTCACCTTTCTTTCGCAGGCACTCTACTTTAATCCACTGTTTTTGTTGTTTGGTTATGAGTTTTACAACATCACGACTAAAAACGGCACAGCCATTTTTCTGATTAGCAAAGCGCGCTACAAAAAACCTGATGACATTCAAATACCGTTGGCTTATCGAATTAATAATTATACTTTTATCGAGCGAGAGTAATGATGGACCATATACTGGCACACATAAAAACAAGAGCAAAAAAACGCACTTTTAAATTAGTTTCGGATCAATCTCTATTTGATACAGTCAAAGTCGATTTGAACGCCTGTGTTCCATACGACCCTGACCATAACCTCGATGAAGACTCGTGGTTCAAAATTGAAGGCTTTAGCAACCAAGCCTACGGTTTAGAACTATTGAAGAAAAAGTTCGATTCAAAAGATTACCATGATTTAACTAAAGCTAATTTTTCTAAAATTGCTTATTTATTTGCTGTTCAGGGCGACGACTTTTATTTTCAAAAAATAACCCCTAGCCTTTTTGTTAAGCGCAAAACACTGGTGTTTGGTGAAACGGCTGAGCTTGAAAAAAGTCAAACGCGCTTAGTAATTAATGTGTTACCTGATGCCGTGTATTTCAAAGCAGCGGATACTTTAATATTCAAAAGCTTGGCAACGATTTCAAGTATATTTAAAGGCATAGATGAACTGTACAAAGAAGCGACTAAAGAAGAAGTTGAACAGTTCTTAGATGAGTCATTTATAGAACTGAGCAACAATTACAGCATCGAAAAAGTATCAAAGCCAAATCGAAAGCGTATTGGTCTTGCCATGAAAACGCTTGAAGGAATGTCAGCCGGTGATAAAACCAATATGCTTGAGTACATAGATGGATACTGCGAGCAAAGACTTAAATTTGATCAACAGAATCAAAAGTTTGAAATCTCAACGGATGAAGACTTGAAATTGTTGGTTTATGGCATAGAACAGCGCTTTTACACCACCCCCTTTGGTAAGGAAAAACGCCTAGCAAATTCAGTACAAGCTATAAAATAATAATCAAGGAAGAATTTTTATGTCTTACAAAGCAGAGTTTTCGGGATGGGATTCCCTTACAATAGAAGATCTTCTTGTTGCCTACCGAAAAGCAAAAGCCGACTGTTTCTTCGAAAACACCTTTCCAACAGCAATTAAATTCGCTGAATACGAGCAAGATCTACTCACCAACCTAAAAGCTCTGTTAGGTCAATTGCAAGCCGATGCTGGTTTTGCTGAAAATGTAGAATTACTTGGGGACTTTCGTTTACTGCCCAAGAAGCTATCCACTGAAAGAAAATCAGATTCAGGCGACAATGGCCACGTTCATTTCTCAAAACCTGATAGAGCGGTTGAAAGCCTGTTTAAAAATTACAATGTAGTACCTGAATTTAGAATTGTCGGCGACTTTCCTGTAAATACCCACGTTATTTCTGCATTGTGGATCAATATGATTGGTCACAAGTTTGACGCCAAACTAGACGATAGCTGCTACGGCGCCAGACTCAAAAGAATTCGTAATGATGAACTGTTTACAGAAAATAATGAAAAACCATTTCATGTCAGCTCTGTAGGCTCTTTTGTACCATATTTTCAACCTTACCAAAAATGGCGTAATGATGGCTTAAAAACAATAAGGGAAGAGTTGGAAAAAGACCGAGATATAATCGCTGTATCTCTGGATTTGAAAAGCTACTACCATTTTATCGACCCTCTAGTTACCTCCGCTTCAGCACTTATAGAAGCTCTAGATTTGAACTTATCTGATGAAGAAAAATCCTTCACTAAGCAGCTATCACTATTTCTTAATGCGTGGGCCAGCGGCGCCACCAAATTTGGTAAATCCGTTGGTGGTCAAAGAGCAAAAATTAGCGGAGGGTTAGTCATCGGCCTGACATGTAGCAGAGTTATTTCGAATGCTTTATTGCACAAGTGGGACCGGCTTATTGTCGAAAAGCTCTCACCTATTCACTATGGTCGTTACGTTGATGATATGTTCCTTGTGTTGCGCGATACGGGGAAAATCTCAAATAGCCAAGACTTTATGCTTTTATTACAAGAGCGAATGGGTGAAAAGTGCATTGCACAAAGTCCCAAAAACAATAAAGTATGGGAAATTAATCAAGGCGATGACGTACAAGGTAACTCCACAATATCGCTTCAGTCAGACAAACAAAAATTATTTATCCTGCAAGGCCGTGCTGGCTTAGACCTGTTGGATAGTATCGAAAAGGAAATATACGAATTATCTAGTGAGCATCGCCTCATGCCCTCGCCCGACCAATTGGAACATTCAACCGCAGCTAAAGTACTCTCAGCTGCTGGAAGTGTGGGTGAAAATGCAGATACTTTAAGAAGAGCCGATGGATTAACGATCCGTCGTTTGGGTTGGTCACTACAATTGCGTCACGTAGAAACCCTAGCTCGGGATTTACCGCCGAATCAATGGAAAGAGCAAAGGGAAGAGTTTTACCAATTTGCTCATAATCATATCTTGCGAGCAGACAATCTATTTGCTCATTTTAATTACTTACCTAGATTGCTTGGATTTGCAATCAGCATGAATGAATGGGAACAAGCTGAACAAATCGCAGTGAAGTCCTATCAAGCAATAGATATACTCGCCAAAGAGGTAGGCAGAGGACAGAAAGTTCGAATCAATGGATGTGACGCTAAAGTCTTGAAAGACCTTTGGGGCTACATAAAAGGCACCTTAACCTGGTTATTTATTGATGCCGCTACACGCTACCATGATCCAAGTAAACTATTCCTTGGGGAACGTTCGAGCAAGAAAAAGCGTCTAGCTAACTTATTCTTAAAACAAATTGTCGAAACACTGAGTAGTTTCGAAGCACTACTAGAGCTTAGTTTTGATGTGGCAGAATTTGAAAACAAAGCGCCTTTAGTCGCATCAGCAGACCTTGCAAAAGAAGCATATAAGTACATCATAAATAGTCGTTCCGCTGAGCAGTTAGTAGGTAAGCGAAATGCAAAAAAAGAAAAACAAATTCTGGATTTGCTCGGTGATTCTGGGCTCATTGAAGTACCTATATTCGAGCAGTTTATAAACTCTACCCGAAAAACGAGACTAGGCAACGTCACAAAAGGGCAAAAGAAAAACGATAGCTTCCTGCCGTACCTTTTCCCAACCAGACCATTATCTCCACTGGAAATATCTGAGCTAGCCCCTGAATGTGTCGGTTTACCCTCTGCATCCGGAAAACCTCCAGTATTTGGGCCCTCTGTTACATGGGCAAAATACACGCAAGTACTGCGTGGTGTATGGATAAAGCCAACCCTACTTGCTGCTGAGCAAGATGCTGATGAAAAGCCTTCAACACGCCGAAAGAAATTCATTAATGTAGGTACGGGCAGCAAAGACAAGGTGATCGTAGCGCTAACTAATCTTCGCACTGAGGACAACGACTGGGCATCGACAGCATGCAACAAGCCAAATTTAAGTCGAAAGCGTTATCAAAAAATTTCTAAATTGGTCAACGATGTTCTGAAATTAAAACCAAAACCTGATTACGTACTTTTTCCTGAACTATCAATTCCACTGAGATGGCTTAACAGTATTGCTGCTAGATTAAGTAGCGCAGGGATAAGCATTATTGCAGGAACAGAGTACCAACACGTTGGAGCTAATAAGATATACAGTGAGGCCTCAATGATTTTGTCGGATAACCGTCTCGGTTATCCTACCTTTGTAAAAATTAGACAACCTAAACTTGAGCCAGCTGTTGGTGAGGACAAAGAGCTTACTAGTAAGTTTGGAAAGCAATGGGACTCATTAGGGAAATCACCAAAACCTGTATATATACATGACGGCTTTAATTTTGGTGTTATGGTTTGTTCAGAGTTACAGAACAGTAAAGCACGAGTTCGCTTCCAAGGGGCCGTTGATGCATTGATGGTGCTTAGTTGGAATAGAGATCTTGATACCTTCGCGTCTCTAATCGAATCTGCGGCTCTAGATGTTCATGCTTATACAATTTTAGTTAACAATCGCAAATATGGTGACAGTCGAGTTCGTTCACCAGCAAAAGAGGGGTTTCTGCGTGATATCGCGCGTTTAAGAGGTGGTGATAATGATTTCGTGGTAGCTGCTACGATAGATATCACAGCTCTTCGGGCTTTTCAAAGCAGAGCTAAACGCTGGCCCGAAAATAACGATAAATTTAAGCCCGTACCTGAAGGCTTTCGATTGGCAAATAACCGAAAAGTACTTCCTCCTAAATAAGGCTGTAAGAAAACAAAAAAGCGAACCAACTGGTTCGCTTTTTCAATTTTTACTGACCTCAAGATTCAACTATCGGTTGCAAACTTTATTTGAGTTGCAAACTTAATTCCGATAGTTGCAATCTTTATTCGAGATCGACAACACCCTATTCCTCAGAATAGCTCTCAATGCTAGGGCAAGAACAAATTAGGTTACGGTCACCGAATACGTCATCAATACGGTTAACCGTTGGCCAGAATTTGTTTCTGTGTACTTCTGGTGCTGGGTACGCTGCTAGCATGCGGTCGTAGCTGCGGTTCCAGTCGCTGTCACAGATGTCTGCTAGCGTGTGTGGTGCGTTGTGTAGTGGATTGTCAGTGGCATCCCACTCACCGCTTTCTACTTTTGCCACTTCTTGGCGAATGCTAATCATGGCATTAATGAAACGGTCTAGCTCGTACTTTGCTTCCGACTCTGTTGGCTCAATCATAAGCGTACCCGCTACTGGGAAGCTCATAGTTGGCGCGTGGAAACCGTAGTCGTTTAGGCGCTTAGCAATGTCTACTTCGGTAACACCGCTAGCTTCTTTAAGCGGGCGCAGGTCAACAATACATTCGTGCGCAACGCGGCCGTTGTTACCTTTGTAAAGTACCTTGTAGTGCCCTTCTAGCTTCTTCGCTACGTAGTTAGCGTTAAGAATAGCTACTTCGGTTGCACGGCGTAGGCCTTCACTACCCATCATCTTAATGTACATGTAGCTGATTGGCAGAATAGATGCACTACCCCATGGCGCTGCCGAAACCGCACCACAGTCTTTACCTGCTGTCGCTACGTCTACCACTGTATGGTTTGGTAGGAATGGTGCAAGGTGCGACTTAACACCAATTGGTCCCATACCTGGGCCGCCACCACCGTGTGGAATACAGAAGGTTTTGTGTAAGTTAAGGTGCGATACGTCTGAACCAATAAAGCCAGGTGACGTAATGCCCACCTGCGCATTCATGTTCGCGCCGTCCATGTAAACCTGACCGCCGTACTCGTGAACAATGTCACAAATCTCGCGTACGGTTTCTTCGTATACACCGTGGGTAGACGGGTATGTAATCATGGCACAAGACAGGTTCTCACCCACTTCTTCAGCCTTCTTACGAAGGTCGTTAAGGTCTACATTACCGTTTGAATCACAGGCAACAACCACAACTTTTAGGCTAACCATTTGCGCAGATGCTGGGTTAGTACCGTGTGCAGAGCTTGGAATTAGGCACACGTTTCTGTGACCTTCGCCGCAGCTTTCGTGATAACGCTGAATAGCTAGTAGGCCTGCGTATTCACCCTGTGCACCCGAGTTAGGCTGCATTGAAAGTGCGTCGTAGCCCGTTACGTTAATTAGCCACTTGGCTAGCTCGGCAATCATTTCTTGATAGCCTGTTGCTTGATCTAGTGGTGCAAACGGGTGAAGCTGGCCAAATTCAGCCCATGTTACTGGGATCATTTCAGCAGTCGCGTTTAGCTTCATGGTGCACGAACCCAATGAAATCATTGAGTGGTTAAGCGCCAAGTCTTTGTTTTCAAGGCTCTTGATGTAACGCAGCATCTCTGTTTCTGAGTGATACTGGTTAAATACTTCGTGCGTAAGAATATCGCTTGTACGTACTAGCGCTTCAGGAATAGATTTCACTTCCTGCGTAGTCACTTCAGCGTCTAGGCCTTCTACTGTTAATCCGTGATCGTCACCTAGAATAACGTCGAATAGCGCAACAATGTCTTCACGCGTTGTGGTTTCATCTAGTGCTACACCTACCGCGCCTTCTAAGTCGGCACGCAGGTTCATGCCTTTTGCATATGCTTTTGCTAGTACGTCTTCTTTATTGTTTACCATTACGGTTAGCGTGTCGAAGTACGTGCTGTGCTTAAGGGCTACGCCTTTTTCTGCACCTTTTTGTGTTAGGCCAGTAGCAAGAATGTCAGCAAAACGGTGAATGCGCTCAGCAATGGTTTTAAGGCCTTGTGGACCGTGGTACACCGCGTAGAAGCTTGCCATGTTGGCAAGTAGTACCTGCGCTGTACAAATGTTCGAGTTCGCTTTTTCACGGCGAATGTGCTGTTCACGCGTTTGTAGCGCCATACGCAGTGCTTGGCGGCCACGGGTGTCTTTACTAACACCAATGATACGGCCAGGTAGTGAACGCTTATAGCTGTCGCGTGTTGCAAAGAATGCCGCGTGCGGACCACCGTAGCCCATTGGTACACCAAAGCGCTGTGCACTACCAAGTGCAACGTCTGCGCCTAGCTCGCCTGGCGACTTAAGCATAACTAAGCTCATTAGGTCTGCCGCTACTGCCACAATACCTTTTTTCGCTTGTACCGCAGCAATGATGTCGCTGATGTCTTTTACTTCACCTGTGGTAGTTGGGTATTGAAGTAGCGCACCAAATACGTCGTGCTCTGCCGCTTCTTCTGCTGCACCTTTGATGATTTCAAAGCCGAACATTTCCGCGCGAGTTTCAACCACGTCAATAGTTTGTGGGTGTACGTCGTTAGCAATAAAGAAAGCGTTCGATTTTTTGTTTTTAGATACACGCTTGGCAAGGCCCATCGCCTCTGCCGCGGCTGTCGCTTCGTCTAGTAGTGAAGCAGACGCTAGCTCAAGGCCAGTAAGGTCGATAGTAACTTGTTGGAAGTTAAGAATGGCTTCTAAACGGCCTTGTGCAATTTCTGGCTGGTAAGGCGTGTATGCTGTGTACCAACCTGGGTTTTCTAGCACGTTGCGCAGAATTACGTTTGGTACGTGTGTGTCGTAGTAACCCATACCAATGAAAGAACGGTTAATTTTGTTCTTTTGCGCAACCGCTTTTAATTCACTTAATGCTTCAACTTCTGTCGCACCTTCACCGCATTTTAGTGGCTCTGGTAGCGCAATACCTGCCGGTACAGTTTGCTCGATTAAATCGTCTAATGAGCTTGCACCAATGGCAGACAGCATTTCTTCAATTTCACCTTTACCCGGGCCAATGTGACGGCGGATAAATGTATCTTTTTGCTCTAGTTGAGCCAATGTAGGGGAAGTATTCGACATAACGTTGTTAAGCACTCGTAATGGTTGCCGCAAAGGGCGCGTTAAATCTTTAAGTTAAAAAGGGGCGCTAAATCTAGGCCCCTTTTTGAAACTGTGAATCTGTAAAACTGCGTAACGAATTACTCTTCGTCAATGCTGTTTTCGTAGCCTTCTGCGTCAAGTAGACCTTCTACTTCAGCCGCATCGTCAGCTTTGATTTTGAATAACCAGCCGTCGCCGTATGGGTCAGAGTTTACTAGCTCTGGCGAGTCTTCTAGGTCTTCGTTTACTGCAACGATTTCACCTGAAATTGGCGCGTATACGTCAGATGCTGCTTTTACCGATTCAGCAACACAAATGTCGTCACCAGTGCTAACGGCGTCGCCAACATCTGGCAATTCAACGAAAACCATGTCGCCAAGTAGGCCTTGTGCGTGCTCAGAAATACCTACAGTGAAAACACCGTCACCTTCAGGGCGAACCCATTCGTGCGTAGCGGCGTAGCGTAAATCAGTTGGGATGTTGCTCATAATCGTTCCTGTTATTCTCTGTTAACTTATAAAACACTTTTTCCATTGCGTACAAAGGAGGGCTTAACCACATTTACTGTAACCCACTTTTTGCGCATTTCCACTTCAACTGTCTCACCAACATCACTTGGTACTCGCGCCATGGCAATTGAGTGGCCCAATGTTGGAGAGAACGTACCTGAGGTGATAACACCTTCGCCGCTTTCAGTTTTCACTTTAAGACCATGTCGTAGCACGCCTTTTTCAGTCATTACCAAGCCTACTAGCTTGTCGGTACCCGCTTCACGCTGTGCTTCTAGTGCTTTACGCCCTACGAAGTCACGCTCTGCCGGTTCCCAAGTAATTGTCCAGCCCATGTTAGCGGCTAGTGGCGATACGGTTTCATCCATATCTTGGCCATATAAATTCATACCCGCTTCAAGGCGTAGCGTGTCACGTGCACCTAGGCCACATGGCTTAACGCCTGCATCTAGTAGTGCTTGCCAGAAGCTTTCTGCTTGCTCAGCTGGCACCATAATTTCGTAGCCTGCTTCACCTGTGTAGCCAGTGGTAGCGATGAACAAGTCTTCTGCTTGTACGCCAAAAAATGGCTTCATGCCTGCAACCGCTTCTTTTTGCGCTGCACTAAATAGCGTTGCCGCTTTTTCTTTAGCGTTAGGGCCTTGTACCGCAATCATGGCAAACTCAGGGCGCTCGGTAATGGTTACGTCAAAGCCTTCTGCTTTGCTCATTAACCAGTTCATGTCTTTTTCGCGCGTTGCTGAGTTAACTACCAAGCGATAGTTAGTTTCGTCGAAGTGATAAACAATAAGGTCGTCTACAACACCGCCTTCTTCATTCAGCATGCCGCTGTATAGCGCTTTGCCTTTGTCTTTCAACTTAGCAACGTCATTAGCTAGCAGGTACTGAAGATACGCTTTCGCTTGTGCACCTTTTACATCAACAATGGTCATGTGAGATACATCAAACATACCTGCGTCTTGACGCACAGCGTGATGCTCTTCAATTTGTGAACCATAGTTAATTGGCATATCCCAGCCGAAGAAATCGACCATTTTCGCACCCGCTTCTAGGTGCTTTGCGTGTAGGGCGGTGGTATTAGACATTCCACTTACTCTTTTTAATTGAAAGGTAGAAAACGACACTGAGTATAGTGAGCTAACGTTTGTGCAACAAATTGGAAATATTTATCAATACATTTAAAAAGCAAATGTATTACTGCCTGAACATCAGGAAATCAAATATCTTAATTTTATTTTTAATATATATGACCAAGGTTTCACGTACATTTCATTGAAGTCGACAGACTGCCTATTGATCTTGCGATTTGACTATTCACCTCATTGGTGTATTTTTAAGCTGTTGTTAACATTTTATTAGCAACACTTCACTCTCACAAAATCAGTTCCACACAATCAGGAGAAAGCAATGACACAGCGCATTTGTATTTATACTCCTAGTGGCCTGCATTCATGTTCTACAGACTACCACCTAAGTGAGTGGTTCGACGAATAGTCAAAACTGAATAACCTGCGTTTAATTTTTTCCAGTGCTCAGCGCTGGTTGTATATATTTGGTATTCAGGAACTTTCTAATGAAAAAAATAATAATGAACATGGTGGCGACACTAGCAACAGCTCTTTTTTTAACAACAAACACGCATGCATGTATTACCAGTGAATCAGAATCTAACGATACTGAATCGCAGGCGAATACTGGCATTTGCAGCGGTACAACCGTAGAAGGAAATCTTAGCCGAGGCGACATCGATTGGTTTGTATTCGATGTAGCACAAGCTGGCAGTATTGACATAAGCCTTAACCACAATTCGCGAGACGACTTCGATTGGGCACTATACAAAACCTCTGGCGGCGCAGTTGCCACTGGTGAAACCGGAAGTGCACCTGAGACAGGCCGCTATGAAGCAAGCTCGGCAGAAACCTACTTTTTGAAACTAACTCGCTACTCTGGGCGTGGTTGGTATGACTTAAATGTATCTTTCCCTAATACTGGCGACGGTGGTGATAACGGTGGCGGAGGCGCCGACTGCGGCTATGGTATTCGCCCATCTAAGCCTAATAACCTAACAAGCTACGTGACCGGCAGTGAAAGCGACAGCTGCACTAATTTAACGCAAAGTGATGGTGCGGTGTTGTTAATGGGTGGCGGCTCAGACGTGGATAGCGCATTCAGTAACCGCGTTGTTGGTCACGTTGGCAGTAACGCCGATGTGGTAGTGCTTAGAACGTCAGGCAGCGACGGCTACAACAGTTATTTGCAAGGCCTAATGGCGGCCGACTCGGTGATAACGCTTATTGTTGATACTCGCAACAAAGCCAACGAAGACTACGTGGACTGGGTTATCCGCAGCGCAGAATTTGTGTTTGTTGCTGGCGGCGATCAGTCTGACTATTTGAATCAATGGAGCGGTACAAAAGTGCAAAGCGCACTGCAACATGTGTTCGATAAAGGCGGTGTTATTGGCGGCACATCGGCTGGCATGGCACTAATGGCCGACAGCGTGTACGATCCAGACGGTATTCTTGGGGCAATTTCAGAGGAAGTCGTTACCGACTACTGCCATGAGACATTGAATTTTAGCAACGGTATATTGTCTATACCAATGCTAAACAACGCGCTAACCGATACGCACTTTGCTGAGCGCGATCGCATGGGCAGAACTGTTGTTTCTTTGGCACAGCACTCAACAGATCATTTTGCTATTGCGGCTGATGAAAACACATCCCTTTTCGTTACCAGCAATAATAGTGGCGTTGTTAACGGCTCTGGCAATGTTTATGTATTTAGAGAAACCGCGTCAACACAGCGCCAATTGCTCACTTGTGGCTCGCCCGTGCAGTATAGTAACGTACAGCGCATTCGGTTAAGCCCTGGAAACACTATAAACTTAAGCACGTTCAGCCATAGTGGTAGCGCCATAGATATTTCTATAAATGGCAACAATAACAACTTCTACTCTCCCCTAAACCCTTATTAACGGCACAAAAAAGGCGCTAGTGTAACTAGCGCCTGTCTATGAATTTGCTCAAAAGAGAATAAAGTCGGCAGAAGATCCTTCCACTGCCGAAAAAGGGCGCAACACACAAGAATTGCGCAAAACAGGAGATGCCCAAACAATAAGCCTGAACATGATTAACTTTAATTGCGTTCACATATTTTGTTTGTACCAAAGGTCTCAAATAGCACGCTAATCGTCTTTAGTGCCCAACTGTTTTACCTTTATTCGCAATAAACTTCTCAACTACCTCTTTAACGAACTGCTGGCAATCCACCGAAGTGGTTGGGTCGTAATGCCCACCATTGGTGATGTTGTTTGATAACACGCGAATGCCCAGAAAAGGTACGTCGTAAGCCAATGCAATTTGTGCTGCGGCCGATGTTTCCATTTCTTCTACACTAGTGCCAAGGTGCTCATTAAGCCAAGCGATACGGTCTAACTCATTGTTCCAAAAGTTACCGCTGCCAATGGTGCCTTCTACCACTTTTCCGCGTGTATACTTTTGTTTTACCGACTGTGCAATGCCCAGTAATTCTTTGTTGCCTAGGTAGTAGCGCACCTTCTCGGCATCCGCAGCACTGTCGCCCTCTCCGGCACTTCCTTCTGAAGCCATAATATCCATAGGCACCCATTGCATAGGGTCTGAGCCTTGTCCTTGCGCTAAACGCGCCGTTTTAAAGTTACTCGCATTTACCGCGCGTTTGCCTAGCACTATATCACCCACGTTTAACTTGGGATCATGCCCGCCCGATGTGCCTTGATTGATGATGGCTATGGGGCGATAACGCTCAATACCAATAGCCGTTGCCGCAGCGGTATTTTCTAGCCCCTTCCCCGTTTTGGCTACCACCACTGGATAGTCGTTCAACCTACCAATATAAAACGTGGCATTCCCTGCTTTTTCTATGCGAACGTCGGTGAGTAAACTGGCGAAGAATTCTGCTTCAATGGGCATAGGCCCTTGGATCATGATGGGCGATTTTGGTGCACTTGCAGAGGTAACCGACACAGATTTAAATTGGCTCTGCTTTCCCAAACATACGCTACTGACCAGTAACGCCATAACAACAACCACATATTTCAACAGTACACTCCCCATATTTAACTGTATAAATTTACGAATAACGAAAGCTGCAACCGCGGTGCCAGCTTTGAAAAACGTGAGCCTTTTCTCGTTGCTATTCCAAATAGTAACACCGATAACGGTTAAGAAATTATTTTCACCTAACCATAAAGATTCTTTAGCTGAAGCCGATAACACAGTTGAGCAGAGTTGTACCTTGAATTAATCTAAAGATAGGGCCAACACAATGATAATTGCACAAAGTCAGATAACGCTTGGCTATAAGCATAGTTACAGCGAAACTGTCTCGGTAAAAGAATCGCTTGCCACTCGGCCTCCTGCGAATACAGATAGCGTCCCCTCTGGAAACACCACCTCTGATGAGCTTTCGCAAAACACGTTAGATGCCCCTGCCGATAGTGAAACGCAACACTTGGATGTTAAAACGGCTCAACTGAAGATGTTGGTAGAGCAATTAGCCGGGCACAAAATTACGCTTACAAGCCCCTCAAACCTTGATAATGCACCCGGTACACAGAATGATAATCAAGGTAATGCGCAGGCGCGCCAATCGACTACCGCAGACCTAATATACCAGTATGAGGAAAGCTATTTAGAACACGAATCAGGGCACTTTAGTGCAAACGGGCAATTACTTACCAGCGCGGGTGATACCATCAACATTGCGTTGTCGCATTACTCAGAACGTCAGTATTACATTCATAACCGCTTTGAGCTGAAAGTGGGTGAAGTAGAACTTACCGATCCATTGGTGCTTAATTTGGGCCACTCAACGCATTCGGGCCTTGACCTTACACACAACAAAGTAGCGTTTGATATTGATGCCGACGGAAAGACAGACAACGTGCACTTTGCAACGGGAACATCAGGTTTTTTGGCCATTGATATCAATATGAATGGAAAGATTGATGATGGTAGCGAGCTATTTGGTGCGCGCACCGGTAATGGTTTTAACGAGCTTGCCAAGTATGACAGTGACAACAATCACTTTATTGATGCAGGCGATCCGGTGTTTTCTAACCTAGCGTTTTATCAAAAAGATACTTCGGGTAGTGATGTCATTACGCCGCTTAGCGCACTGGGTATAGGCGCGCTGTATTTAGGCAATATCGCGGCGCCTTTTAAAGTAAAAGACGCCAACAATCAGCTGCAAGCTGTGGTACGTGCCAATAGTTTTTTCCTGTTTGAGGATGGGCGTACCGGCACATTTCAACAAATTGATTTGGCTGTTTAGGCTCACCAGTTTTGCTTTTTGCACCCCCACAGCGCGTAGTAAGCAATAAAGCAATAGCACGGTAACATAATGATATACGCTGTTTGTCCGCCAATAGCTTCGCTGGCAATGCCGTACACCATAGGCAAAATGGCACCACCTGCTATCCCCATGATGAGTAACGCCGACCCTTGCGCGGTGTACTTGCCCAAATTATTTAGTGCTAACGGCCAAATAGCCGGCCACACCATTGCATTTGCTAAACCTAATAGCGCAATGAAGGTAACGGTATTTGGTAAAGCTTGCACTCCAAGCCAGCCCCACAATGCGTTTGAAATACCGGTATCGGTATTTGAACTAAGCAGTATGCAAACCGTAAGCACTAAGCCTAGTAACGCCGAACTTAACAAAGCTGTTTGTTGAGAGATAAAACGCGGAATACATACCAAACCAATGGCGTAACCAATTACCATGGCAACCATGGTGAACGAGGTTAGTGTAGTGGCGTTCTCTACGCCAATTGACGAGCCATACAAGCCTATGGTGTCACCTGCCACTACTTCAACGCCCACATAGAAAAACAAACTTATCGCCCCCAATACCAAGTGCGGGAATTGCAAAATTTGTTTGCTCTGCGATGGCGTGGTTGCAACGTGGCTATTGCCACCTGCGCTTTGCGCATCATCGTCACTTTCAATAGACGGCAACGCGATTCGCATAAACACCAATGCCAATAGCCCAAGCGCTATGGCCATACCGATGTATGGCTGAATGAGCGAAACCGACATGTCGTTTATAAGTAATGCTCGCGTGTCTGCAGGCATTGCGTCAAGCGACTCTTGATTAACATCGGGCAAGCCGCTTAATACCAAGCTAGTAAATACAATTGGCGCAAGCACACCTGCCGCTTTGTTCAGTAACCCCATAAACGCAATACGCGCGGCTGCACTTTCTTCGTTACCTAAGCGCACAATAAAAGGGTTCGATGCCGTTTGCAGAATGGTTAATCCGCTACCTACAACAAACTGTGCCAAAAGAAAGATTGGAAAAACGGCGGTCAGTGCGGCTGGCACAAATAGTAAGCAGCCAACCGCAATAATGCCTAGACCTAAACTCATGCCTTTTTGATAGCCGGTTTTTTCTAGTATCTTGGCCATGGGCAAGGCCATAACCACGTAGGCAATATAAAAACAAAATGCAATAAGTAGGGCCTGTATTTCGGTTAGCTCACATACCATCTGTAAAAAAGGGATAAGTGCGCCATTAAGCCAGGTAATAAACCCAAAAATAAAGAACAATAAACCAATACTTAAAATGGGTATAAATCGGCTTATGCCTTGTGTGTCGGGTACATTTGATTGAGCTTGTGTTGTCATGTCAAAAGTCTCTTATTTTTAATTATTCTCTAGAGTCGCTTGATGCGCCAAATCCACTTAGCTGCGCTATGTCATCGCTTTTATCGCAATTGTTATCGCAGCAGCTGTGGCCTGCAGAATAAGCAAATTGCTTTGTACCTTGCAGATACACTTGGCGAAGCGTATTTGCGCTATCGACTACAACAAAGTTAGCGGCCTTTCCTATGGCAATATCACCTACCCTATCATGTATTTTGGTAAATACCGCAGGGGTTGTGCTTGCCATCATACTGGCATCTTCTAGCGCAATATTAATGTCGTTTACACTATTAGTCAGTGCACCATGCATATCTAGGCAGCTGCCCGCTAACGTGCCATCAGGTGTGGTTAACTTATCGCCCGTACGTGTTATATGGGTATCAAAAAACGCAATGCGTTTGTCGCTTGCCCCCACATGCGCCATTGCATCTGTCACAAGCATAAGCTCACTAGGCCCTTTGGTTTTAAAGGCCAGTTCCACGGTTTTAGGGTGAACGTGCTGATGATCAACAATAATGCCGCAGGTACTGTTGTGAAGCATTGCTGCTCCCACCATACCCGGCTCACGCGACGTTAAAGGTGACATAGCGTTAAATAAATGGGTAAATCCAGATGCCCCCGCTTCAATGGCTTTTTCTACCACATCAAATGGCGCGTTGGAGTGCCCTAGCGCCACTATAACGCCATGACTCACTAGCTCGCGAATAACATCGCACGATACGTTTTCTGGCGCCACAGTCACAAGTACTTGCCCCAAATCTTTGCGAGTATAGGTTGCCATTTCACGTTCAGTTAGCTTGCGAATATAACGGGGTAAATGCACGCCTTTCTTTTCAATAGACAAATGCGGCCCTTCAAAGTGCACCCCTGCAATAGACGCATGGTTGTCTGCTATTGCTTGGCTAATCGCATCGGCGGCTTGCTCAATGGTGTCTATATCGTCAGTTATTAACGTAGGGAATAGCGTTGTAGTACCAAATTGAAGGTGCGCCGCCGCCATCACTTTTAAGCTTTCATAAGTAGGGGCATGATTAAACATTACCCCACCTCCACCGTTTACCTGCGTATCAATGTACCCGGGTAAAACTGCGCCTTTGATATGCTGTGAAATACCCGCTTTTACCTCGTCGCTCACATAGGGGTAGCTCGCGATATTTTTAAAGATGCCGTTTTCAATACTTAGCACTTGGTTGGGTAACCAAGCGCCGTCCACTAACACCTTTTCGACAAGAAGATGGGTGATCATTGGGTTTTGGTTACCTTGTTTAATCCTGGTGGTGTATCAGGGTTTAAGCCCCACTCAATGGCAAT